>JBIKVP010000003.1:0-67461 GCA_044356745.1 Beijerinckiaceae bacterium | reverse complement strand
TCGTGAAGGCCATCCTTGGCTTCCTGAATACCACTTTTCCGCAAAAAGCACGATTATGGGTTGACCGCCTATCCGATAACTTCAAAATACTTCAGACACCAACTCTTCAAATGTGAGGGGTATATTCTCATTTCAAAAAACGTGTATTCTTGAACTGGAGCAAACGTGTTTGATGATGGAGGTAAAAGCACCATGAGGTGGCGTATGCGGTTGCGCTATATCGTTTTGGCAGCAACTCTTGCTACCTGTGGCATGGCTGTTTTTTTAAGTTATATCTGGACACGTCCTACGACCCTTTCTTTCGCCGTTGGCTCACCACATACGGACGAAAATGCGCGCCTCGTTACAGGTCTTGCACAATATTTAGGGCGCAATCGGGAGAATATTCGTCTTCGTGTTGTGCCTACCGATAACAGTGAAACCAGTGCCAAACTGCTCAGTGAGGGCAAAGTTGATCTGGCAATTGTGCGTAGTGATCATACGCTTCCTGTCAACGGACATACGGTTGCGATTTGGCAGCGTAATGGTGTGTTTCTGCTGACACCATTGAATGCACCTCTTACAAGCGTTGTTGGACTTGTTAATCGACGCGTCGGGATTGTGCGGGGTCAAACGCTTGCTAATCGCTTGCTACTTGACCTTGTGCTCAAGCAATATGAAATCCCACTCAATAGTGTCACAAAAATTGATGTTGCTGAACAGGATGTGCAAAAAGCGTTTCAAGATGGTTTAATTGATGCGGTCATGGTTGTGGGGCCGCCCGCAGGATCGCTGGTTTCGCAAGTTGTTGCAGCGGTTGGTGAAGCGGGGGCAGGTGCACCCAACTTTTTACCCATCGCCGAAGCGGATGCCATTGTACAGCGCCTTCCCGCTTTAGAGAGTCTGGAAATTGTTCGTGGAACTTATGGCGGCAATCCACCTCGCCCTACTAAAAATTTTAATACACTAGGTGCTGCTCACCGTCTTCTAGCTCAGGAAAATCTTGATGAAGGCGTGGTAGCGGATTTAACACGTTTGTTGTTCACTGCACGGCCAAGTCTTGTAACAATTGCCCCCTTGGCCAACCGTCTCGAAGCGCCAGAAACAGACAAGGGATCGGCTGTGCCTGTGCACATTGGCGCGGCTGCATATCTTGATGGCGAAGAAAAAACCTTCTTTGATCGTTATGGCGACTGGTTTTACATTGGCATTATGGCGTTCAGTTTGTTTGGATCAGGCCTTGCTGCAGTTGCCAGTCGCTCATCCGCCCATAATCAACGCTATATTGCTGTCCTGACCTCTCGTCTTGTGAGTGTCATGCGCTCCGCGCGCCTTGTTCAGGATATGGCGCGTCTTGATGATCTTGAACATGATGTCGATGAAATCGTGATGCGCGCTCTTGTTCATGCAAGCGATGTCAGCGTTGATAGCAATATGCTGGAAGCGTTTAATGTGGCACTCACACAAGCACGCCATGTTTTGAGCGAGCGACGTCATATCTTGATGCGTAACACTTTGCAGGATCATGTAGCATCTCCCAAAATATCAATTGTCGCTTCATCCTAGCGCTGGAACTTTCTACAGATTTAATCGTTTTGAATAAGCGAGGTTTGATTGTCTCGTGTTTAGGAGATTGATGATGTCGGAACATAACCAAGAGCTGCCGAAAGAAGTGATTGAAGTTCCTTTTGAGCATTTCTCTCATCCAATGGACATTGTTGAAAGCGATATTCTTTCAAAAGATGAAAAAATTGAAGCGCTTAACGCGTGGGAAGAAGATGCACGACGTCTCTCTGTTGCAACTGCAGAGGGGATGTCTGGCGGAGAGCCTTCTCGCATGATTGATGTTGCTGAAGCTAAAACAGCATTGGAAGCGGAAGAGCCTGACAACATTGATCCGACTGACGCGGCATTAGATCCAGAAAGACGTCCTTCACCACATGTTGAAGGCTGAACATTTTAACAAAAAGATTTAAAATTAAGAAAGGACATAAAAATGGGTAATTTATTACATTGGGCTGTTGTCTTCCTTCTAATTGCACTTGTTGCAGCACTGTTTGGTTTTGGCGGCGTTGCAGGAACGGCAATGAGCGGAGCTCAACTTCTCTTTTGGGTTGCTATTGTGTTGTTTGTTGTTTCCGCAGTTGTTGGCCTCATTCGCCGCTCAGCCTAAAACTCAACAACACTTTTATAATGACAAAAATGAACTTAAAGCCTTACCTATTTGGTAAGGTTTTTTTATGTGCGCTTGGTGAGAATACAACGTAATATACGTGACATATCAGGCTTTTTTACGCCCACTCGGCCCTGCAATGCGGCTGAATGTCCATGTGACGGATGTGTTGGGTACGCCTTGAAATGGTACGACAATTTGCGCAGTGCGCTTGCCGCCATCAGGAGCTGTAAAAAATACACTTTCCTCAATACCGACAACGGGTGCGTTTGTTTCAAAACTCCACGCTTCGCCATGTGGCAATAATAACATGACCGTGCGACCATCGGCAACGCGGCTTGCCCGCACGCTTGGATGCAGATGGAAGCGAAGCACGGCAGAGGGTGGCTCTAAAAGCAGCGCATCTCCCATTAAGCGATCTGATCCTGCTAAGCGATGTCCCGTTACATCAAGCCATAAGCGACGCTCATGCACGAGACCAAATTGTGCCTGATAACCATCATGTTGTGCAATGACTTCCATGCCATTATCATGCAGCCCATTGTCACTGGGAGCTGAACGTGTTGCCTGAAAAGGGGATGGACCATCAATGATGATTTGTCCGTTATGGCCGCGAGGCCATTGCGGTTGTGCGAAACGACAAGATGACGCTTCGCCAAGCGTTAAAGTTGAGTGCGCCGCTGTGGCTCGCACCAGTTGACGCACCTCATCAGAGCTGCTGCGCGGTACACCGCAATTCACGACAATGCGGTTTTGACCTGAGGAAAGCTCAAACGCTAAAGCGCTTGCATGTGCCTCGATTGACCACTCAAGCGGGGGAGCACTTCCCATATCCGCGACAACAACTGTCTCGCCCTGCTCTAAACGCTCATAGCCCCCATAAGGCGCGTGCAGCATCGGGCGCCCACGTACTTCATCATAAGCGAGAAGCGTTGCGACAAGATCGCTCGCCGTTTCACCCATGCCATGAAAAAGTGCGAGTGAACCATCGCCATGACGAAACAAGCGTAGCATGGGCATCATACGGTCAATCGCACGAATCATCTCAACAGGCGGCTCAAGGCCACGGCTTAAGTAAGCCTGTCGCAACGGCAATAAGTCAGCAAGCAATTCCATATGCAGACGAATATTACGACTGATATGCGTGCCATCGGGCAGAATTTCTCGCGCTAAACAATCATTGAGAAACTTGCCGCCGCGCCGGATCAGCCCTTCTGCACCACTCACACAAAGCCCTGCATACGCAAGCGCCATCGCTGCCATCACGCGATCTTCACCGCTTAAAGAGGGCATAATCTGACTCAGCAAATTGGCATCAGACACAATCGCTTTGAGAAAAGCGCGATAAAAATCGTGGTCTGCACCCTCAAGCACAAGAGGAGATTGCGATAAAAACGCAATCATGCGCCGTGCCATCACTTTAGGTGTTGCGGCAATACCATGTCGCGCATGAGAAGAAATAATGAATTCATTAACGAGCGCACGGCCATTAGCTCTTGCAAGCGGTGTATGGGCTGCCCTTAAATGTCTGAGCCAACCAAAACCACATAAACTTTCAGCCCATCCTTTTGAAGGTGCTGGATAATCAAAAGGTGACTGCCCTCGCGTTGTAACGAGGCGGCCATCAAATACATAATATCCTGAATAAATATCTTCCGCGATCGTAGGGTCACTGGTGCGCAGATCATGAGGCACAAGCAATAAACGCTCAGGCGCAATGCCGCCCATCGGGCGCACCCGCGCCAAACCACGCGCCGCCGCTAAACGCATATTGCAGGCAACGCCTTTATACGCGAGAGGCGATAAACGCACATAATCCCGAAATGACAAAGCCTCAGTTTTTGACGCGACGCTCAAACTCACGTTCTCCAGTTTCATTGAATGTAGTTGATAGTTGATGTGAAACTCAGCCTAGGATTTAAGCGATAAACTCATTTGAAATGTAAACGAACTATTACAACTTTTGGCGTGATTTAAAGCAAATGTCTACTAAAAGATCACGGATCATATGAAGGCGGGTCTTGATAAAGCATCCACCCTTCAGGTTGAAGACGCTCTTGCGGCGTAAAGCGCGCTTTATAACCCATTTTTGGTGATCCCTCGACCCAATAACCGAGATAAATATAAGTCAGACCTTGTTTGCGCGCCCGTGCGATGTGATCCAAAATCATATACGTGCCTAAACTTAAATCAGCACGTTCAGGATCATAAAACGAATAAACCATCGACAGGCCGTCTTTGAGACGGTCTGTGAGCGCAACTGCGATCAGATCACCTTCACCACGGCCTGTAATGTGACTATCAACGCCGTGAAAACGATATTCAATCAGTTGCGTGTTAACATGGCTTTCTTCAACCATCATCGCATAATCGAGCATGGTCATGTCCGCCATACCGCCCTCGGCATGGCGCGAATCAACGTAACGACGAAACAAAGAATATTGCTCTGAGGTTGCCTGATTAGGGCCAGCAGAACCTATTAAACGGGCATTGCGCTTAAGGATGCGTCGACGGGTTGCGTTAGGCGTAAAAGCCGGCACAATCACGCGTGTCGAAATACAGGCGCGGCAAACATCGCACGCGGGGCGATAAGCAATCGTTTGAGAGCGACGAAAGCCTCCTTGCGTGAGCACATCATTTAAATCGGGCGCCTGACGCCCAACAAGATGCGTAAATACCTTACGCTCCTCACGATCCGGTAAATAAGGACATGGTGAGGGCGGTGTCAGATAAAAGGTCGGCGCGTCACGCGGCTGGCTGGTCACGGGTCACGATTCCTGTGGTATTCAATGCCTATTATGTGAAGGCACGATAAAAAGACGCATCAAGGATACGATGAGTTCCATTGTGCGGCAATTTCTCTTCGCACTCAATGGGTCAAGCACTTTAAAGAGCATTGAGAGTGCATTTCTTTTTAACAACCCGCATGTTGCAGAACGCGACATCAGAAACGCGCTCTCACCGCTTATTTTGTCGGATGTATGAAAAAGCGTATCATCTTAACTGCATACGATCATATTCATTCGCGCGTACAACCACATAACCGCTTAAACGATCTCTCAAGGTGCGTCGATCAGAGCGTTGCAGCGCGGATATAAAGTCAATGATGACTGGAAACACCATTGCTGAGAGGACATAAAATAGTCCCACATGAATCACATCGCTTTTTAAGGCTGGCCGCCCACCCACTGGTGTCGTCACTTTCAATCCGATGATCTGCATACCAAGCGTTGCTTGTTTCTCGCCGCCAATTTGAAGCGCATTGTAAGCCATGGTGGTTATAAAACCGAGCGATGCATAAACTGTTGTGCTCCAACCTTTTGCGCCCCATAGGGCCAATTTAACACCAATCACAGCAAGCACGCGCGATAACATGGCAACGATGATGGAAATGATAAGAAGATCAATGCCAAAAGCGATGATCCTGCGCCATAAAACACCTTTATATAGCGCTCCTGACATTGGCAGCGTTTGAGAAGGCTGTGCATATTTTTTGTTAAGAATGCTCGGCACTGTCCATCGTTTAAAGGGCGGCGTTTTTTGCGATGTGGGCTCGGTGGATGCAGGCACATTGGAAATATGTGTCGCGGGCTTATACAACATCGTTTCAAGTGACTTTGAAACCGTTTGCATCCCTTTTGTGTCTGGCAGTTTGCGCCCCACGCGCTCAGGAAATTGCGCTCCGGATGTAAACGGTGAATTAGAAACCATGATCAAAAGCCTTCAAACAACAGCATATTGCCAACATGAGAGCATATAAAAGTTGCCAAAAAGCATGAGGTTGTCACCGTTATTGACACTGTCGTTAAAAAACCATCAAAAATCAACCAAAGCGTTGTTATGCCCCTTGCGCCGTTGTGTAATCCCTTTTATACACGGCCACACATGGATTGATCCTTGACGATCAATGTTGTGTCAGCGCCCTTCGTCTAGCGGTCTAGGACGTCGCCCTTTCACGGCGAAAACACGGGTTCGATTCCCGTAGGGCGCGCCATATTGTCATAAATGACAATCAAATTTTCGCAGTTTTTTAAATTCATTTGGGTTGCGCAATATCTCCTCAAAAAGTCGATCTTTTATTTTGCATTTTTTAGATTTTTAGGGCGCGCAGTATTGTCAGGACTTTTTGGTCTTCCTCAAGCTTTTGGTTGTTTCACCGCAAAAAGGCTCGGAATTTGGGTCATGTACCATGTTTTTAAGGGAGCAAGGGCGGGATGATCAAGGTTGCGCTTTAGATAACTTTCCACGCGTGGGAGGTGCTTGAGATATTGCGGCTTGCGATCACGCTTATCAAGACGCGCAAAAATGCCGAGGATTTTTGTTGCCCGTTGCGCACCAAGAAGCGCGTAGGCACGGGCAAAACCACCAACATCAAAATCTGGATCAGACGCGCGACGCAGCGCACCATAGCGCGTGAGCAGTTTAAGCTCCAGATCAAGCGGCACATTTACGCGTGCATCTTGTGCCAGTGACACCACATCATAGGCCGCGTGACCCATCACTGCATCTTGAAAATCTAAAATACCAACGCGGCGCACACCAGAGCGTCCCTCAACCCACATGATATTGGGCGAGTGATAATCGCGCAGCACCCATGTCGTTGGTGCGTGAAGCACGGGCTCAAGCGCATTCGTCCACAGGTTCAGAAATTCCGCACGTGATGCCGCTGAGATCAAACTGCCTGCAATATGGGGCATATACCAGTCAAGAATAAGCTCCGCCTCAATCAGGAATGCTTCAAGATCATAGGGGGGGACAATATGATGACGCTCATGCGTGACGGGTAGTGTATTCGACACATTTTTAGTGTGAAGGTGTGCGAGTGCATCAATGCTGGCAAGATAGCGCTCTGCATCAGGGGCGCCGTTGATGAGCACGCTCTCAAGACCGAAATCTTCAATGAGCAACAGTCCTGCATCAAGATCAGCGAACAAAATATCGGGAGCACTCAAGCCATTTTGGCGCAAACCTCGCGCCAATGCCACAAATGCTTCCACGTTTTCTGCCAGTTTAGCAATCGCGCTGTAGGATTTTCCGCGCCGAATGGGTGGACCATCAGGACGAGGTGGAGAGATCATGAGAATAGCGCTTTGTCCATCGGGTTTGAACAAACGCTCATAAGCACGGCTTGACGCATCCCCTTGAAGATACTCGCGACGCGCCTGCGCCCATCCTGCCGCATGAAGTAACCGGTAAATATCTTGCGCACGTCTTAAACGTTCACGCCATAAACCATAGCCTGACAATGTTAAAAGCCGCTCTTGTGTCTTTGTACCGAGTAAAAGCCGCAACATGATATCAAGGCGGTCGGGAGGTAAAACGGACGCGGCGCGCTCTGGCCATTCTATGAGTGTGAGTGCGTGATCAACACTCTCTTCAAAATCAAGCGCTTGAAGATCCTCAGGACCCTGTAGACGAAATAAATCAAGATGTTGAACCGCGAGCATGGGAGCGCGAGACGTAGACGTTTTATTTTGTAATTGCGCAGCCTGTGAGGTTGTCGCGGGGACATCATAGGTCTGCACAAGTGTAAAGGTCGGGCTTGGTACTTCCAGCGTTTCATCATGTGCGAGTGCACGTATCAAGCAGCGTGCGAATGCCGTTTTTCCTGCGCCTAAACCGCCCGTGAGGGTGATCATATCGCCTGGACCAAGCAAAGGCGCTAAATATTGCGCAATACGCCCTGTTGCCACTTCATCGGGCAGTTTTAATGTCCAAACAGCGACATCACTTCGGTTAGGGGCTTCATAAGCACTCATGCTGCCTGTGCCTTTGAAGCGGTGTTTTGCGTGTTATTCTCATCTTTTATCGGTGGCTGAATGCGCTGATCTGGGAAATGACAGGTGACAGCTGTGCCTTTCCCCTCTTGGGATTGCAATGAGACATGTCCGCCATGAAGTTCAACAAAAGCGCGAACAATCGCTAAGCCCAAACCGACACCGCGATGACGGGATCCTAGAGCGTGCGTTTCAAACCGATGAAACACTTTATCCTGTACTTCTTGTGGAATGCCCCGCCCTTGATCTGTCACTGTAATACGCAGATAGCCACCTTCATCACGTGCGGCAGTGATTGTGATTTTTTGACCTTTTGATGAAAAACCAATCGCATTTGAAAGCAGATTATAGACCACCTGACGGATACGCTTAGCATCGCCAATCATGGACGCGGCATCATCTGATACGTCGATTTTTAGATCAAGCTCGCTCTCATTCAAGCGCTCTTTAAGGGCGTGGGCGACCTCTTGAAGCGATTGCGACACATCCACCTTGTCGAGATTGAGCTCAATCAGGCCGTTATCAATCGTTGCCAGATCAAGAATATCGTTGACGATACCTAATAAGGTCGCCGACGATTGCATGATGTGCGACGTGTATTCGCGCTGTTTGGGGTTGAGCGCACCAAACGTTTCATCACTGAGCATCTGTGAAAAGCCAATAATTGAGGTGAGTGGTGAACGCAGTTCATACGAGACATGATGTACAAAATTATCACGCAGTTGTGATGCTTGCTCAAGTGCATCGTTACGCTCTGTCAAGGCACGCTCCACATTAACCGTGGCTGTAACATCGGTGAAGGTGATCAATGTCGCACCTTCAGGCAGCGGTGCGACAGCGCCATCAAGATGCGTACCATTAACAAGTGGAATGCGGAACGCACGTGATTTACGGGCATCATAAAGTCCCACGACCACGGCCTTGATTTCACTCCATGCCGGATCATCAAGGGTTATGGCGCGTGTCGCGTGGGCAATTTCATCAATATGCACTGACTCAGATGTATCAAGCCGTTTGATGAGATCATCGGGCAATGACCAGAGCTTAACAAAAGCAGGGTTGCAGAACTTAAACAACCCGTCCGAACCAAACACCGCAACCCCTTCTTGGAGTGTATCGAGCGTTTCATTTTGCACCCGCATGAACGCATTATAGCGTGATTCAAGGTGAAGTTGCTCGGTCACATCGTCAAAGAGATAGGTCACCCCATCGCGTGAATTCGGATGAATGGTGACTCGTAATGTGCGGCCATCGGGCAAATGCCACCACTCTTCTTTTGTTTCCACAGATTGATAGGCGGCTAAATGTTGGGCTTTCCAGATTTTGAAATCAGACTGTTCAGGTAATTTGCGCTCACTTCGCAAACGATCCAGAACTTCCCCATCGCTTGGTTCATTTTCAAGAAATGCTGCATCAAGTGAAAACACATCACGATATGCACTGTTGTGAAAGATTAAATGCTGGGCTCCATTGAACACCGCAACCCCTGTACGCACCGTATTGAGGGTGCGTACATGTGCCGCTTTCTGGCGCTCAATATCAAGTTGCAAGTCATGCACTTCGTTGACATCAACCGCTATGCCGATGAAACCTTCCAAACTGGACTGTTCGTAAACATCAAGCAGACGGCGCGCACCTGCCACAACTGAGGTAATGCGTTTGCGAAAAGGCTCTTCTTTCTTGCGTTTCTCCTCTGCCTCTTCGCGGTCAATGCGCTCAAGAAGTTCAGGGATCGGGGCAAATTCACCATTCGGTTTAGAGCTCGCGCCTTCAACAGCAATCTCATAGGCTGTGTTGCACCAGACTAAAACGCCAGAAGAATCTCGCAGCCACGCTGGATGTGGAATATGCTGAGCAAATGCCTGAAAAAGCGCTGCTTCACGGGTTTTAATCGTCAATGCTTTTTCACATTTCACAAGTTTGTGACGCAGTAATGTGACTTCTTGAAGTCGTACAATCGCCTGACGCCCTACCGCTTGTCCCACTGCTTCAATGTGACGACCATTCACGCTTTCAAGCACCATTTTAAATGCCTCACCGCGCATTTTTAAGCGCTCAATCGCGTTATCAATTTGCGATGCCTGTTGTGGTGGCAGCCATTGGCCAAAGCCTAAAATTGAGGTTGTCGCTGGTGCAATCTCTTTAAGAGAGCCTTCGATGACTGGGCGTGCGTCACGTGTGCGCCAAATAATCACCATTTTAGGTTCAGCAACGATCATCAAATCGGCCAGATCAGCGCGTTCTTGCAAATGTGCAATCTGATCAGACATGTCACGTTCGCGTTCCTGCCAAATGTTGCGCTCTCTGACATAAAAAACAGCTGTTGTAGCAGCGAAAATACTCACGCCAATCGAAGCGACTAATCCTGTGATATGATGGGTTTGAATGTTTAAACCGATTTGACTTAACGTTTGCAGGACGCTTGCACTTGCAGATGTTGTCATTGCTATAACGGAGATAGAGCTGAATAACGTCACACACGATTTTCGCATTAAACCTGCGCCACTTTTTTCAGGAAGCGATCCTGTCAAAGGGCGTGGTGGTTGATGTTTGCAGACATAAGGCATTATTGATCAATCACTGAGGTTATCAGAATGTGAGTTACGCTCAAATACGGGGACAGATACTTGATACTACACGTCACGCAATGACGATACACTTGCAGAACACTTGCAGACTTACGGTTTGATATGAATGACACAACTGCACGAATCACATCACAATAAGATTGCAATTGCAATCCGCGAATCACTCTATTTAAACCACAGTTGAGTCATCCAGAAAGTGGTTAATGCGCTTTTAATGCAATCATGTGCATTATTTAGTCAGTTCACGGTTTTTTACGGTTCATCATGATAATTTTGTAACGTGATATCTCTATTTAAGAGCAAATGAATCGACATGCTGGCGCTAACGCTTAATGATCAACCGCTTCTGAATGCTTATCAGGCGTGGGATAAACATATCAGTGCAGAGCGACGCTTATCTGAACATACCGTTGATGCTTATCGGCGTGATGTCGCGCAATTTTTGAATTTTATGAGCGTGCGTGTTTCTGGCCATATTACACTTGCCCAACTCAAAAGTCTCAAACCTGCTGATTTGCGTGCTTTCATGGGCGTGCGGCGTCAAAAGGGTGTAGAAAGCCGCACATTAATGCGCCAGCTTGCCAGTTTGCGTTCTTTTGCACGTTTCTTAGCCTCACAAGGACATCTTGATGCATCAGCGTGGCTTGCAACGCGGGGGCCGCGTTTAGCCCGATCATTGCCTCGTGCGCTTCCTGCCCGTGATGCTGTTGCTGTTGTCGATGATGCAAGCCGTGTGGGCGATCCGCGCGCGCAATGGATTTTAGCGCGTGATGCGGCGGTTTTAAGTTTGCTTTATGGCTGTGGTTTGCGCATTTCAGAAGCGCTTTCTCTCACGCGCCAAGAGGCTCCTGTACGCGGTGTTGATACATTACGCGTGCTAGGCAAAGGCGGAAAAATGCGCAGCGTTCCTGTGATTAAAGCGGTTCAGGATGCAGTAGAAGCATACCTTGGAAGCTGCCCCTATCCTCTACCCTCTGATCGTCCGCTCTTTCGCGGCGCGAAGGGGGGAGCGCTCTCACCACGCATTATTCAACTTGCAATGGTGCAGTTACGCGGTGCTTTAGGGCTTCCTGATCATGCAACGCCACATGCCCTCAGACATTCTTTTGCGAGTCATTTGCTCGCTGGGGGCGGAGATTTGCGTGCTATTCAATCCCTTTTGGGGCACGCCTCCCTTTCCTCAACCCAAATTTATACTCACATCGACACGGCGCGATTGATGGGTGCATTTGCCAGTGCACACCCGCGCGCATGAGACTTTATATCGGCTTGCGAAGCTTGCTCCACACGCTATGAAGCGCTAAGTTTGACGCAGTTTATTGAGAGTCTGAGCAGAACATTCATGATGATTGCGATTGATGGGCCAGCCGCTTCTGGCAAGGGTACGCTTGCTAAACGCCTTGCGCGTCATTACAGCTTGCCACATCTTGATACGGGACTGCTCTATCGTGCCGTCGCCCTTGTAATGCTTGATGCGGGACATGCACTTGATGATATAACCGAGGCTGAATATGCAGCGCGTCACCTGCATCTTGAAGCGCTTGAAGACCCACGCTTGCGCGGGGCGTCAATGGGGGAAGCGGCTTCTGTCGTTGCAGCGCTTCCGGAAGTGCGTGCGGCGTTGATTGCATTTCAACGCGCGTTTGCTTCACAAGCTGAAGGGGCGGTGCTTGATGGACGCGATATTGGCACGGTGATTTATCCGCAAGCCAAAATCAAACTGTTCGTGACCGCCAGTGCGCAAGAACGGGCGAGACGGCGTTTTCTGGAGTTGCATGCTAAAGGGGACATGACCTCTTATGAGGACATTCTGGATGGCATTCATCAACGCGATACCCGCGATGCATCACGCATTAATGCTCCCCTTTTGGCGGCTCCTGATGCCTTTTATCTTGATACAACAGCGCTTAGCGCAGATGACGCATTCCATGCTGCATGTCAGCATATTGCTGCGCATACGTAAGATTTAGGCTTATTTGTAGAGATGACCTGAGCCTTTATTCCTGATAAGACGCGGCCATGTTTAAACGTTTTCTCTCTCCTCAAATGCGCTATGATCGGCGCATGGCACGTATCAAACAGTGGGATCAACCGCTCACAACCCGTCGTCAGCGGATGCGCGCTTACATAGATCTTATGTTCAAAGATCATGGCATTGTACGATTATTTTATTTGAATTTGCACCGTGTCTCGCCAACTTTCTGGCGTTCGGCGCAGCCTGCACCCCGTGATATTCAGCGCTTAGCACATCAAGGTCTTAAAACCATTGTGACATTACGCGGTGGACGCGATCATGGCGCTTGGCCACTTGAAAAAGAAGCGTGTCAAATTAATGGGATTGAACTCAAAGAAATGACGATCCGCTCACGTGAAGCTCCTTCAAAAGAGATGCTTTTGAGTTTACCTGCATTTTTTGAGTCACTTAAAGCGCCTATCCTTATCCATTGTAAATCAGGGGCAGATCGCGCTGGGTTTATGGCAGCACTTTATGTGTTGATGGTTGAGAAAAAGCCGACATCTGAAGCCCTCAAGCAGCTCCATTGGCACTATGGACACCTTAAATTCGCGAAAACGGGTATTCTTGATACATTCTTAGAGCGCTATGCTGTAGAGGGGGAAGCAAAGGGAATTTCCTTCTTAGAATGGGTTGAACATCATTATGATCCTGACGCTTTAACCCATGATTTTCACGACCATTTCTGGTCGAGTTTGCTTATTGATCGCTTGTTCCGGCGTGAGTGATCACATGAGACGTCAGCGGATTGATCTGCTCCTCGTTTCACGAGGCTTTTGTGAAAGTCGTGCACAGGCACAGGCGGCGATTAAAGCGGGCGGTGTTCGCGTGCATGGCACTGTTGTTCAGAAAGCCTCTGATAGTGTTGAGATTGATGCCGCTCTTGAAGTAACACCCGCTCATCCGTATGTGTCGCGCGGTGGCGTGAAGCTCAAAGCAGCGCTTGATCATTTTCAAATCGATGTAAAGAGTTTAACGTGTCTTGACGTGGGTGCATCAACAGGGGGCTTTAGCGATGTTTTGCTTAAGTCCGGCGCAATGCATGTTGTTGCGGTGGATGTTGGGACAAACCAGCTTCATCCACGTTTACGCGATGACTCACGTCTTATCTCACGGGAAAACTGTGATATTCGCAGCCTTAAGGCGGATGATTTTCCGTTCGCTTTTGATCTGATCGTGATGGATGTAAGCTTTATTCCGCTTCATCTTGTGCTACCTGCAACCCTTAATCTTCTGAGTGCTCAAGGGCATATGATTGCCTTGATAAAGCCGCAGTTTGAGGTCGGTAAGGCCTTTTTGAAAAAGGGAATTGTGCGCGATCAAGTGCTCGCGCTTGAAGCCTGTCAGCACGTTCGTGATCTTTTTATCAATGCAGGACTATTCACTGATGAGATCATGACGTCGCCCCTTAAAGGCGGGGATGGCAATACGGAATATCTCATCCATGCTTGGCGTAAAAAATCACAAGAAGCGCACAAGGACATTTTATGATTCAAGAATTGCTCACCATTGATCATCTTGGTGCACGCGGTGATGGTGTCGCACTGACACCTGAAGGCACGGTTTTTGTGCCTTACGCGCTACCTCAAGAGCAGGTATGGGTCGAGCGCGATAAAGATGCTGTCGGCTTGATACGCCTTGAGAGAGCATCTCGTGAGCGTCGCACGCCCCCATGCCCGCTTTTTACGCAATGTGGGGGGTGTATGTCTCAACATATGAGCGAAGCGCTTGTGCATGATTGGAAAATTGCACGTGTCACACAAGCGCTTCAGCAAGCGGGACTTGAGGGTGAGATTGCGCATGTCATCCACGCACATGGTGAAGGGCGTAGACTCGTGACATGGCATGTGCGCCACGTAAATGGGCAACTTCGCGCTGGGCTTATGGCCGCGCGCACCCACACGCTTATTCCGATTGAGCGCTGCCCAATCCTGCATCGTGATTTACAGACAAGTGCGTCTGTCGCGGTTGAGCTTGGTCTTGCACTCAAAATCATGGACAAGCCGCTTGATGTGCAGATCACCACGACACATACGGGTCTTGATGTTGATATTCGCGGACTGGGTGAGATATCGGACAGTAAGCGCCAATCGCTCATAACACATGCCATGCGACTTGATGTAGCGCGCGTGTCCATTCATGGCGCACTCATCATGGAACAGCGCGCACCGTTGGTGCGTATGGGCAGGGTTGATATGCCGGTTGCACCCGCTAGTTTTTTACAAGCTACGGCTGCCGGTGAAGAGGCTCTGGCAGAACGCGTGTGTGCAGAGCTTGAGGGAGCAAAGCGGGTCGCTGATCTCTTTGCAGGATGTGGGCCGTTTACGGTTCGTCTCGCTGAACGCTCATCGGTTCAAGCGTTTGAGTCTCATGCACCAGCACTTAAAGCATTAGAGCGTGCGATTAAAAGTGTGAAAGGTCTTAAACCGATCACAGTACATGTGCGTGATTTGTTTCGTCGCCCACTTTTGCCGCTTGAACTTAAAGCGTTTGATGCGGTTGTGCTTGATCCCCCTCGAGCAGGAGCCATCGCACAAGTGACACAAATTGCGCTTGCACGTGTGCCTCGCGTCATGATGGTGTCTTGCGATGCCGCCACGTTTGCGCGTGATGCGGCCATTCTTGTTAAAGCAGGGTATACTCTTGGCAAAATCACACTCGTGGATCAGTTTATCCACTCCCCACATGTTGAACTTGCCTGTTTAATGAAGCTGAAAAGAAAATAGCTCTTCTATAATTTATATTCATTGATTTATTTATTTTAATTATTTTGCAATTTCAAAAATTACTTTATTGACATTCTAATTTTTTATTGTAATTATCCTTAAGTCTTTACAATAAATTTTAAAACAGGAGAATAAAATGGGAATTGGTGAAATTGGGAAAAAGGCTGTTGAAGGTTCAGCAACAGGGGGTATTGCTGGAGCAGGTGTTGCTGCTTTTCAAGAAGCTACAAGAGGCACAGAAGCCTCAGGCAAAGCCGCCTCTAGTGTGACAGAAGGTGCGGCAACGGTTCCTCTACAATCTCTTATTATATGATGGGCGGATTGATGCGGCACAAGCTTTGGCTTTGTTGGCGGGGTGATGCATAGACTTTATCGATATTAGTAATTGGTATTTATATTCTCTATATTTTTTATTATACCTTAGGCTAGTTTGATATAAATCTACGTTTTTCTGGTTGACTCTTGTTATAGTTGCAGGCTTATTTGTTAATAAGAAATGTTATTCAGAGGGTGTTGTTATGGGCATTCCCGGATTAGGTAAGGCCAAAGAGGTTGCCAGAGGTCTTGCAGACAAGGCTAAGGAAGCTGCTAATGGAAGCTTTAACGCGGCTCAGGCAGCCGTTAAGAGTGCACCTGCGCCAGTTGTGGTGGCTGCAAAAGCAGTGGCTCCTTTAATACCGGGGCCGGTCGGTCAAACTTTAGCCGTCGCGATTCTAGCCGCTGAAAATCCTCAATCTACATTAAATGCTGCTGGCGGTGTACTTCAAGGAACAGTGATTGATCCTTTAAGAGCAGGTCCAGCTATAATTGAGCATGCGGGTAAAGGTTTGACGTATCAGATAGCCGATGCAGCGCTTGATTTTGTTGAAAGTAAAACAGGCCTTCAAAATCCACTTAGTGGCTTGCAGGAAGTTAAATCCAATTTTGCAGCATCTATAAACCCTGCTCTTGACACTCTTTCAAGTGATATCAACACCGTATTGGGCGCTGATCCTAAATCGGCAGGTTATAAAATCGGGTATGTCGCGTCTATTGTTATACCTGCAGCCCCTTCACTCGCTAAAGCTCCCGGAGTTCTTGCAAAGGCTCCGGCCGCGCTTAGCGCTGCGAGGAATGTGGTAGACGATGTGATCGGAGTAGCTCCGAAATTACTGGATGATGCTCTAGCCGCCGGCGCTAGGTTTTTAGATGACACCAATGCATTGATTGGTGATGGCTTGAGCCTTATAAAATCGCCTTGCCATCAAGAAAGGATGGTAAAGAAGGCCGCTAAAAAAGGTGTTAAAACTATTGGTGATGTTGCGGAAGCTTTTTCAAAAGAAAACGGCTTAAAGAGTACTTGGAGAAGCGGCTCGTGGGTAGACAAATATTTTATGGTTCATGATGCTGCACACCAATATTCAGGTCATAAACCAACGATTCTAGGGGAAGTGTTGCAGGTTGAGTTTGAGTCACTAGCAGAAAGGATAATTAGCGGTAGAAAAGTAGATAGGACCCCTGTTGTAAAAATACTTACAGATAAATTTAAATTTTCATCGGAAACTGAACTTAGGGAGCAAATATTTGAGCTTTATCCGAATATTAATAGAAAATTGAGCGCAGATAAAATTATTGAAAGTGTTGCAGATGAAGTTTTAGATAAGGCAACATCATATGCACAAAAAAGTAGGCTTAATTATGGAAGACCTAAAGACCAATCTGAGCCTATTTCTGATCTTTCTCCTGATTTGCCGGCTTTAAATCCAAATGAGAGTTTACCAAGTTGGAAAAAAATAGCAGCCAACATTCTTATAAAGCTTGATAAAATTATTTAACCGCTCAAGACTAAAAATGCTGTATCTAATACTAGCGATCATTTCAAATGACCGCTAGTATTATTCTTAATTTAGCTTAATTATAACTTCTTAGTGCGAATCATTATCCGCTTCGCGTGAAATACCCTCACACTCCATCCCATTCCCTTAAAGCCGCTGCATCGCGTGGGGTGACGTCCGGATAGTCTTTATCCGTCCCTACTAGCGGCGATATTTTCCAAGAGCGGGCGCATTTTGTGCCGCTCGTTTTTTTGAAGATGACGGATACGTGTTTTACATCTTCCAGACGGAAAGCGCCTTCCGGGCCTTCGCCGTTTATCAAGCTTAAATCCGAGGTGATGCAGAGTTCGGCGAGGTCGATGCCTTGGACAGCTTGCCATGTTTCAGCATCGTTGATGTAGAGTTCGGGGGCTGCTTCCAGACTGGAGCCGATGTTTTTGGCGGCGCGTTCGATTTCCAGCGCGCCGGTGACGACGCGGCGGATGCGGCCATTCTTGTTAAAGCAGGGTATACTCATGGCAAAGTCACACTCGTGGATCAGTTTATACACTCCCCGCATGTTGAACTTGCCTGTTTGATGACGCTGAAAGATGGGCGTAAAATTTAAGGTAAGCTTACTATTCCAGATCGCTATCTAAAATCGCCATTTGAAACGTGAAAGAGCGATCTTCATCTTCATCGTCGACATAGATCACACCCACAAACTCTTCACCAACATACACTTCCGCTGAATCATCTTTTTTGGGACGTGATGATACTTTGATCGTGGTGTTTGAGAACGTGCTGCGCAGGTAGGTCTGAAGCTGCGATAATTCGTCTTTTGTAATGCCGTTGTCTTTTTTGCTCATGATGATGCCCTCGTTATGGTGCTTCTGTTATGCTCATGTTTATTGGCCTAGTTCAAGCCACTTTTGCGCACGTTTGAGATGTGGACGATCAAGCATTCTGCCCTCAAGTGCGATAACTCCTGCGTTGGGCTGTGCCGCGAATGCATCGACAATCGCACGTGCCTGTTTGAGCATCGCATCACTGGGAGTAAGGCGCTGATTGATGATTGGTACTTGCGCAGGGTGAATGGCAAGTTTACCCGTAAAGCCATCACGCAACGCCTGATCACAGGCTCTTTCAAGCGCCGCAGTGTGACTAAAATCAGCCTCAATGCCATCAATCGCCTGAACGTTTGCGGCTGCCGCGCCAAACAGGGTGAGGGATCTCACGAGCGTATAAGGCGCGGTGTAATGACCTTCATCATCGCGTGCAATGAGCGAGCCAACATCGGCTGAAAGATCTTCAACGCCCCATGTCAGCCCCATCAGGCGTGCACTTGAAGTGGCATATGTTCCTAATCCAAAGACACTTGCTGCTGTTTCTGTCGCAATCGCCAGAATGCGCGTTGAACCGTCAGGTAGATTATTCTCTGCTTCACGCACGGCGATTTTCACACTTAAATGCGTGACATCTTTTCCGCATGTGGCTTTGGGCAGCACAATCCCTTCAGGGTGTGCGCTCATCACTGCATCAAGATCAGCATCAATACACGGGGTTTCAAGGGCATTGACGCGCACAAAAAAAGCGGGGCGTTGAGGGGCATCATGATGATCATTGAGAAACATGCGCACATTCTCGCGTGCTTGCGCTTTCGCTTCTAAAGCCACCGAGTCTTCAAGATCAAAAATCAGAACATCCGCACCGCTCAAAAGCGCTTTCGTCATTTTAGCAGGGTTATCACCTGGAACGAACAGCCATGAGCGAAGCACCTTGCGCATAACAGTTCAACACTCCTGAGTCGCAGGATCAGGTGTGCGGCGTCGCATCAAGGCTTGGCGCTGGCAAATCGCGATCAATGTGCCATCCTGTTTATAACCACGGTGCTCGAACGTAATGATCCCTGCATCAGGATGAGATTGCGAGAGGCGCATCGCCGTCACAGAAGTTGTTGCATGAACCGTATCACCTTCAAAAAGTGGCGCAGGAAAGCGAACATCGCTCATGCCTAAGTTAGCGATCAATGTGCCCAATGTCGTATCATTCACTGCAATCCCGATGATCAGGCCAAGCGTGAACAGCGAGTTCATCAAGGGCTTGCCCCACGACGTTTGTGTAGCACTGAAATGAGCGTCAATGTGAAGCGGTTGCGGGTTAAGCGTTAAACTGGAAAACAGGATATTATCCATCTGCGTCACCGTGCGTGTGAGACGATGGGTAAACACTTGCCCGATATGAAAATCCTCATACATCAAACCGCCGCGCTCAAGAGGTGGCATGACACGTGCATCTGGTGGGCGCTCATTCATGCCGCTTGCTCATGAGATGATTTGGGGGATGATTTTTCAGTGGGGTCAGCGCTTAAAAGTGCTGCATCACCGCTTGTTGACAAAGCGTGTGCGAGGCGTGCGCGTGCTGCGTCCACATCAAGGGGTTCAACGCGCGTAACAAGCCGCGCAAGCGCATGATCAGCACGGCGCTTTGCTTTTCCTGCAAGAATGGGAGAGGCACTTGCGACCTCTTTCATCTCATTGAGATTGCCATTGCAATGAAGTGCCATATCGCATCCAGCGGCAAACGCGTCATGTGTGCGCTCTTGCATTGTGCCTTTGAGTGCTTTCATCGACAGATCATCACACATCAAGAGGCCATCAAAACCCATGTGACGACGAATGATGGAGCGAATGATTTTTTTTGAGGTCGTAGCAGGGTAGTCAGGATCAAGCGCGGTGTAGACCACATGTGCTGTCATCGCAAGGGGCATATCCGACAACGCTTCGAAGGGGATAAAGTCCTGTTTTTTAAGCGCGTTACGTGAGGCTGTGACAATTGGTAACTCTTCATGAGAGTCAGCGCCTGCGCGTCCATGCCCAGGGATGTGCTTGATGACAGGAAGAACGCCACCCGCCATCAATCCTTCACTCGCTGCGCGTGCGAGAAGACTGACACTTGACGCATCCTCACCATAAGCACGATCACCAATGACATCATGCGCACCGCGTACAGGCACATCACATACGGGAACACAGTCAATGTTGATGCCCATTTCATGGAGATCATGCGCCATGAGACGGGCGCTTAAACGGGTGATCATCGCACCGTAAAGCGCATCGCGTTGATAAATAGCCCCTAACGCGCGTCCTGTTGGGTAGATTGGCCAATGGGGCACGTTGAGACGCTGCACGCGTCCACCTTCCTGATCAACCAGAATAGGTAGATTATCTTGCCCCATCAACGCACGCAAGGAATCGGTTAACGCTTTAAGTTGAATAGGATCAATGACATTGCGCCGAAATAGAATAAATCCCCACGGCTTTGCGTCCTGAAAAAACGCTTTCTCATCAGGGGTCAGCACAGGGCCACTGAGACCCGCAATGAAACTGTGTCTTGTCATACGCTTATTCGTGCCCTAGAGCGTGTTGTGTTTTGATTCAATCAAAACTACGCCCTATCTGATTGTTTTTTCGCATGATGTTGCGTTTAATCGGTTGCTATCCTCTGATCGAGTCCGAGGACATGCTTAAGCGCATCATGCTCTGGGCGGTGATTCTGGTCAAGGTTTTTAGAGCGTACTGGTTTTGATTTAATCAAAACCAGTACGCTCTATTTTCTTGCTGTGACGCATTTTATTTGCTTAAGCTGCCCTTCGGGTCACGTAAAGTGGTATCCACTTTACTCAAAAATGCTATAATATGTCCTCTTTTCACGCACGCACGGTTACAGCAATCACAGACATCAATGCTTCTGATTGGGATGCGTGTGCGGGCACAGATAATCCGTTTGTGTCTCATGCTTTTTTGTCAGCGTTAGAAGAGTCAGGTTCAGCAACACCTGCAACGGGCTGGCAGCCAATCCATATGGTTTTGGACAACGCTCAAGGCAAGCTCGTGGGCGTTGCTCCAGCCTATGTAAAAGCGCATTCTTTCGGTGAATATGTGTTTGATCATGCGTGGGCTCAAGCGCTCGAGCGTGTGGGACAACATTATTACCCTAAAGTGCAAGTATGCGTGCCTTTCACACCTGTCACAGGTTCACGCCTCCTTATGCATCCTGATGTTGAACCTGTTGAAGCAAAAAATGCGCTCGCAAAGGCTTTGCTCGGGCTACTTTCGCACTGTCCGCTCTCATCTTTGCATATGACATTTGCCCGTGAGGATGAGGTCGATGTTATGGTGTCGCTTAGTGCATTACCGCGACTTGATGTGCAATATCATTGGTATAACCGTGGCTTTCAGCATTTTGGCGATTTTTTGGGTTCGCTTCAATCACGCAAACGCAAGACTATTCTTAAGGAACGGCGCGAAGCACTCAGCAATGGCATCACCATTCGCCCTATAACGGGTTCTGCAATCACCGAAACAGATATGGATTATTTTTATCAATTTTATCAGAATACAAGTGAGCGTAAATGGGGGCAAACATATCTTAAGCGTGTATTTTACAGCCTTATTCGCCAACGCATGGCGGATCGTATTGTGCTGATTTTCGCTGAACGGGATGGTCAGCCTATCGCCGGAGCAATTAATTTTATGGGCTCAGATACGCTTTATGGGCGTCATTGGGGCTGTGTTGAAGATCATCCGTTTTTGCATTTTGAAGTGTGTTACTATCAGGCGATTGATTACGCTCTAGCACACGGTTTATCGCGTGTTGAAGCAGGGGCGCAAGGAGCGCATAAGTTTGCGAGAGGCTATGACCCAGTTCTCATGCACTCGGCTCATTACATCGCTCATGAAGGGTTACGCAGTGCGGTGGAAAGCTTTTTAATTCATGAACGCAATGCCATGATTGCGCATGTCGCTGACCTTAAAATGCAATCGGCTTATCGGCTAAAGGAGTGCACATAAGTGAGCGTTGCGAATAAATCTAATAGTATTGTTGCCCTTGTCGTTGCGGCGGGGCGTGGGGCGCGCTTTGGTGGCACTGTTCCGAAACAATATCTCTCACTTCATGGTGAGCCGCTTCTGGCGCAAACTCTTAAAGCGCTGCTTGCCTGTCAAAATATTGATCACGTTTTATGCGTCATTCATCCTGATGATCAGGCGCTTTATGAGGATACACTTAGCCCTATTGCCCTTGATGTGCGCGAGAAGCTTCTCGCTCCTGTTCATGGTGGTGACACGCGCCAAGAGACTGTTTATCGCGGATTATGTGCGCTTAAAATACTCTCTCCCAAACATGTTCTCATTCATGATGGGGCACGCCCTTTCGTCTCACAGCAACTGATGAAGCGTGTGATTGATGGATTATCCGCTTTTAACGCCGTTATTCCCGTTTTGCCTATGACCGACACCGTCAAACACATTGATGATACGGGGATGATTTGCGAAAATGTGTCACGAGATCATCTTGTTACGGTGCAAACACCACAAGGTTTTGCTTTTCAAACCATTTATGCGGCGCATGAAGCGGTAAAACAGCAAGGCTTACGCCATTTTACGGATGATAGTGCCATCATCACACATCAAGGGGGACAGGTGATGAGCGTTGTGGGCGAGCCTGACAATATTAAAGTGACGACACAAGATGATGTGCGCCACATGCGCCAACGCAATCCACGGATAACACGCGTGGGTATGGGCTATGATGTTCACGCGTTCGGTGAGGGTGATCATGTTTGGCTGGGGGGTGTTAAAATTGCGCATACACATGGTGTTGTTGCGCACTCGGACGGGGATGTTATCCTTCATGCCTTGACAGATGCGCTGCTAGGAACGATTGCGGCGGGTGATATTGGCACGCACTTTCCACCCTCTGATCCACAGTGGCGCGGTGCATCCTCAGATCAGTTTGTGCAACATGCGTGTCGCTTGGTGAGAGAGGCGGGTGGAGTTATTATCAACGTTGATATCACCTTGATCTGTGAACAACCCAAAGTAGGTACTTGCCGTGAGCGTATTGTTACGCGCATCAGTGAAATGATCGGTCTTTCAGTGAAGCGTGTTTCCCTGAAGGCGACAACCTCAGAAAAACTGGGGTTTACAGGGCGGCGCGAGGGATTGGCAGCACATGCTATCGTGAGTGTCTCCTTTCCTGACGATGATTGATAAGGCAGATCGCTATGTTTAATCACGACCCCACAACACTTGCTGCTGAACTGATTGACCGTTGCCGCGAGCACGGATTAAAAATCGCGACAGCTGAATCATGCACGGGTGGTTTGATTGCCGCGCTTTTAACAAGCATCGCTGGATCATCAGATGTGGTTGAACGCGGGTTTGTTACGTATTCCAATGAGTCCAAAACTGAGCTTTTGGGTGTTTCGTCCGCACTCATTCAATCCCATGGTGCAGTGAGTCGCGAGGTGGCATGTGCGATGGCGAAAGGTGCGCTGGAGCATTCACACGCTGATTTAGCGATTGCTGTCACGGGTGTCGCAGGGCCATCGGGTGGCTCAGTGCTTAAACCGGTAGGGCTCGTGCATCTTGTCGCACAGCGACGTGTTGGCAAACCGATCCATCATGAACGTCGCTTTGGTGATCGTGGACGCAATCAGGTGCGTCAGGCCTGTGTGATTGAAGCCATAGCCATGCTACGGCAAATCGCGGGGTAAATACCGATTATATACCATTTTAAACTTCAATATGACTAACGTTTTTACTCATAAAAAAACCCGCAACATCTGTTGCGGGTTTTTTGTTGTGAAGGAGCTTTTGAATTAGAAGTCCATACCGCCCATGCCACCACCTGGCATTGAAGGTGCAGAATCTTTTTTCGGCAATTCAGCAATCATCGCTTCTGTTGTGATCAACAGACCTGCAACAGATGCTGCATCCTGAATGGCAGTACGCACCACTTTGGTTGGATCAATGATACCCATTTTCACGAGATCACCATATTCACCTGTTTGCGCGTTGTAACCATACGCGTAATCTTTGGCTTCCATCAGTTTGCCAACGACAACTGCGCCATCATCACCTGCGTTATCAACAATCTGACGTGCAGGAGACTGAATCGCTTTACGAACGATCTCAACACCTGTTTTCTGATCATCGTTACCTGGTTTCACTTTTGCAAGGCAAGCAATCGCACGTAGCAGAGCAACGCCGCCACCTGGCAACACACCTTCTTCAACAGCAGCGCGTGTTGCATTCAATGCATCATCAACGCGATCTTTTTTCTCTTTCACTTCGATTTCAGAAGCACCGCCAACGCGGATTACTGCGACACCGCCTGCGAGTTTCGCGAGACGCTCTTGCAGTTTTTCACGATCATAATCAGATGTTGTTTCTTCGATCTGTGCTTTGATCTGACCAACGCGGGCTTCGATCTCTTTTTTCTTGCCAGAGCCATCGATCACAGTTGTGTTTTCTTTTTCGATGCGAACTTTTTTCGCACGGCCAAGCATAGCAAGCGAGACGTTTTCAAGCTTGATACCCAGATCTTCAGAAATCATCTGGCCGCCTGTGAGAATAGCAAGATCCTCAAGCATTGCTTTACGACGATCACCAAAGCCCGGTGCTTTTACCGCAGCAACTTTCAAGCCACCACGAAGCTTGTTGACAACGAGGGTTGCCAAAGCTTCGCCTTCAACATCTTCAGCGATAATCAAAAGCGGCTTACCTGTTTGAACAACAGCTTCTAAAATAGGCAGCATAGCTTGGAGTGAAGACAATTTTTTCTCATGGATAAGAATATAAGGATCTTCAAGTTCAGCAACCATTTTATCGGAATTGGTGATGAAGTATGGTGACAAATAGCCACGATCAAACTGCATCCCTTCAACGACATCAAGCTCTGTCTCGGCTGTTTTTGCTTCCTCAACCGTGATCACGCCTTCATTGCCGACTCTCTGCATCGCTTCAGCGATCATTTTACCAACAGATGTATCGCCATTTGCAGAAATTGTTCCAACCTGAGCGACTTCAGAATTTGATGTCACTTTTTTGGAATTTTTCTTTAAATCTTCTACAATGGCTTCAACGGCCAGATCAATCCCGCGCTTGAGATCCATTGGGTTCATGCCAGCAGCAACAGCTTTTGTGCCTTCAACAACGATAGCGTGAGCCAAAACCGTTGCAGTTGTTGTACCATCACCCGCAGCATCATTTTGCTTTGATGCGACTTCGCGCACCATTTGTGCGCCCATGTTTTCATAAGGATCCTGCAATTCAACTTCTTTGGCGACTGTCACACCGTCTTTGGTGATGCGTGGTGCACCAAAGCTTTTTTGAATGACAACGTTACGTCCTTTTGGGCCGAGCGTCACTTTAACAGCGTTGGCGAGAATGGTTACACCGCGCAGCATCCGATCACGGGCGTCGGTGGAAAATTTTACTTCTTTAGCAGCCATTGTTTTTTCCTCCTGAGGAAAATCAAAATATAAGTTAAGGGTTAAATCATCTTCCGAAACGTATAAAACCGCTTTCGGGAAAACGATGCCATAAAACAAATAATTAGAGCATTATGCTCTAGACATATCAGGCATTTAACGCCTGATTGCCTTGTGTGATAGACCCATGAATGCATAGGCCTAGCGTGCAGAAAAAGTGTTAGGCAGCTTTTTTCGCGCTTGAAACACCTTCGATCACGCCGAGAATGTCGCTTTCTTTCATAATGATGAGATCTTCACCATCAATCTTGACTTCCGTGCCTGACCATTTGCCGAACAGAATACGATCACCGACTTTTACGTCCAACGCGATCAGTTCATTATCATCACCTCGTGCACCTGGGCCAACGGCAACGACTTCACCCTCTTGGGGTTTTTCTTTGGCTGTATCAGGAATGATGATGCCGCCTTTTGTCTTCTCTTCGCCTTCGAGACGACGCACGACAACACGGTCATGCAGGGGACGAAACTTAGCCATGAAGGAAACTCCCTTTGTTGAGTTTGCGTTTTGAAAAATTCATAATAGCTGAAAGAGGGGCAGTGTACTTTTATCTCAAAAACACCGCCAAACCCGTCTGCACGTGTCTTCCACATGCCAGCCAGCCCTGATGTAGGAATGCCCTCCCCCTTTGTCAAGGAAAGCACCATGATGATTTTGGCAAAAATGTGATTCTTTTTTAGTTAAGACCCCGCACATAAGCGCGGACGCGCAGTCGCGCTTGCGGTGCTTCTCACCGATACTCACACCCCGCACACAAGCGCGGACGCCATTTCGCCTGTAAACGGATTTTGCAAACAAAATCTTGTGCGCGCTTACGGTGCTTTTCACCTATCCTCATACCCCCGCACATAAGTGCGGACGCTTCACTTATCCCTTTGCGCGAAGCAAACGCCCTTTTTCGCGATTCCAATCGCGCGCTTTTTCGGTCTCTCGCTTGTCGTGAAGTTTTTTACCCTTCGCAAGTGCGAGCTCTAACTTTGCGCGGCCACGCTTATTGAAATAAATTTTGAGTGGAACGAGCGTCAGCCCTTCACGATTCACCGCTCCCATCATTTTATTGATTTGCTTGCGTTGCAGAAGCAGTTTGCGCGGACGGCGCGGCTGGTGATTAAAGCGATTGGCTTCCAGATATTCGGGAATATGGGCGTTGATCAGATAAATCTCTTCGCCTTGTGGGGAAGCATACGATTCAGCGATCATCGCCTTGCCACTGCGCAAGGATTTGACTTCCGTACCCGTCAGCACAAGCCCCGCCTCAAAGGTTTCAATCACTTCATAGTTGAAGCGCGCCTTGCGGTTCTCCGCAACGACTTTAAACGCATTTGCATCGGTTTGCGCATTCATTGGACGATAACTCGCATGACGTCACGACTCCATGACATCATGGCTCAATGAGTCCAGCATGAACCATCGCCGCTCGCACTGCGATTTTTGTTGGTTCTGTCAGCGCAACAAGAGGCAGACGCACATCAGGCAAAATGTCTTTGCGTATGAGTGAGAGCGCATATTTCACGGGTGAAGGGTTTGTTTCCAAAAACAAATTCACATGAAGCGGCATCAGGCGATCATGCAGGGTAAGCGCTGTCGCATAATCGCCTTTTAAACACGCATTCTGAAAATCAGCACACAGACGCGGTGCAACGTTTGAGGTCACAGAAATACAGCCATGTCCGCCATGCGCCATAAAGCCAAGCGCCGTGCCATCCTCTCCCGAAAGCTGATTAAAGTCATGCCCCAAAACTTGGCGCTGTTGTGACACACGCACCATGTTTGCGGTTGCATCTTTCACAGCCGTAATGTTTTTCAATTCAAACAAGCGCTTCATGGTCTCAACGGAGAGATCAATCACTGAACGTCCCGGAATATTATAAAGCACAATCGGCAGATCAATCGCATCATTAATGGCTTTAAAATGCTGATAAAGCCCCTCTTGTGTTGGCTTATTATAATAGGGCGTGACGATGAGCACGCCGTTTGCACCTGCCTTTTGCGCATGACGTGCAAAATCAATCGCTTCAGCCGTATTGTTTGATCCCGCTCCTGCAATGACAGGCACGCGCCCACGCGCCTCGGCGATACACCATTCAACCACTTGCTTATGCTCGTCATGGCTGAGCGTTGGACTTTCGCCTGTGGTTCCCACTGGAACAAGGCCATGCGTGCCTTGCTCAATCTGCCAATTCACCAATCCGCGATAAGCGGCTTCATCTACCTTACCGTCTCTAAACGGGGTAATGAGTGCCGTAATCGATCCTGTGAACCACTGTGCGCGTGACATGCTTGTTGACCCTATCAAAATTTCTCACCTCCTTATGCCATAGGATTTTTCTTTGCGCATCTGTTTTGAGTCATGTGTTTTTTGTTGCGTCTTTATTTTAGATAAGGCTTTGTCTGACCATGAACATCATCAAAATTCTCGGCATTGATCCTGGTCTGCGCAAAATGGGCTGGGGGATGATTGGCGTTGAGGGTACGCGATTGATGTATATTGCCTCTGGATGCCTCACCACTGTCAGCACAATGGATCTAGCAAGCCGGCTTAAAACGCTGCATGATGGGCTTCAGGATGTCATTTCAACGCATCAGCCCGATGAAGTATCGGTTGAAGAAACATTCGTCAATAAAGATGGGCAGGCCACACTCAAGCTTGGTCATGCCCGTGCGGTGGCGCTGCTTGTTCCTGCGCTGCGCGGCTTACCCGTGGCGGAATATGCGGCTAATCGTGTCAAAAAAACGGTTGTCGGTGTTGGACACGCTGAAAAGCATCAAGTGCAAGCGATGATCAAGATGTTATTGCCCAAAGCTGATTTTTCAACGAGTGATGCCGCTGATGCCCTCGCCATTGCGATTACACATGCGCAATATCGGGGGCGGCCTGTATAATTCAGCTTCTTGCAAGTAACCGCTTAATTTCCGCTTTCACATCATCCCCCATATCAGGACGCGCAAGTGCATACGCGATATTGGCGCTGAGAAAGCCGAGTTTTGAGCCACAATCATAAATCTCACCGTCAAAACGATAGGCGAAGAAATCCTGAGATTTCGCAAGCGTGATCATGGCATCGGTGATCTGAATTTCACCCCCTGCACCTTTCGCTTGCGTTTCCAGAATGCTGAAAATCTCTGGCTGGAGAATATAGCGCCCTGAAATCGCGAGGTTTGAGGGTGATGTGCCTTTGGCTGGCTTTTCGACCATGTGTGTAATCGGGAAGAGGTGTTTTTGTTGATCAAGCGCTGCGCCAACGCCTGTAATGCCATATTGATGGGTTTGATCGTCAGGAACTTCATACACTGCAACGACGTTGCCGCCGCTTTTCTCGTAAGCATCCATCATCTGACGCAAGCATGGCGCAACACCGTGATGCAGCATATCAGGAAGCAGAAGCGCGAATGGCTCATCGCCCACAATCTCACGGGCGCACCATACCGCATGTCCCAAACCGAGAGGTGCTTGCTGGCGGGTGAAACTGGTCTGTCCTGCTTGAGGCTGATCATTCAATAGTGCATTGAGTTCTTTGGTTTTTCCGCGTTCACTCAACGTGCGCTCAAGCTCAAACTGATGATCAAAGTGATCTTCAATCACGCCTTTGCCGCGCCCTGTGACAAAGACGAAATGCTCAATCCCTGCGGCTCTTGCTTCATCGACCACATGTTGAATGACAGGGCGATCTACCACCGTAAGCATCTCTTTAGGGATCGCTTTTGTGGCAGGAAGAAAGCGCGTTCCCAATCCTGCAACAGGAAAAACAGCTTTACGGATACGGCGTTTAGATGATGGTGTCATGCGTGCACTCAATGGAAAAGAGTAATCTTAGACCCCCATAGCGATAAGATCATACAAAGGCAAGATTACACAAAGGAAAGAGGTGATCTGTACAGATCACCTCTTAATGTCACGATATATCGGGCAAAAGAATGGCAATACTCTTAATAATAGAAATAGACCCGACGTGGACGCCGATAAACGCGCCGACGGACGACGACTGGCCGATAAACACGACGGCGACGGTAATAAACGGGGCGATAACGACGGCGGTAACGACGATGATAAGCAGTTTGCGCTTTGGTTTGCGCTACTTCCGCGTCACTGGTGAGCGCGGTTTGTGGTTCTTGCGGTGTTTGGGGCTCAGGTGTAACCAGCATGGGAGCCGCTTCAGCATCTGTTGTTAAAGCTGTTCCAACTGCTAGCGCAGTGAGCCCGCCGAGTAAGCTTTTTAGAAAAAGACGACGTTCCATAACATCCCCCTCGTTGCTGTGATTTTACGCGTAACAGCCGTAGATTACGCTTTTATAAAACACTGTCAATCGTGGGTATGGGCGTTTTTATCCGTGTGCCTTTGTCAATCCTCGTTAACAAAATGTGAACTCCTTTGGTGTCTGATTTCTTAACGAATACCACAGGAGGGGTTGATGCCATTTCAAGATTTGTGCACGTCACGCACAACATTAGCGCTTGTGATGATGAGTATCCTTGTGATTGGTGGATGCAACAGCTTGGGCACACCTTCTCTTTCAGGCGCTTTTGGATCATCATCGGGCATTGATACCGTGCCACCAACACCTATAAATTCATCTGTTACAGGTGCGCCCATTGTAAATGCAGTTGCACCAACAGGCATGGTGCTTGGTCAAGGAAAGGTGCGGGTTGGACTCTTACTTCCTTTAAGTGGATCAGGACAAGCTGGTGCAGCGGCAAATATGCTTAAAAACGCTGCGGACATGGCTCTGAGTGAGTTTCAAAACCCTGATATTCAAATTCTGGTTAAAGATGATCGTGGATCCGTTGATGGGGCACGTCAGGCAGTGCAATCCGCTTTGAGTGAAGGTGCTGAATTGATTTTAGGACCATTGTTTTCGAGTGCTGTTGTGAGCAGTGCTCCAATCGCCAAAGCATCGCGCGTGCCGATGATAGCCTTTTCAACCGATGCGAGTGTAGCTTCGGCGGGGGTTTATCTCCTCTCATTTATGGCGGAAGACGAAGTGTCACGCTTGGTGCGGTATGCACTCAATCAAAATCGTAAATCATTTGCTGCACTCATTCCTGATACACCCTATGGTCGTTTGGTTGAAGCACAGTTTCAGCAAGAGGTTGCGCAACGTGGTGGACGTGTTGTTATGCTTGAACGCTACTCTTCTACAGCCGCGCTTCCTGCTGTCATGGCAAAAATTGCACAGGTTGCGGGCGGCGCTTCGCCTCAAGTGGATGCGCTTTTTATTCCTGAACAGAGTGAACGTCTCGTCTTTGTTGCGCAAGCTTTGACACAAGCGCAAATCAATACCAGCAAAGTTAAAGTGATGGGAACAGGTGTGTGGAATGAGCCGCGCATTTTCACTGAGAGTGGGCTTGCAGGAGCATGGTTCGTTGCTCCTGAACAAACAGGTTTTAATGCCTTTTCAAAGCGCTATCAGGCACGCTTTGGCGGTGAGCCGGGACGTATTGCAACAATTGGTTATGATGCCGTTTCGCTTGCGGCAGCGCTCGTGCGCACACAAGGGGATAAGCGGTTTTCAGAGAGCGTCATCACGAACAGCGCTGGATTTTCAGGGGTGGATGGGGTGTTTCGTTTTCAGCCTGATGGTACGAATGATCGTGCACTTGCGATTTATGAAATTAATAATGGTACAACGCGCGTGATCAGTGGCGCACCACGCGCCCTTGGTTCTGGCACATCATTTTGATGCAGAAACCATTGTATAAATGCAACAGCATCCCCTGCAAATGACAAAAAGTGCGAAAAAGCACATCGAATCGCGGCAAATGACTTAATATGAATAAGCTGTTTTAAGAGATCAGCATTACGATCGGTCTCGCGTTGTGTATACCGATCAACAAAGGGTTATTTAAATGCGAAGCGATCTTCACACCTTTGGATTACGGGCGATGATTATGCTGCTTGCCTGTAGTGCGGTCTCTCTCGCACATGCTGAAGATCTGCGTTATGATCATCTGACGGATCCCCTTTATACAGGTTCAACTGTTGAGAGTGATGCTGTTGAACATCCGCGCACACGCCAAATTCGTCAATCCTTACGTCAAGGCGAACGCCGCCAAGAAGCACGGCGTAATTTTGAAGATTTAACGCAAGAGACGTCAGCCCTACCCCGCCCCGCTTTAAGCCTTCCTCTTGAGGCTATCGCTGCTGTCACGCCGATACTTGATGTAAACAGTGATGGAGAGCCTGTCACGCTCATCCGGGCGTCCGTGTCAGCAAAGCTTGAATCTGAGCCTTTTGCTTCTCAACCTCTTTTACCTGCACAAAACACTGTTGTTATTCCTCGTGACGCGGTCCCTTTAATTGACGCTGCGCCGGTTGATCTCACGCTTGATCCGTCACAGGAAAAACCGCTTGAGGGGTTAGCGGCGATTATCTTTGAGCGTACTAGCTCGCCTGAATGGGGCCGTCATTCTCGTTTAAAAACATCCAGTCGTGAAGCTATAACGACATTCTATCAAGAGCGCCGCTATCAACCATTATGGTTAGAGGGTGAGGCTTGGTCATCACATGCTCAGCAGATTCTCAAAACGCTTCGTGAAGCGCATACCGATGGTTTAAATGCGGCGGATTACACACCGCCTCTGATTGATCCATTGCCGAGTGGGGACAAAGTATTGGAGCGCCAGCGTCTTCTTGCAGATGCCGATTTAAGGCTTTCAGCGCTTGTGGTGCTTTATGCGTCTGATGCGCGCGGGGCACGTTTAGATCCCTCGCGCTTATCTGCGATGATGACACCAACTCTTGAAATTCCCAAAGCAGCCGATGTTCTTGGTCATCTTTTGGGCGCGCGTGATAAAGGTGCTGCACTGGCCTCCTATCATCCACCACATGAAGGGTATAAACGCCTTAAAAATAAGCTCGCTGAGCTACGTCAAAATCGCCCGACCCTTCCTATCGTCAAGGTTCCGTATGGCCCTACAGTACGCCTTGGGATGCGCGATGAACGTGTATCTTTGATCCGTACACGGTTTGGCATCTTGAGCCTTGATGCGCCTGAACGTGAACATGTCTATGATGAGCAAGTTGCTTCTGCGGTTGGTGCTTTTCAAAAACAAAATGGCCTTCCTGCGACAGGACAACTAACACGTGCCACGATTGATGCGCTGGCAGGGGATAGTGTTGTACGGCAGGAAAGTGATCTGATTGCAACAATGGAGCGTTGGCGCTGGCTTCCCCAAGAGTTGGGAGAGCGCCATATTTTCGTGAATGTGCCAGAATTTACGCTGCGTATGTTTGCTCATCAAACGATTGTCCATCAAACACGCGTTATTGTTGGAAAGTCTCAAACACCAACACCTATTTTTTCCGACAAAGTGGAGCATCTGGTTATTAATCCGTCATGGTATGTTCCGCCATCCATTTTACGCAAAGAGTTTTTGCCAAAACTTGCCACCGATCCAGATTATGCAGCGAGACGTGGCTTTGAGGTTATTCGCGGTAAAAATGGTCAAGCACTTGGCGTGCGTCAGCCTCCGGGTGAGCGCAATGCGCTTGGGCACATCAAATTCATTTTCCCGAATAATCACGCCGTTTATTTGCACGACACACCGACACGCCATTTATTCTCAAAAGATGCCCGTGCATTTAGTCATGGCTGCGTGCGTGTTGATAAGCCATTTCAGTTAGCAGAATGGGTTATGGGTGGCTCGGAAGCGGGTTGGAGTGAAAAACGCCTACGTTCTATGGTTGGTAGTGGGGAGCGGCATATTAAAGTGACACCAAATCTTCCTGTTCACATCGCCTATTTTACGCTTCAGGTGAGTGAGCAAGGGGAGATCGTGCGGTTTGATGATCTTTACGGTTATCATCGCCGCGTTCGTGAAGTGCTTGAGCGCCTTAACACCCTATAAGGTATTAAAAACGCTGTGCAGCGGCACGTGAAAGACGATCATTGATCGCTTCACCAAGACCCTCATTGAGGATTGGGGTCACTGCAATATTTTCACAGCCGCTTTGATCAAGAGAACGCAATGCATCAAATAGGTTTGCAGCGGCTTCAATAGCATCGCCTGATTCGCTTAAGTTTATGATTTGATGGGCATTTTCAATGCCTGTTGGGCGATATACGCCAAACAGTAACACGGCATCACCCTTTTCAATATGCGCTGCATTGAGCGTGACACGGGCACGAGGAGCATAGTGAGAGGTGAGCATTCCTGGGGCGAGCGGCGCTTCAAGATTTTGAACAGTATGCGTCCCACGTTTAATGCGCTGGTGTAACACCAGTTCCAAGGCTGACGTGGAAATTCCGCCGGCGCGAAGCAGCACTGGTTCCCCATCCAAACAAGCAACGATCGTTGACTCAACGCCCACTTGGCAAAGCCCCCCATCCAATACCGCGTCAATGCGTCCATCAAGGTCAGCGAGTACATGTTCAACCCGTGTCGGGCTGATATGACCCGAGCGATTTGCTGACGGGGCAACGATCGGTATCTGAGCCAAATTCAATAATTCGCGTGCAAGTGGATGGGCGGGCACACGCAAACCAACGCTTTCTAAGCCTGCTCTTGCAAGAGTACATACGCTGTGATGATCTTGCAGGGGCACAACAAGTGTGAGGGGTCCTGGCCAGAATGCTTGCGCTAGTTTTCGCGCCTGTGACGAAAAATCTCCGATTGTTTGTGCCATCTGCATCGAAGAAACGTGAGCAATGAGCGGGTTAAAACTCGGACGACCTTTGGCGGCATAGACGTGAGCAACGGCTTGTGCGTTAGCCGCATCCGCGCCAAGTCCATAAACAGTTTCTGTAGGGAATGCGACAATATGACCATCTCGCAATAAATTTGCTGCGGTTTGTAGTTGATCTCGCGCTAATCGCAATGTGGCCACGTGTCATCGTTTCCTGTGATATTTATCACATTTCGTCTACACGCGTTGAGCGAGCCTTGTCACGTCTTTGTTTTGAGTGCGAAAATTTGAGGTACACTTAAGAGATAAGGAAACAAAAAACCCGCTAAAAAGCGGGTTTTGGACAGATGGTTTTTATTGATCTATTTAACCGAAGAACCCTTTTGGAAGAAAAGGAATTCCTGATCCAAGATAATCTTTAGCTGAGCTCGCAACAATTTCTGTTGGTGATTCACCTGACGCTAGATCAAAGCCCGTACTTATGGCTTAAGCTGTCAATGGGTTTATCATTCCCCCACTTACCGCAGTAGTTGCCACAGTAAGTGCTACTTTCCCTAAAGGCCCTTCGGCTATATTTTTTAAACCCTCAAATGCTTTACCAATACCTAAACCGCCACCCATCATCTCTCTCCTTCATTGCATATTTCTTCGGCTTGTTGTTCAAGCTCATAGCGTGAGTTAACCACACTTGTTTACAAAATACAATTCAATTTATGATTAATAAAATGCATAATACGTATGACATTAAATTTAAATTCTCATTGACGCATTAAATTTTGGAAGCATAAATTTTGTGCTTTGAATTGATGAGACTTGTGGGAGCATTATGAAATGCTCAACTTTCATTATGGCTTTTTGCGTAGCGTGCTTGAAGGTCGCGGGTGAGTTCATCACGCTTGTCATGGGTTGCTGCGATGGCATGACCTGTGGGAATGCCCATACTGATCAGTGCTGCTTCCGAGAGTTGCAAACTCGCTTCTAATGTTTCAGGCACAGCAACGGATACACCCATTTTATAAAGAAGCGAGGCGTGAGATGCGTCGCGCGCTCTTGCCACAACAAACAAATCAGGGCGAAGCGATTTTGCCGCTTCAATGACCGCATTGGCGACTTTGCTTGACCCCATCGTTACAATCAGCACTTTCGCTTCCATAATTCCACATTGGCGTAAATACTCTTTGCGTGACGCATCACCAAAATAAACGGACTTATTGTGATTACGCCCTTCAGCGACATTGTGAGGGCTGGTATCAGCCGCAATAAATGAAATGTTTTTGCGCTCAAGCATCTCCCCTACGAGTTGTCCGACACGGCCATAACCAACGATGAGCGCATGCGCATCCTGTACGTCCGGTTTAGGCATATGCATCATCTCGGCAAGATCAACAGCATCAGGACGCAAGCGATTCCCCAAGCGCTGACCAATACGCGCCATCACGGGAATCGTGATCATGCTCAGCGAAACGATCGCTAACACAACATCAACTTGAGCTTGAGGGACAATATTTAGTGCCACCGCCACACCAAGAACAACGAAGGCAAATTCCCCCCCAGGGGCTAGCAGAAGTGATGATTCAACGCCGACATGCCAAGGCATTTTAAAAATTCGCGATAAAATGATCACGATAACTGCTTTAAAAGCGATCATCCCCACAGCAAGCCCGATGATCAGTTCTGGTTTGCGCGCAATGCTCAACAAATCAATTCCCATGCCCACTGACAAAAAGAAAACGCCAAGCATCAAACCCTTAAACGGTTCGATGGTGACGCCGACTTCACGCCGATACTCCGTTTCTGCAAGCAGTAATCCTGCAACAAACGCCCCAATCGCCATTGAGAGTCCGACAGAAGCTGCGGAAATTCCAGTTGCAATAACGACAAAAAGTGTTGTCGCCATAAAGAGTTCAGGGCTTTGCGTGGCTGCAACCAATCGAAACAAGGGGCGCAACGCCAAACGCCCCACGATGACTATTAAACCCAGCACGAGTGCGGTCTGTGCAAATGCAATCAACAGACCTGAAGCCACAGAGCCTTCAGCACGTGCGCCCATCACGCTAACCATGAATAGAATTGGAACAATCGCTAAATCTTGGAATAATAAAATCGCGAATGAGACGCGCCCTGCTCCTTTGGCAAGCCGTTTTTGTTTAGAAAGCACCTCAACCACAATTGCCGTTGATGATAGTGAAAGCGCTGATCCCACGACAATTGCTGCAGCAGGGGAAAGACCTATATAATGAGAGAATAGAATAATCCCCATGCTGGTAATCAGCACCTGTGCAAGACCAAAACCAAACACAAGATGCCGCATTGTCCATAAACGCTCAAATGAGAGCGACAAGCCGATCACGAATAAAAGGAAGATCACACCAAATTCGGCTAGATGCGCAATATCGTCACGTTGGCTGATGGTAATTGCGGATAAAATAGGCACATCCGCAAACACATAACCTAAACCAAAGGGGCCTAGTAAAACTCCTGCGCCAAGATAGCCATAAACAGGACTGATGCGCAGACGATGCATCAAAGGCACGACAATGCCTGCAACCGCAAGCACAATCAACGCCTCTTTATATGCACCAATGCTCAGTTGAGCTGCAGCCATCGTCAATCCAAATCTAATTATAAATCACATGAATGTTATCTTTTTTCATATGACCTGTTTGCATAATGTAAATCAAGCTTACAAACTGCTCTATCTAAAATTTCTCGCATTTTTACATGCTGCGATGCAATATACTTCTAAAAATTTGTATTTAACAAAATATTCCATCAAAAACACATATTCATCTGACGTATTACAACCTTGTGACATCTTGGCTTTTATTCATTATAATAGCACGGCTTGCACGCAGGGAATGCGATGAGTAGAGTGTCGGATATGGCTATCATGAATGATCCATCATTGCGCCCCCAATCAACGCGCAAGCCCTTAAGGGGCAAGCCTTTAACTGGCAAACCATCATCCAATAAGGGACAGCATGGTAAGGTAAACACATCGCAAAAATTTTTATCAACCCGTGGCGCACTTTTATGGCTCATTGGCTCGGGACTTGCTGCTTCGTTGGCATTTACTTTGCAAACGAATCCGTCATTTTTATCATGGTCATCGCTTTGGGCTTCACCCTCGCCAGAGGCGCAATCGTTATCCCAAACACCGGCTTCATTTGATGAGGCTATTGCAAACGGTGAAATACCGTCAGCCCTTTCCCGTCAAAGCCGTTTATCCACGCGTCCTCAAGCAGAACAAACTGCGTTTCGTACTGCCGCGCGTCATTATCTTAGCCGTAAAATCGACGCGGGAGATGCCTCAGCCCAAGAGGTGAAGGATCACGCACTCCGCGTTATTTTGGAATGGCTTGCGGTGCGTTTAGGACAAGCACCATTCAATCGTGTCATGGCGTTTTTGCAACAAAACCCTGATTGGCCAACAAATGAAAGTTTGCGCAAACGTGCGGAAGAGGCGTTGCTGAGCGAAAAGCTATCGCCTGCGACAATGCGATTATTCTTTGCAGCACGACGCCCCCAAACTGCAACAGGAAAAATTGCTCTGGCTCTTGCCTTTCAGCAAGACCGTGCTGCAAGTGACGCTGCGCTTCTCATCCGTGATGCATGGCGTAATGATGTGTTTTCTAAAGAGCGTGAAGAAAAGGTGCTCGAAACCTTTTCAGAGATCTTAACTGCCTCCGATCATCGTGCGCGCATGGAGCATTTTCTTTTTAGGGAAGAGTGGGATAATGCGCTTCGCTCTGCCACACGTGCCGGAAAAGATTTTGACACACTTGTGCAAGCGCGACGTGCCGTTGTGGCAAAGGCAAAAAATGCGCAAGCGCTGCTTGATGCCGTTCCACTTACTCAACGTGTTGATAGCTCATATGCCTACAGCCGCGCGCTATTTTATCGTTATCAGGAGAATTGGATTCAGGCTGGGCGTGCCATTACCGAGACATCGCGTGATCCACGCCTGCTGGTTGCAGGAGATGATTGGTGGGATTTTCGGCGCTTGATCGCTCGTCAACTGCTTGATCGCAATGAGCCGCAACTGGCTTATGATGTTGTGCGACAGCATGGGGCACAAAGCCCTGCAATGCAAATTGAAGCCGAATTTCATGCAGGGTGGATTGCCTTGCGCTTTTTGAATGAACCACAAAGAGCCTTGCGTCATTTTACTCTTGCAGCCAACATTGCAGAAACGCCGATTTCGATTGCGCGTATGGCCTATTGGCAAGGACGCGCATCAGAGAGTATGGGGCAAGACCAAGAAGCAAAACGCTTTTATGCTATCGCAAGCGGTCATCGTGTCACCTATTACGGCCAGCTCGCCCGAGCAAGGCTTGGGCGCGTTGATCTCACCTTACGCCCTGTTCCGGTCATTGATGCACGCACTTTGAATCGTTTACAAAACATGCCCGCCGTTGAGGCCATTCGTGTTTTGAAAGAGATGGATGAGCACGGTTTAGCGTTAGCGCTATATCGCGAACTTGCACAAACACTTTCAACTGCGGCCGAAGTTGCGGCTGTGGGAGATATTGCTCGCCAGAACCGTCATGCTAAAGCATCCCTTGTCCTTGGCAAAACCGCTGTTGGACGCGGATTTCCCATGGATATTCACGCTTTTCCGACCTTCGGTGTGCCTGTGATTGATCTACCCTATGCAGGAGTTGATCGTGCGCTTGTCCATGCGATTGCCCGTCAGGAAAGCGAGTTTGATCCCGAAGCCATGTCACATGCGGGGGCTCGTGGTTTAATGCAAATGATGCCTGCAACCGCCCGCGAAACCGCGCGTCGTATCAGCAAACCTTTTGAAGTGACTAAACTCATTGATGATCCCATTTACAATGCCACCCTTGGTGCAGCCCATTTATCTGATCTGCTCAAAGACTGGAACGGCTCATATATTCTCACGTTTGCTGCTTATAATGCGGGGAGTGGTAACGTTAGAAAATGGATCACAGCTTATGGTGATCCGCGTGATCCCTCGGTTGATCCGGTCGATTGGGTTGAGCGCATTCCTTTTTCAGAAACCCGCAACTATGTCCAGCGCGTGATGGAAAATATGCAAGTTTATCGCCAGCGTTTTGGTGAGCGCACCGCACTCATGACAGAAGCGGATTTACGGAGCGGGATCGCTTTAAAGCCTTAAAGGTTGTTATTCACTCTCAATCAACATGTGTACGGTTTTGAGCAACTGTTGTTGCTCAACCTCCCAGCATAAATGTTGAGATGCTTGAAGTGATGCAGCTTTCATACGGTTGATGTCATCAGTTGTGAGCGCATTGATTGTTTGAGCAATTGCCTGAGATGTTGCATCTTTTGTTGTTACACCCGTTTCATATTGCGCGATCAATTTGCTTATATCGTGACAGGGGGTAGAAATAATCGCGAGCCCTGCCATCATATATTCAAACAGCTTATTGGGTAGACTGAACTCCTTTTGAATTCCTTTTGTTGGAAAAGGTAAAATGCCAATATCTGCATCTGTTGCAGCATGTGTCAGCATATGCGTTGCAACAGCGGGTTCAAAGATAATACGATCAGGCGCAATGTGAGCAGCATAAGCTTTAAGCGCTGCTTCATAAGTGGGTGCACCATAGCCGCGAAGGTGAAGTATTTTATCGGCTTGCCATAAAGGGACACTTTCAATCAGGGATTCAAGTCCACGATCTTTGAGAAATAAGCCGTGATAAAGCACGCGAAGTGGCTTTTGCACAGGGCGAAAACTGTGTTGTTGATAGAGGGGAATATTGCGTACAGTGAGCACAGGTTGCGCAATGCGGTAGAGGTGTGCAAGCGCTTTTGCGATTCCATCACTGACCGTTATGACCTGATCCGCGGCGTGGATGTACTGGCTTTCAAGTGCTTTACGATACGTTTGGAATAGAAAACGCCAAAGCCAACGATCTGCTCCTTCCCCTGTTGCAAATTCGTGTGTGTCATAAATCAATTTTGCCGATGTGCGTTGTTTAAGCTTAGCCGCAATCGGTAGTGTATTTAAATCATTCGCATAAATTAGAAGCGGCTTTAAATTAGAAATTGCTTTTTGTATCGCCCTCACCTGTGCATCCCAGTGATATGTTTTAAGAGCGAAGGAAGGGATTACATTTGCGGGCGTTTGTCTGAGAGCCATCGCAATACGATACTTGCAATTATGCGGTGTTGCAGGAATTGCTTTATATGTATACGGCAGATTTTCAGGATGATGCTTGAGATTAGCAAGCCCTACCGCTGTGACGTGAAAACCCGCTTTCACAAGCGCAACGCACGTGCGATGAACCCTTGGATCGACCGGAATATCGCTTAATGAAAGAACAAGTACGCTCATACAAGCGTTGTAATGATCCATATTGCGGGATGCAAGATAGGCTTAGCCTTCGCCGCCCAATGAACTCGTCAGCGATCCCACAAAAGGCAATGATCCCAGTGTAGGGCGTGTTGCAGTAAAAGCAGCCCCTGACATAGCTGTATTTAATACGGGAGATAATGAAGGCAAACTGCTGATCAACTGTTCAGTTGATTGTTTTGAAACCACTTCATCAGATTGCGTATCTCCATGCGTTTGCAAGAGAAATTGATACAAAGCTATTTCAAAGCCTGCACTTTCAACGTTGATCTCATGAATGAATAAAGCCCGCTGATAGAGCGCTCTGTCATCCCCGTCTGCAATCAAATAAACTTCTTGAGGCTGGCCAAAAAGACGTAATGCATCAAGCATTTCAACACCTATCACCATGCCTGCGAGGTAGCTGTTGAGTTGACGGGGATGCATATTACCCACAAGAATATGATGGCGCACCTCAGCAATCATCCGTAATAAACTGGGATGATGCGCGTTATCAGGATCAAGTGTCTCTGAACCGATTGAACGCAGCGCAAACCCTTGATTACTTGTTTTCGTGCGTGGAACTTCATCTTTTCGTAATGCGAGGTGAAGTCCACGATCAAACAATCCCACATCAATCTGCTTATCCGGTGTGTGAACCAGATTAAACATCCTCAAAAGAAGATGGGTCATTTCATGGGTTGTGAACGTATAAAAGCGTGTGATTTGACCATCAATGATCTCAACCCACTTTGTTTGTGCGCCGGGTATACAAATAATGCCACGCGCAACACCTAATCCAAAGGAAGCGGCCGCTTGCGCTCGCATCAACTCAACTGCGCCACTGGCATTGACAATACGGGCTCCAGGGAAAATTATCACATTTTGCGTTGTGTTGAGGGGAATTTTTATTGCAGCATTGCTCAAATCAGCGCGTGCTACGGGACACACACAATTTTCAATCTCGCGCCAACCCGCTGTTGAGGCAATCGTTCCAAACATGTAAACTTGTATGTTGGGGAATTGACTTAGCCACGCGCCGCACAGAGTTGTAAATGCTTGTAGAAACTGACGATTTGTCACTTCCAGAACGCCATCTTGTGTGTCTAGTCGGCGCAAAACATTCCCTTCAGGTGCCATTAACCACGCGCGGAAGCGCCGCGCGGTCCAGTCAACAATGATCACATGTTTTGACTGGATTTCCAATTTTTCCCCCAATGAATTAATCTTTTAAATCTTGTGAAAGGCATGCTTTCAAAGTTTAGCATACTTGAGAAACCTATAATAAATTAAAATAAATGGTTTTAACCATATAGTATACGTCAATAAGTTTTTTCTTCAAGCAATTGATGTTGAATTGTACGATTGTCTCATAAATTGTCAACGCAGGGTTGAAAGGAATGGTTTAATCAATCGTGGGGCGAATAATCGCCGTTTTCTGAAGTAATTTAGCAAATTGCTTTAAACGATTCAGCAAGCGTTCACTACCTAAATCAGCAAGCTCAAGCGGCAAATCAAGTGTAATTTCTGATCCATTTAAACTTAAAGATGCCCGTGGTAATATATTTGGCATGGAAGCTGAAATAATATATGCAACGCGCATTGCAGATCCGAGTAATCGTGCGCGTTCTAAATAACGAGGATAAGTGAGTTCTTGCAGTCGCGCCCCAACATTTTGCAATGAGAGTCCAGATTGACGTACATACACAGCGATTGCTAGAAAAATACGTCCGGGATGGTCAATTCCTACAAAGGCACCATGAGCAATAATATTTAAGCTCTGTTCTCCACGATAGTCGGGATGCGCCCGCCAACTCACGTCTGCGAGAAAACAAGCCGCATGACGCAATCGTTTTTCTTCTACTGTTTCATCGATGCCCAGCATGGTCCAGACACGGTTTGTCCATTCAATGAGTTCAAGACCATGCTCTGGAGAGCGCGAGCGTAATCTATTGACTTCACTTGCAGCAGTTAGCAACGGATCTTGTGCCTTTATAGGTGTATCAAGCAATTCATAAAGCCTCCCCTCACGCACACCCGTTGCGGAAACAACGATCTCTTTGGGTTTGCCGCGCCTAATAATCTCCGCAAGCAGACAGGCTCCATAACTAATTGTCTCGCGCCGTGATTCTGAGACTGATTCAATCTCCGGTAATGCTTGAGGGTTTGTTTTCTGCACTTGATCCAAAAAAGGAATGAGCTCTCGTGCTGGAACCGCATAGCCATGCATGACCCGCAGTGGATAGTTGTTTTGGCTCATATGCAACCGCATTAAAGAGCGCCATGTCCCGCCAATCGCGTAAAATTGACGCCCTTCAAGCATATCAAGGAAGGGGACATGCTCTAAATAATCACGAGCGATTTTTTCGGCTTTTTTGAGTGAACCGTTAGATGCGTCCTGAAGCGCGAGACTTCCTAGAGGTAGAGATAAACCTGTGCCAACATGATGACCTTTGACAAAGGCGAGCTCTAAACTCCCGCCTCCCATATCACCCATAACACCGTTAGGCTCATAAAAGCCAGAAACAATGCCATATCCGGATAAAAGCGCCTCACGAACGCCAGAAATCACTTCAATCGTGCATCCACATGCTTCTTCAGCTTTTGCGATAAACTCTGGTCCATTTTTGGCATCGCGCGCTGCCGCCGTTGCAAGTGCATAAATCTGCTTTACATTCAGTGTCTGACATAAAACGCGGAAGCGTCTTAATGCTTTGAGCGCACGTGAAATGGCTTCTTCACTTAATTGTCCTGTGAGGGTGAGTTTACGCCCCAAACCACACATTACTTTTTCATTGAAGAGTGGTGTTGGGGATCGACTGAGCGCGTCATAAACCACAAGACGCACCGAGTTTGAACCAATATCTATCGTTGCAATAGGATGAATCGCGTCACATTCCTGAACGCTATCCGCCATATCTATCAAACGTTTTGAAGGACTCTGAGTTGCCATGCCCCTTCATAGCAGCTCAGAACGCGTTGTCATGCGTGTTTTTAATTTTCGCTAAACGTAAAAAACTTTTGATACGCTTATGATGTATTGCAACAACAACATCGTGATGCGATTAAGCTGCGTTCATACTCGCGTTAAGGTTTGCTTCGGTCTCTGTAAGAACACGGTTGCGCCCAGCACGCTTAGCGGCAAACATCACCTGATCCGCCCGTTCTAAAAGAAGCGGGGCTGTGTCACCCTTACGAAGCAGCGCAACACCCATTGAAATTGTAACACGTCCAAGATTTTCACCGGTTGAACGCTTCACTAATTCACGCGCCATCACCGAGCGCCGCACCAGTTCGCCCACATCTTTGGCAACATCAAGTCCCGCTTCTGGAAGAATAATCGCAAATTCTTCACCACCAAAACGAGCCAATGTCGCTTTGCGTTTCACGCGCTCGCGCATCGTCGTACCCACCAAGCGCAACACTTGATCACCTGTCAAATGCCCGAATTTATCGTTAAATTGCTTGAAATGATCGATATCAACGATGATAAGGGATAAGTCCGTTTTCTGTATGTTGGCTTGATTAATAGATTTTAAAAGCATTTCATCAAAATGTTTGCGATTGGCCAATCCTGTGACAGGATCCGTTAAAGAATCAACGCGGACGGATTCAAGCGTCTCACGCAAATTCATGATTTCACCGCGCGACTCATTTAAACGCGCTTCCAGCGTTTTATTGGACGCGATTGTCTCTCGTGTCGCCATAACAAGTGAGCCGACAATTTCACGAATACGGTTGCGGTCTGCAGTGCGGTTAAGATCATCTGACAGCATCACAAGCGATTGGCCATACGATGCGGTTGACCCCATAGCCAAATCCATCATTTGCATGACGTTATTAATCTCTGACACCACCCCTGCACCGCTTTTTTCAGCGACGCCTGTAAAATTGCGGGGTTCGATATGCTCTTCATACAATTTATCAATTTCAGGTGTTGATATCGGCGCCCCACTGTCTTGTAATTCACGCAAAGCCCCTTTGAGAGTGGGGTTGTCACCTTTGGCGTAAGAAAACCACACTTCATACGCTTTGGGCATGATCGGACAACCTGACTGGCGCATTAATTCAAAAGCCTGTTCGCCGACACTCATGGATTTATCTATGGATTTCTCGTTGCCTTGCTGCACCGTATGTCCCTCTGGCCTTAAACGCATCAATATGATTCATCTTTTAAATAAAGTTCTAAAATCATTTAACGCATTGAAATAATTTCGTTTTTGCAAAACATTCGCAAAATCATTTCTGATTATGACATAAGGACGTAAATCAAGTGTTCACGCTGAGGGTGTGCAGGCTTGCTGGCATAAAAATTTTTCTGCTCACTTGTTACAGTCTGTTTATATTTCAGAATTTGAAAGAGGTTGAGGCTCTGTCGTTTTTGATGTCGCCAGTGCTGGTCTTTTAAGAAAAGCTGGCACATGATCACCCCATCCCACAGTATCCTGATCATCATCGTTTGAGTTGACACGTTTATGAGAATGTTTGGGATGCGGGCGCTCAGATATACTTTGTTGTGACTTTTGAGAATGCTGAGAGCGTTGATGAGAGGGTGGAGCGTTCTCACTCATTTTCTCACGTTGCGATGCAGGCGTGCCGCCACTTTTAGCATTTGTCTGACTTGTTCCGCGCGTATGATCACGCGATCCACGCGCATGACGTCCCTTACGTTGAGATGTACTCTCATCACTTTCCGGCGCAGCAGGAAGTTCATCTAAAGAAGGGCCATCCCACGCTATCGTTTGTTGAATAAGCTTTTCGATTGCTGCCAGTGCCTTTTCATCATGACGTGTGACAATCATAGCGGCATGGCCTGAGCGCCCTGCCCGTCCCGTGCGTCCGATGCGGTGGACGTAATCTTCTTCATGATGCGGGACATCATAATTGAAGACATGGCTCACATCAGGAATATCCAACCCTCGCGCTGCCACATCACTGGCAACAAGCAATTGAGTCTCTCCATTACGGAAAGCATCAAGCGCAATCAAACGGGCTCGCTGATCCATGTCGCCGTGCAAACATGCCACTGAAAAACCGTGCTTTTGCAATGAACGATGCACAGATCCTACTTCAAGCTTCCGATTGCAAAAAATAATACCGTTTTTCAAATCAACGGCATCGCGGATAAGTCGACGCAAGGTCTCGCGCTTGTGATAATCTTGGCCGTGAGACGCCACGAGGCGCTGTGTAATTGTGATTGAAGCCGTTGAAGGACGACTGGCTTCAATTTTTACAGGATTATGCAAAAATTGCTCCGTGATGCGCTGAATTTCAGGCGGCATTGTCGCCGTAAAAAACAATGTCTGGCGCGTAAAAGGAACAAGCTTACAGATGCGCTCAATATCGGGAATGAAGCCCATATCAAGCATACGATCGGCTTCATCAATCACGAGAAGGTCAACGCCCGTTAGCAACAGTTTGCCGCGCTCATGATGATCAAGTAACCGCCCGGGCGTTGCGATTAATACGTCTACACCACGTGTGATTTTAGCATCTTGATCGGCAAAGGAGACCCCGCCAATAATTAAAGCCACAGACAAACGCTGATCCGCACCATATTTATTGAAATTTTCTTGCACCTGAGCGGCAAGCTCACGTGTTGGTTCTAAAATAAGCGTACGCGGCATGCGAGCGCGAGCCCGTCCCTTTTCAAGCAACGTAATCATTGGAAGGGTGAACGCAGCGGTTTTCCCAGTTCCTGTTTGTGCAATACCCAGCACATCCTTACGTTGCAGGACATGAGGAATGGCTTGCGCTTGAATCGGCGTTGGTTTTGTATAGCCTGATGCAATCACCACCTGCTGAACCTTCTCGCTCAAACCAAGATCGGCAAACGTCAGATCGGGAGCGTTGGCTAAGAGATTTTCGGGTGGAATATCAGAAGGTTCCGATTTAATTGCCAAATCGGCAGGCATTAAAAATGTGTCGGGCACGGGCGTTAAAAACAATCTCAAAGAGTGAACCACCACTTCCCTCATGAGGAAGTTAAAGCAGAATTACCACAAACACTTAATGCTGTCATACAAAAAGAGTGCAGAAAATGCCTGTTTTTCGTCTTTTACGTTGTTTTTGCCTGCTCACGTTAGTGTGAGCGCTCTGAACGATGCAAGCTAATGACATCAGGCGCAGGTTGTTGCGTGGCCATGTGATGAACGGCCGGTGGTGTCGTGGCTAAATGAGGCATCTCTTCAGCACGTATCGCCATTGCTGCATTATGCAATCGTAACCCTTCTTCATTGGGAATGGCGACCAAGGGCGGTCTCACCCAAGCGAGTTCTGGCATGTGATGCATTTCAGCGAGCATTCCTTTAACACCCGCAACGACATTCATACCATCAAGCAGACGACGAATACGTACCGCTTGTGCAAGAGCTGCTTCATGACCGTTGTCCCATGCCTCAACACATAAATCGGCATTTAAACCAATTGTTGAGGACATAATTCCCGCAAAGCGGCTCATCCGCGCTTCCATCAACAAAGCTTCGCTGGTGGGATAAACCTTGAGATTATCCGAGATACGCGCTGCAGCACGCGCAAATTCTACATCTCCCGAAGCATCTTTTATGCCGACAATGCGATCCGGAAAACGGTGAAGCAATTCTTCAATCAATTCTAAGCTCCACGGCACACCGGTGAGTGAAGGGTAATGATAAAGATAAATTGGGATCGGCCGCTCACTTGTTCCTGCAATAATGGCCGACATATAAGCAAAAATGCCTCGCGCTGTCACACCGCGATAGTAAAATGGCGGCAGAATTAGTGCACCTGCAAACCCTAGAGTTGCTGCCGTGCGTGTGAGTCTAACCGCATCGGTGATAGATGTCGCACCCGTGCCGACCGTCAGGCGCTCGCGTGGTAAACTCGCCGCCGCCGCCGCCATGATTCGCTCACGCTCATCCACTGAGAGTGACATCGCTTCGCCCGTTGTGCCAAGAACATTCAACCCATCACAACCGTGATCCAGCATATGACGCGCTAGATCGACAAAAACAGGCAGATTTGGTGTTCCCCATGCATCAAATGGGGTCGGAAGAGCTGCAATAATGCCTCGCACCCGATCATCTGCCATTATGCTTCTCCTTAAAACGCATACCAATTATTATGATATATTCTCTTATTCGACGTTTTTCTGTCACAATGATGCAATACTGCAATGTCTGTCAAGGCTTGTTAAAGTGTGGATTGCGTTTTTGTGTGAAGGCGCTCATGCCTTCAATCTGATCGTCCAAGCCAAACATCGCTTGAAATAGACGTCGCTCAAAGCGAATTCCTTCGGATAAATTTGTCTCATAAGATCGACTGATGCTCTCTTTGGTCATCATCACGGCCGAGCGCGAGAATGATGCAATTTGAGACGCGACTTTAAGCGCCTCAGGGACGAGATCATTTAATGGAATGATACGCGAGACCAACCCCACGCGCTCAGCCTCTAGAGCATCCATCATCCGTCCCGTAAGGCACATCTCCATCGCCTTGGCTTTACCCACAAGACGTGTCAGGCGCTGCGTTCCGCCAGCACCTGGCATAACCCCTAATTTAATTTCAGGCTGTCCAAAGCGCGCATTGTCAGCAGCGAGAATAAAATCACACATCATCGCTAATTCGCAGCCACCACCCAGTGCAAAACCTGCAACGGCGGCAATCAATGGTTTACGACGTGATCCCACGCGATCCCACGCGGTGATAAAATCATCCAAGTATGTTTGTGGAAACGTGAGATTCTCCATCTCGCGGATGTCGGCGCCTGCAGCAAAGGCTTTGTCTGAACCTGTTATCACGACGCAGCCAACATTCGCATCAGCTTCTGTTGCATCAAGCACCATGTTGAGTTCGCGCACCAACTGAGTGTTTAGCGCATTGAGCGCATCAGGCCGATTTAAACGCACCAAGACAACTTGTTCATGTGTTTCAACGAGAAGCGTCTCGTATGTGGACTGTTTCATCGTGTCTCGCCTTTGTCTCTGCTAAAGATTACAATGGTTGTGAGGTTATTGCTAAGGATTGAGCGCATTATTTTTGATCAATGCAGAAAACGCGCTGTGACTGTTATTTTTAAAAGAAATGTACGCTTGTGTGCAAGCGTGATGAGACGCATCAAAGCGATATGTGTCAACACTTCAAGTCAACGGAAACATCAGATTACACAGACATTTATGTGTGAGCTCAAGCGTGCGTCCAGATCGGCGATGTAAAGAGGGCAATGGTTGTAAACCACCCAAGCGCCCAGACAATGGAGCGCAAGCTTGCTTTATCTGTCAGATAGAAAAGCACGTAACAAAGACGCATCAGGATGAAAAAAAGCGCCAGACCGTTCACCATGGCTGGCAACGCACCTTTCCACTCTGCTATTAAAACAGCGACAGCAAAAAATGCAAACGCTTCATAAGCATTGAGATGCGCCGCATACGCGCGTTTGCGATATCCCTCCAGTGCTATCGCTTGTTCACGTGGATTGTAATTATCGTAACGCATGCCCCACTTTGCAACAGCCACAGTGAGAACAGGCATCATACCCGCGAGAAGAACGCACCAGAGGGCAATGCTCATATTTTTATATCCTTCATATCGCGACAAGCTGCATGACAATTTTGACTACCTAGGGTGCTTTGATGGTTGAGCAAGGTGCTTCATGCGAAAAAGCTTAAAAAGCACCCGCATGTCGTAAAGAATATTTCAAGGAATTTTTCTGCGTGTTCGCCAAGACCACTTGCCCTTGCGCACATCTCGTGATAGCGCTTCCTTGTCTTCAACGTTTGTTGTCGTCCGCTGAGTGTATATTGCTCACATTAAGGCTTTGATTGTGTTCAAAAGCTGTTGTGTGGTTCAATCAAAACACTCACATAAAGATGCGTCATGTACTCATTTTACATGCGTATAATTAAATTTGGTCACGGGGTGTAGCGCAGTCTGGTAGCGCATCTGGTTTGGGACCAGAGGGTCGAGGGTTCAAATCCTTCCGCCCCGACCATTATTCGAACAACTAATTTATTGTTCTAAAAAGTATTTATGTTGATTTCAAAGTTTATCACTAAGTGAATTTAAGTCACTATTCTCTAATCAGGGCATCTCTCCATTTAGCAAGAAATGGAAGTAAAGGGCTAAATGATTCATAGTTGCCTAAATTCATCCCCCTATTTATATCCGCCAAAAGGTTGGAGAGAGTATAATCTCCATAAGGCGTCACCTTGGCAATTATTTCCAGAGTTTTCTTTTGAAATTTTTCTAGACTTTCTCCGCTTTTATCTATTGATAATGGATATAGACCGCCATGATCTACTTCTCCTCTATTTATTATTAAAGGCCATTCAGGCTCATGCTTAAAGTAGTTTGCCCCAGCGTCCAAGGCTTCTGCTAAATAAGTACTATCATTGATTTTGCTGCCTTTTCTTATCGCAACGGGCTTTTTGACTTTTGTATTGGAGCAAGTAGCGTTGATATATCGTTGTATAGCAACAAACCCAAATCCTAAAAAATACTCTCCAGTATCACACAAGCCATCAGAATCAGGATTAGCGGTTTTTTGAATGTCTGAATAAAGAGGCACTAGCTTTGTATCAATAAGCTCCAAGAATGATTTTAACTGTAAAAAGTCATAATCCACCATTCGGTTCTCAATTTTTATAATTTCCATGCTTCAAAATTAACTTTTTTGTCTTTGAAAACAATGACAAAACAATCAATTTCATTGCCTCATTGCTTCGAAATGCATTCACTCACTCCGACCAACTTTAAACTCAATTCTCTTTTTCTTTAGTGCATATAACGCATTCTTTAGTGCATATAACGCACGCCTTGTCCGTAGCCAGGAGTGACGTCAAAGCTTGCGGATACGTTTGCGGGGGTGACTTGCGTGAGGTCGTAGATATTTCCTTTAAACAAACCTGAGTCAGTGTGTCCAAAGCCTTGAGACGCGATGTCTTGCACGCTTGCTTTCATCACTGTGGCTGGATCAAGGGAATATGTCCGTGGCTCATTTGATGAGCCTACGTCTGTTGATGTGCTTAGATCACCATAAACAACGGTTAAATCGCCTTCAGACAGCGCTGTTTCGCTTAAGCCTGCAATTTTTGACAGATCGGTTAAAGCATCGCGATCTAGATCCAGTAGCGGCATTGCAGCACGCTCTAAAGCTACTTCTGATATGTTTTCCAAATCTTCTTGCGTTGTTTCTGGCTCTTTGCGCGATAGCTTTTTATTGTTGTTAGAGGATGCTGAGGCTGTCATTGGTGTCAATGATGGAGTGAAGTCCGCAACCTGATAAGCATATTGCGCAATGCTATTCGTTGATGGTTCTGATGACGTTGTGCGGGCACGCGTCTCTGGCACGTAACCCCAAGGGCCGTATCCAGCAGGCATTTCAGCAGTACGCAATGTACGGGTCGTGCGTGGAGCTTCTGCGTTGCGTGCAGGCAATAAAGATACGACATCAACGGGCGAAAACAGGCTATTTTGCGGGATCGTCGATTTTGCAGTTCCGAGGGTATTTGCAAGATTATTAGCAAGCGTATTCGTCAAGGAAAGAGCGCCGGGGAGCGCCGCATTCGCAAAGGGGGTATAGATGTTTGGCATTGATCCAAGCACCTTTGCAGCCGCCCTTGATCTAGGAATATTGATCATATTTGCCGTTGTGAGCGCCGCACTTATGTTCGACGCAGCGTTCAGTATCGGCGACGCATCGACAGACGATTTGGCGGGAGCGGTTTTATGGAGTTGTGCAGGCAACGCAACGCTTTGTGCGCTTGAGCGTGCCTGAGAGAAATCAGAAGCAACAAATCCAGATTGTTTTAATACAGCAACGGCGAGCCCACCTGTAATCACTTGCGGGGCAGCGCTCAGCACATCACCCAAAAAAGCAGGGGTATTGCCAGACATCACCATCAGGGGTAGCGAGCCAATTGCCTCCGATGTGTAGCCTTGCTGCGCAAGTCCATTCGGATTGTAGGCATAATCGCGCAAAGAGGTTGAGACACCGCGTGTGTTAAATGCAGGTGATGATGTGCGCTGTCCTTGCGTTGCATCGACGGGCGCATCTTCGTCAACATCATCCATAAACATCGACGTGAAACCGATATCATCGGATAGATCATATTCTGATGGGATATCATGGAGCGTGCGCGTATTCAGCTGCTGGGCAGGTGTGTTTGATTTCTGCTGACTATGCACAGATGAAGCATGTGCATCCTGCCCTTCAAGCGTAAAAAGGGCATTCTTATCAGTTAAAATAAACTTACCAGAAGCAAATCCAATATCAGAGTTTGCATCTGGACGATTCATCACTCCACTCATGCTACGCTCCGGCTCACTAACACTTTAACCAATAAAGTTATTATTTAATTTGTATAGTTAAACAACAACTCGACTGCGATTACATTTCTTGAAAATATACAATAAAGGTCTTAATTTCAAATCGAATATTTTATACTTCGGAGTATGGTTATGTTTTGTGATGAAAAAATAGCGTTAATACGTGTTGGAACATTCACGCTATGCCATGTGGTTTATAGGGCAAAAATCCATTATAATCTGCACTAAAAGGCGTACAGTGCTTGCATCACGCGAATGCAAAATGTTACAAACTTAATTATCAGCGTTTAGCACCAGAAGCTTGAGATCATCATGACCGCACGTATCTATCAGCCCGCACGCACTGCAATGCAATCAGGCACAGGAAATACGCAGCGTTGGCTTCTCGTCCACGAGACACAGCAGCCGCGCGGCGTTGATCCGCTTACAGGTTGGACAAGTTCAGTTGACACGCGCCAACAGGTCAAGCTTTGGTTTGATACGGCTGAACAAGCAATCGCCTATGCGACCCGCGAAGGGATTGCGTATACGTTGGAATTGCCGCAAAAGGCAACGAGACGTACAATGTCATATTCCGACAATTTCCGGTTTAACCGTGTTGGCCAATGGTCACATTGAAGTGTTGCATCACATTCTCTTAGAATGCACATTCTATTAAATTGAATGTGTCACGATAAATAGGCATGAATATATTGGTCATGTGTGTTCATCATTTTACACAAGGCCCCGTAGCTCAGCAGGATAGAGCAGCAGCCTTCTAAGCTGTTGGTCGGACGTTCGAATCGTCCCGGGGTCGCCATTCTTTGCAAACTTCGTACAGCGAACGTCCATTTTTTTATCAACGGCTCGGCTTCGCCTACGCCTATGCAGGCTCGAATCGTCCCGGGGTCGCCATATTTATTTAAGATTTGCGCCACAAAGCAGGATGCCCATTCGGGCTCGCGAAAGCTTCGCATTCGAAATTGTAGTGGAAAGATGCGCCAATCACATGTCTTAGACTTTGTGTCCGTCATTTTGCCATATTGCACTTTAAAAATACAGATCCACTGACTTTATAGCGTTTGTTTGATATGCATTGCCGTGTTAGCAAAATCTAAGCACACCCTCAATTTTGGATAAATCACCATGTTTCCAACCCCTCGTTCCGATCTCATTCCTAATACGGCTGACTATGAATCATTGCCCTTGGTCAAAGCGACAGGCTTTCGCGAATATGATGCGCGCTGGTTCTTTGAAAAAGACATTAACTTAATGGGCATTCAGGCGGTGGGAATGGGGTTAGGCACATTGATCCGTCGCCGAGGTGTTAAGCCTGAGATTGTGACAGGTCATGATTTTCGGGGTTATTCGTCATCCATTAAATATGCGTTGATTTCTGGCCTTATGGCGGCAGGATGCACCGTGCATGATATCGGCCTTGCCATGTCGCCGATGGCTTATTTTGCGCAGTTTGCTCTTGATGTGCCGTGTGTTGCCATGGTCACAGCCTCGCACAATGATAATGGATGGACGGGTGTGAAAATGGGAATGCAGCGCCCTGTTACTTTTGGTCCTGATGAAATGAATGCCTTAAAAGAACTGGTGCTCAATGCTGATTTTGATCTCATCGGAGGCGGCTCTTATCGGTTTGTGAATGATTTTGCAAAAGTCTATCACGACGATCTCACCAATCGCCCACCACTCACACGCAAAATTAAAGCGGTTGTCGCCTGTGGCAATGGTACGGCGGGCGCGTTTGCACCTGCGATTTTAGAGGCAATTGGTGTTGAGGTGATCCCGCTTGATACACACCTTGATCACACGTTTCCCCGTTACAATCCCAACCCTGAAGATATGAAAATGCTTCATGCGATCGCGGATAAGGTGAAGGAAACGGGGGCAGATGTTGGTCTTGGTTTTGACGGAGACGGGGATCGTTGCGGTGTTGTGGATGAAAAAGGCGAAGAGATTTTCGCAGATAAAATAGGCGTCATGCTCGCCCGCGATCTGGCGAAACTACACCCGAACGCGCAATTTGTGGTGGATGTTAAATCGACAGGATTATTTATGACAGATCCTGAACTCATGCGCTTAAACGTGAAAACCGATTACTGGAAGACGGGACATTCCTACATCAAGCGCCGCGTCGCGGAACTGGGTGCTCTTGCAGGGTTTGAGAAATCAGGACACTTCTTTTTCAATGCACCCGTAGGACGCGGCTATGATGATGGCGTTGTCACGGCAATTGCCATGCTCGATATGATGGATCGTAACCCGACTAAAACCGTTTCTGATCTTTATCACGCGCTGCCTAAAACATGGGGTTCCCCCACCATGGCGCCTAAATGTGCCGATGAAATCAAATATGATGTGGTTGATCGTGTTGTGAAGCGCTTCACCCATATGCACACCAAAGGCGAAAACGCTGGCGGTCATACCATCCGCAATCTGGTGACCGTCAATGGCGTGCGTGTGACATGTGAGGACGGCACGTGGGGATTGGTGCGTGCATCATCCAACAAACCTGAGCTTGTTGTCGTCGTTGAAAGCCCTGTCTCAGAAGCGCGGATGCGTGAGATGTTTCACGCCGTTGATGCCATTTTACGCGAGAATACGGAAGTTGGTGCTTACAATCAAACGATTTGAGCGAATACTACTCGCCAAAGAAAGTCGCTGAAATGATTGATCAAGACACATTAAACGAGGCGCTTGAGAAAGGTGTGATCACTCTGGAGCAAGTGGCGGCTATACAGGCGCTTGCGGATCAGCGGCAGACAAAAACGCACGTCTATCCTGCTGCGGATGAGGAAAATTTCCGTCTGATTACCAGTTTCAACGATATATTCGTCACTTTGGGGTTGGCCTTGTTCTTTGGTGCACTGACCTACTTACTCCGCAACGGGATAGGGTCATATTTGGCGCCATTTCAAAATGGGATTGTGATGATCGCGGCTTGGTTTTTGGCTTGGTACTTCACATTGAAGCGTCGAATGGCGCTGCCAAGCATCACCTTGCTACTGATTTTTGGTGGTTTTACATTTTGGTTATTGATAGATGTCTTCACGGTCGGAGTGGGGCTTGGCGAAGCAGAATTTTCCAAGAAGTTCGACCGTGAAACCTTCACCATGTTGATCATCCTGATGTCATCTCTGATGACAGCTGGGGCTGTGTATCTGCATTGGCGCACATTTCGTGTTCCCATCACTGTTGCCGCAGGGATTTGTGCGCTGATTGGAGCAGCGCTTAGCCTTATTTATCTGATCGTTGGACCTGACAAGTTTGAAGTAGCTTTAAAGCCTTTGGTTTTTCTTGCTGGCCTTGCAACATTTGCGTTGGCAATGCGCTTTGATTCAAAAGACACACGACGGCAAACGCGCTTAACCGACATGGCGTTTTGGTTGCACCTTCTTGCAGCGCCTTTGATCGTGCATCCGTTATTGAGCGATATGATTACAGAGAAGGCTGATTTGGCGCTGGTGAGTGCATTTATGCTTCTGGTTTTATTTGCCCTCCTCGGATTGATGGCGTTGGTTGTTGATCGACGCGCGATTCTGGTCTCTAGCCTGATCTATGCAGGTTATGCGTTTGCTGCCGTGATCAAGACGTCTGGCTTGGGAAAAGATGTGTTGATTCCTACGACAATTTTATTGCTAGGAGTTTTCATTCTGATTCTAAGCGCAGGCTGGACGCCTTTGCGCAGAAAGATCGTCAGAAAATTACCAAACCAATGGAAGCATTATGTCCCTCAATCAGCCTAAATGAACTTGGCTCACGCGCTGAGTGTACAGTACTCGTACCTCATCTCTCGCTTTTCAAAAAGTCTGTTGTATGGCACAACGGTGCATGTAAATGAGTGGAGTAGGGTTCTTTCATGTCCGCATCTTTTGAAGTCAGTGCGTTTTATCGTTTCGCACGTTTGCCGCACTATCAAACGCTCCAAGCGCCACTTGAAGCGTTGTGTACGCGTTTTAACGTCATCGGCATTATTTTACTGGCGGATGAAGGTATCAACGGCACGATTGCTGCCTCCCCTGATGTGATGGTTAAAGTGCGTGAGGGACTGCTCGACATCACAGGTTTGAATGCGATTGACCATAAAATTTCTTACACAGATGAAGCACCATTTTTGCGCATGAAAGTGCGTCTCAAGAAGGAAATTGTTACCATTGGCGATAAAAGCGTTGATCCCCTCACGCGGGTGGGGACATACGTTGAGCCAGAACAATGGAATGATTTGATCAGTGATCCTGACACGGTCGTTATTGATACGCGTAATGCGTTTGAAGTGTCAGTGGGTGCTTTTAAAGGCGCACTAGACCCACAAACGCGCACATTTGGTGAATTTCCTGATTTTGTGCGCAAAAACCTTGATCCGGCGCGACATAAAAAGATTGCGATGTATTGTACGGGGGGCATTCGCTGTGAAAAGGCGACAAGCTTCATGCTTCAGGAAGGCTTTGAAGAGGTGTTTCATCTGAAGGGTGGTATTTTGAAATACCTTGAAGATATTCCTGAAGATCAGAGTTTATGGCAAGGCGCGTGCTTTGTGTTTGATCGACGCGTTGCTGTTGAACATGGCCTTAAAGTGGCTGATTTTGAGCCGTGTCATGGTTGTCGTGCGCCGCTCACCCCTGACGATATGGGCTCCCCCCTGTTTGAAGAAGGGGTCTGTTGCCCTCATTGTGCACATACCTTTACGGACGCACAAAAAGCATCATCGCGTGAACGTCATAAGCAAGTACAGCTTGCCGCCAAACGGGGTGAGATGCATTTAGGGCCTGCGAAAACCATTCATTGCAACGCGGTTGCATCGGTGCGCAATTAAGTGCAGTCTCACTGAGCGCAGCCTGCGTTAAATGCAGTTTTGGCGTGATCAAATAGCAGGTTATTTTGAATGGCCAAACGCTTTAATAAAATCGCTTTTGTCGCCAGCTCATCGCGTCAGGCGCGTCTTGCGCTCAAACACCTTATTGCAATCTATGGTGATCATGACCCTGATGAAGCAGATGTTATTGTTGCGCTTGGCGGGGATGGCCTGATGTTGCAGACACTTCATCGCTTTATGGGCACAAAAAAACCTATTTATGGCATGAACAGAGGGTCTGTCGGCTTTTTGATGAATGAATTTCAGGATGACAACCTAATTGAACGTTTAGAACGCGCTGAAATTAGTGTGGTGCACCCTCTGTTGATGGTAGCGCATGATATTGAGGGCGAGCCACACACATATCGTGCGATCAATGAAGTTTCACTGTTTCGTCAAACCTACCAAGCCGCCAAACTGCGCATCACAATCGACTCGCGCGTGCGTCTGGTTGAACTGGTTTCAGATGGTATTCTCGTGGCCACCCCTGCGGGCTCAACCGCTTATAATCTGTCCGTCAATGGACCGATTCTACCGCTCAATGCACCACTTCTTGCCATGACACCGATTTCACCCTTTCGTCCACGACGTTGGCGTGGTGCGCTGCTTCCTGATTTCGCTAAAGTACGTATTGAAGTGTTAGAGCCAGATAAGCGCCCTGTGAGCGCCGTTGCTGATCATGATGAAGTGCGGCATGTTGAAACCGTTGATATTGGGATGGATCGCTCTGTTGATCTTGTGATGCTTCACGATCCGGGGCATTCGCTTGATGAGCGCATTCTCATGGAGCAATTCGGTGCTGGTGGCTAGACACAAAGGTTTTGATGATGGTTCCTGATACATTTATGTTTCATGCTTTTACACGCTTGGCTATTATAGGGCTGTTCGCGTTTGGTGTAAGCGCTTGCTCCTTTGACGTGCGCGGGACAACAATCGTCAATAATAAGGTCAACACGGTACGGGCAGGAACGCAAAAGCCTGTTCTGCTGCCAGATGGACAGTGTGAAGCGAGCGCTAGCCTTGATCTTGGTTCACTGCAAGGGCGTCCTATTACCATTATGGTTGGCATATCAGAATGTGATCTTGTGCGCATTAAAGCAAAACCTCCCACTGATGTGTTGATCGGGGAAAGTGGTAAGGGACAACGCGAAACGCAAGTGCTCTATGCTGAGGCAGGGGGACGTGAACTTTATTTTTTCACCGATAATGTGCTTGTACGGGTGGTGAAGTAGTACTGGCTAGCAGATTATGTCGCTTCAGCTGCATTTTTCTTGCTTTTTGATCCAAGTCGCGCAAGGACAGCAAAAGACTTTCATAAACACCATGAAGAATATCAAAACGCCAGCTTCAGGTGAATAAGTGTCGGATCAAAAGGTGAACACTATGGATGATAAAAGTCCGCTAAACGGTCATAACCTTCCCCCTTCTTTGAATGTACAATCTTGCGCCAACCGCTTGGCGGGTACATTACGCCCTGACCTGTTGCGCGATGAAGTGCTGGCCGATGTGTTTCATGCTACAGCACAGCATTTTGGTCATAAAACGGTCTATATCTCAAATAATGAGACGTTTTCTTACGCTGATGTTGACGCTGATACCAATAAACTTGCCGCTGGTTTGATTGAAGCAGGCGTGGAGGTTGGCGATATCGTTGGCCTATGGATGCCGCGAGGCGTTGATCTTCTTAAAGCGCAGATCGCCATTACAAAAGCAGGGGCGGCATGGCTTCCTTTTGATGCCGATACGCCTGTTGAGCGTATTATTGCCTGTTTATCCGATTGCAACGCGAAAGGTCTGATCTGCAATGAAGCATTTCGCTCACGTGTGCAGGATCAAACCACGTGCCCTGTCTGGGCGGATACGATGCTCAGCGCACGCGATGAAAGCGGATATATCAGCCCATGCACGCGGGGCTTGACTCCTGATCATCCCGCTTATTTGATTTACACGTCTGGTTCGACAGGAACGCCTAAAGGTATTGTCATCACACAACGCAATATTTGTCATTTTTTGCGCTCATCAAATGACATGTATGGCCTCAGCTGTGATGATGTGATGTTTCAAGCCGCCTCTATCGCGTTTGATTTGTCGATGGAAGAAATCTGGGTTCCTTATCTGGTAGGGGCATCATTGTTTGTAGCCACTCCTGATTTGATCGCTGACCCTGACAAGCTTGTCGAGATCATGATTGCTCATGATATTACCGTGCTTGACATGGTGCCTACATTGCTTGGGCTGCTTCCCAAAGATGTGCCAAGTGTGCGGCTGATTTTACTCGGAGGAGAAGCCCTGCCCCCATCCCTTGTCGCAACGTGGGCACGCTCAGGTCGGCGTATTCTCAATACCTATGGCCCCACTGAAGCCACTGTTGTCGCAACAGTGAGCGAAGCCAAAGCGGGTGAAGCGATCACCATCGGCACACCACTTCCCAACTACACAGCTTATGTATGCGATGAAAACCTGCAACCTGTTGGCGTCAATGTTGAGGGCGAATTGCTCATTGGTGGTCCGGGTGTTGCGCGCGGATATTATCAGCGCGATGACCTGACACGAGAAAAATTTATCAAAAATCCTTTTGAAGAAAACAGTCACGATCCGATTCTTTATCGCTCAGGCGATGCTGTGAGCATCAATGATGAGGGGCAAATCATTTTTCGTGGCCGCATTGATGATCAGGTCAAAATTCGTGGTTTTCGTGTCGAGTTGGGCGAAATAGAAACGCGCATCAGTTGGCAGGAGCGCGTAGCTCAAGCTGCTGTTGTTGTGCGAAATGATCAAGGTATGGATCAGCTTGTGGCTTTTGTTGTTCCGCAAGTGAATGCTGTGCTTGACGTGAAAAAAATGCGTCAAGCGCTCAAAGATGTGCTCCCCGCCTATATGATACCCTCACACTTTGAGAAGGTGGAGGCACTCCCACGCCTCACCTCTGGCAAGGTTGATCGCAAAGCACTGAAACTCTTGCCCCTCACAGCAATGGTTGTGAGTGAAGACATTGAAGAGCCGCGCACCCCCACCGAAGCTGCCCTTCTTAGCGCTGCACGCAAAGTATTCGGGACGCAAGGGCTACCGCTTGAGGCCGATTTTTTTCTGGATATGGGCGGACATTCTCTGCTTGCGGCGCGTTTTGTCTCAACCGTGCGTGAAACGCCTTCTCTTGCTTCCCTGACCCTTCAGGAGGTCTACAGTGCGCGAACCTTGCGTGCGATGGCGGGTTTATTGGATGCTCGCGCCCCTAAAGGGGGTTATGTTGCTGAGAATTTGAGTTTTGAGCCTCCGCCTTTGATGCGCCGTTTCTGGTGCGGCCTTGGACAAGCGATTGCGTTGCCGTTTATTCTCTCACTCGTCACGGCACAATGGCTTGGGGTGTTTGTGACATACATTATGCTATCGGGCGAAGAGCTGAGCTTTATGGCACAGCTTTTTGCGTTGCTCGGGATTTATGCACTTCTGACGATTGTCACAGGGCTCATCTCGATTGCACTCAAATGGATTGTGCTAGGACGCACGAAACCAGGGCGCTATCCGCTATGGGGCTTTTATTATTTCAGATGGTGGTTTGCAGGGCATTTACAGCCGCTCGTGCATATCAAATGGCTGCAATGCTCACCCTTGATCCGTGTGTATTTGCGGTTGCTTGGCGCGAAAATTGGCCGTGATGCAATGATTGCCGAGTGTGCGTCGGGTGCGTTTGATCTCGTCTCGATTGGTGATGGCACATCCATTGGCGGTAAAGTTAAATTCGCCAATGCTGAAGTTATTGGCAATGAACTGATTATTGGCCGCATTCATATTGGCGATGATGTCTATGTTGGCACATCCAATGTGATCGGTCCTGATGTGATCATTGAAGATCATGCCGAGCTTGCTGATCTTACCGCAATCCCCGCTGGAACACACATTCGCCGTGGTGAAATCTGGGATGGATCCCCCGGCAAATGTGTCGGACTGGTGGATTACAGCAAACTCCCTGATCACGCGCAAGCGTCACCGCTCAGAAAGAGTGTCTTATCCGTCATCTATGGATTGGTGCTACTCGTCATTCCACCCATCAGCTTGCTGCCGATTTTTCCTGCTTTTGCCTTGTTTGATCAGATTGATGATCAGATTTCAAACTGGCTTGAGGTGTCTTATTTGTGGTATTTGCCTGTTTTAACGTGGCCAACATCGATTGTTTTGATTCTGTTTTCCGTTGGTCTCATGTGTGCGCTCAGATGGGCGATTTTACCGCGTGTCTCAGGTGGCATTTATTCCATTTATTCGGCCTTTTATATGCGTAAATGGATTGTCGCCATTGCAACGGAAGTGATTTTAGAGACGCTTTCCTCCCTTTACGCCACAGTTTACATGCGCGCGTGGTATCGCATCATGGGCGCGAAAATCGGTAAAGGCGCGGAAATTTCCACCAACCTTGCAGGGCGCTATGACATCACGGCCATTGGCGCGAAAAATTTTATTGCCGATGAGGTGGTGTTGGGCGATGAGGATATTCGCCGTGGCTATATGACACTCGCCAAAGTGCAGACGGCAGAAGAGGTGTTTGTGGGTAACGATGCCGTTGTGCCCCCCGGCTGCATCATTCCCAAAGGCGCTTTAATCGGCATTAAATCAAAGCCTCCTGCAAATGAACTCATGAGTGAGGGCGATACATGGTTTGGCTCACCCCCGATCAAACTTCCAACGCGCCAGAAGTTTGATGGCGTTGCCGCCAACTGGACGTATGAGCCCACACTCTGGCGCAAATCAGGGCGCGCGATTTTTGAAGCGCTGCACATGTCGTTTCCCTCCATGCTGTTTATCTCGTGCGGCATTCTCACGGTTGAGCTGTTTTTATATGATGCCATCAAAGGCGGACATTGGTTGGCCTTGGCTGGAATGTTCATGGCCGCAAGTGTTGTGATTGCTGTGTTTATGACGCTGATGTGTGCCCTCGTGAAATGGTCGCTGATGGGTGTCTATAAACCTGTGATGAAACCCATGTGGTCGTGGTGGGCGATGCGCACAGAGGCAGTGGCGGTGCTTTATTGGGGCATGGGCGGAAAAGTCTTGCTGGAGCACTTGCGTGGCACGCCCTTCTTGCCGTGGATTTTACGTGTGTTCGGGGCAAAATTTGGTCAGGGCGTGTGGATGAATTCCACCGATATTACCGAGTTTGATTGCGTTCATGTGGGTGATTATTGCGTCATTAATGAACAATCGGCATTACAAACCCACCTTTACGAAGACCGCGTCATGAAAGTAGGGCACGTCACGCTTGGGCAAGGGGTGACGGTAGGCGCCGGTGCAACGGTGCTTTATGACACGCATATTGGAGATTATGTTCAACTGGGTGGTCTGACAGTGGTGATGAAGGGCGAATCCATGCCCGCACATACCCGCTGGCATGGCGCTCCTGCTGTGCCGGAAACATCTAAACTTCATGAGAGCACGTCTTCCACCGAGCGAAAAGCGACCGCTTAATGTTTCATCCACTTTATGTTGAGATGTTTTGCGCATCTTATTGACGCTGATCAATAAATCGCTTAAAGCCACAAGTGGGACACTCCTCCCCACCGAGGAGCAAACATCTGGAAGGATGAACCATGTTAAATAAGCCTGCTACACGCCCTTCATGCGCAAATTTTTCATCTGGCCCTTGTGCGAAACGCCCTGGCTGGTCTGCTCAAAATCTCAAAACACAGTCTCTTGGCCGCTCACATCGTGCGAAAATCGGCAAAGAACGTTTGAAAAGAGCGATTGACCTTACACGCGATGTTCTGGAAGTTCCTGCTGATTATCTTATTGGTATCGTGCCAGCCTCAGATACAGGCGCTGTTGAGATGGCGATGTGGTCGCTTCTGGGCGCTCGCGGCGTTGATCTGCTCGCATGGGAGAGTTTTGGTGAGGGCTGGGTCACAGATGCTGTAAAACAGCTTAAGCTTGCTGATGCCCGTGTTATTAAATCCCCTTACGGCGAATTGCCTGATTTATCACAAGTCGATACTAAAACCCGCGATGTAGTGTTTACATGGAATGGAACTACGTCAGGTGTGCGCGTTCCCAATGCAGACTGGATTGCTGAGAATCGCGAGGGGCTGACAATTTGTGATGCCACTTCTGCAGCTTTTGCACAAAAACTTGATTGGCCTAAACTTGATGTCGTCACCTATTCTTGGCAAAAAGTGCTCGGTGGTGAGGGTGCTCATGGCATTTTAATTTTATCCCCGCGTGCCGTTGAGCGTCTCAACACCTACACGCCGCCGTGGCCACTGCCTAAAATCTTTCGGCTCACATCGAAGGGAGCATTAATTGAAGGCATCTTTGTGGGCGAAACGATTAACACCCCCTCTATGCTGTGCGTTGAAGATTATATTGACGCACTTGAATGGACACAAACAGTTGGGTGTATTGTATGCTTGCGCTCACGCGCTGATCGCAATGCAAAAGTGCTTCACGATTGGGTGGCGCGTACACCTTGGGTCGCTAATCTTGCGAAAGATCCTGCTACGGCGTCCAACACCAGTGTGTGTCTTGTCATTGCTGATCCTGATGTGCTGGCAAAGGGTGCAGATGCTGTGGCCGCTGTCGCCAAGGGCATTGTCTCGGCGCTTGATAAGGAAGGTGTCGCTTATGACATCGGAGCGTATCGTGATGCACCAGCGGGTTTACGCATCTGGTGCGGTGCGACGGTTGAAACCTCTGATTTAGAAGCGCTTACGCCGTGGCTTGACTGGGCGTTTGCTCAGGAAAAAGCCAAATTGTGACAGGCGGCTTAAATGAAAAATTCAGTTTCTCTGAGGCTTTTCGCTGGGGTTGCTGTGTTGATTGCGATCTGTGTAGGCTCGTATTTTTATCATCGAAGTCAAACAGCTGGTTTTTTCGATGGACAACGCATAGTCAAAACACCATTTAAAGGTGGATTTACTATGATTCATCTAAAAAAAGATGATCCGAATACGAGCATAGCGTTCCATGTAATCGCGCCATATGTAGATGCATTCCGCTTCGCCAAAAAGGATGCAGACGCCATAAGAGTTTTGAACCCATTAATCGGTGATTTAATAGTTCATGTGAGCAATTATACTAAATCAAATAATACCACCCCTACAGATTGTCCACCATCCGCTTATTGGGATTTTTTAGAGGTTTGTTTTAAGCAAGGGGGCGGGAATGCGCCATCTCCTGATCTCAAAAACGGAGCTGTTTTTCAAACCTCTAGCGACAACAGAGTGTATCTCTATAAAATATATGACGATGGAAAGACATATTTGGCATGTGGTCAAAAGATCAGCACTCAGCAATTTGACTCGTGTCTTATGATGCTGAATTCAAACAACATTCTTTTGAGTTACAACGTCCCTTATTCTGTTGCAATCAAAAATCAAGAGATTCGCTGTGTAGCCTTGAATATGGTTGCGGCTGCGTGGTCTGATAAAATTTATGAACCAAATGACATATGTTTGAGGAAATCATGACCATATCAAAAAACACCCCTAAAGTTCTCATCTCTGATGCCCTCTCATCTTTTTTAATTTAAATTTAAAAAATTTTTAGCGAAAAGGTCTAGTTATGTCTTTTTTATCCCACACTAGCATTTTGGAGCACGCCAAAACAAAAGAATTTATATTAAATAGACTTTCAGAAAATATGTTCATTTCTGAAATAAATGACTATATGCCAGTTGGCATTGGATCTGGCACAGAATATTTTAATAAAAACAAAAATTATATTGGCATTATAAATCAAAATGATTTTAAAATCAGAATGACCGATCATAAAAAATTCCGCAGTTACTTTACTATAATAAATGGCATTGTAGATGATAAAAAAATAACAATTAAAGTAAATTATTCTAAGGGATTTATAGGATTTATATTCTTAATGATCCTCGGTGAATTTGTTTGTATTACACGTATTTTAAGTCCAAATCCAAATGATGCACCTTATTTAGCTCATTTTTTTGGATCAATAATATTATTAATAATTATTTTAACCATTTTTAACTTTAAAAAAATAACAGAAAATCAAATACAACAATTTAAAATTATATTTAATAATGAATAAATATTGTATTTTGACTTTATGACTAAAATATAATCTTACAAGGTGTATGCACACAACAAGCCTAAAATTTATCACCATTTCGAAAGGTCTCCCATGCCCGCTCCCAAAGTTCTTATTTCCGATGCCCTTTCACCCGCTGCCGTTCAGATTTTTAAAGATCGTGGTATTGATGTCGATTTCCAGCCTGATCTTGGAAAAGACAAAGATAAACTTGCCGCTATCATCGGCAATTATGATGGTTTGGCTATTCGCTCGGCCACAAAAGTCACCACAAAAATATTAGAGAACGCGAGCAATCTGAAAGTCATTGGTCGAGCAGGGATTGGCGTTGATAACGTTGAAATCCCTGCCGCTACCGCCAAAGGCATCATTGTGATGAATACGCCGTTCGGCAACTCCATTACCACCGCTGAACATGCGATTGCGATGATGTTTGCTTTGGCGCGCGATATTCCCGCTGCTGATGCCTCTACACAAGCGGGCAAGTGGGAAAAAAATCGCTTCATGGGCGTTGAAATTACGGGTAAAACGCTTGGCATTATTGGTTGCGGTAATATCGGCTCGATTGTCGCTGAGCGTGCAGTTGGCGTGCGTATGAAGGTGATTGCGTTCGATCCGTTTTTATCGGAAGAGCGTGCGCTTGATTTAGGCGTTGAAAAGGTTGAGCTTGAGGCACTGCTTGCTAGGGCTGACTTTATTACGCTGCACACCCCCATGACGGAGAAAACTAAAAACATTCTCTCCAAAGAAAAACTTGCTAAAACAAAAAAAGGTGTACGCATCATCAACTGTGCCCGTGGCGGGTTGGTTGATGAAGTAGCATTGCGTGAAGCGCTGGATTCAGGGCATGTGGGAGGTGCAGCCTTTGACGTGTTTTCTGTTGAGCCTGCCACCGAAAACCCGCTTTTTGGACATCCAAAAGTGGTTTGCACCCCCCATTTAGGCGCATCAACCAACGAAGCGCAGGAGAATGTTGCACTTCAAGTGGCTGAGCAAATGTCTGATTATTTGCTGCAAGGCGCGATCAGCAATGCGGTGAATTTCCCGTCTATCACCGCCGAGGAAGCGCCACGTTTAAAACCCTTTATTTCCCTTGCTGAAAAACTAGGCTCTTTTGCAGGTCAACTGACTGAGTCAGGCTTAAAATCCATTAAAATCACATACCAAGGTGAAGTCGCAAAGATGAAAATCAAAGCGCTCACCAGTTCAGTGGTGGCAGGTCTGCTACGCCCGATGCTTGCAGATGTGAATGTGGTATCCGCTCCAGCCGCCGCGAAAGAGCGCGGGATAGTGGTTGAGGAAACAACGCGTGAAGCGCATGGTGATTATGATTCGCTTGTCACCGTCACTGTTGTCACCGATAAGCATGAGCGTGCTGTATCAGGCACAGTGTTTGCAGACGGCAAGCCGCGCATCGTCAATATTAAAGGCATTAAAGTTGATGCCGAGTTTGGCGCATCAATGATTTATGTCTCAAATGAAGATAAGCCCGGATTTATTGGCCGTTTTGCCACGACACTTGGTCAATCTGGCGTGAATATCGCAACGTTTGCCTTGGGACGTGATCAAGAAGGCGGCTCGGCCATAGCCCTTGTTGAGATCGATGGCACGGTTCCCGCTGATGTTCTCGCCACAATTCAAGCTATTCCGGGTGTGAAACAAGCAAAGGGCTTACGTTTCGGATAATCACTCCATAATATCAATGGCTTCTGGGTGATGAAGCTCAATCATCACCCGCTCACCGCGCAAATCAACGACGCCGCGCACACGCACTTGTGCACCTGCAAGGCGCTTGCGATTAAGTCCCTGTTCCTCAAGCTGTTTCCAGAGCTTCGCATCCATCATCACGGTAGGGGCTTGTGATTGATAGACCCCAAAATTGAGATATGTCATGGTTTTGCGCACTCCGACCCCGTGAATGCGCCCCTCCATCACAATAAATTGCCCCGCATGCGCTTTAAGCGCCTCATGCTGATCCGCTTTCAAGGGGTAGCTTGCTTGTGCCCATAAACCTGTTCCAGCGCGTCTTGCGTGGGTTTCCAGCTCTTTAAGCTCATGTAAGCACAGCAACGGAATATGCGCTTGAGGCTTAAATAAAGCGCTCCCCTCTTTCACAAGATCATGATGCAAACGCGTTTTGGTGTCGATCACGGTTCGACTCACATCTCCGGCATATCGCCCCCAGCGATCGGGTGTTATATTCCACACGTGGATTGTGACTGCTTCACGTGTTGAAATTGTTTTTTTAAACCATTCACTTAAGATCGCATCATGATTTTGAGGTAAGGCCAGCATCGCAGGGTGAATGATGCGTCCATCTTCGAGAACGATATCGCCCTTGTGTATCTGCGCAATGCGCGCCTCAAATATCTGTTGCGAACGACATATTTCAGCGTGAAGCGGCCTATTTAGCGCTAAACTCAACATTAAAATGTAAAAGAAAAGAGCATGCAGGCGCCTTAGCACCTTATTGTGCTCAACTTTGAGCACACTGCAATCAACTGTTCGTGCGCTCATAGAACATAAAACCGCATTTGCTTTGTTTTTCATCCTGCAAAACGCTACACAACATCAATGTGATTATGTTAGAGGCTTTTTAAGTGTGCAATCAATTTTGATAAAATCAGATACACAATTTTTGAGAGCGTATCTCTTTTTAACAGAGTTAGGAACACGTTCTCACTCTTTGTTTTATCGCATGTTCCGGTAGCTCAGCAGGATAGAGCAACGGTTTCCTAAACCGTAGGTCGGGGGTTCGAATCCCTTCCGGAACGCCATGCTCTTTTCACTCAATGAACCCCCGATTTTTTTATTCTGACAGCTTTTGCAAACAAAAGCCTATAGGGTTCGAATCCCTTCCGGAACGCCATGCTCTTTTCACTCAATGAAGCCCCGATTTTTTTATTCTGACGGCTTTTGCAAACAAAAGCCTATGGGGTTCG
>JBIKVP010000026.1:0-23899 GCA_044356745.1 Beijerinckiaceae bacterium | reverse complement strand
CGTGAAGGCCATCCTTGGCTTCCTGAATACCACTTTTCCGCAAAAAGCACGATTATGGGTTGACCGCCTATCCGATAACTTCAAAATACTTCAGACACCAACTCTTCAAATGTGAGGGGTATATATTTGTATTTTTAAGATCAGAAGCATGAGCTTGTGTAATTCGGTTGACCTCTGCCTGAGCCTCTTCTCTGCTATTTGCATTTGCGGCTGCTAATGCTGCACCGTCACTCACGACCTGCATTTTAGCTTTTACATCTGACACTCTACTATAATCTACAGCTGAGCCGACAAAAAGCATAATTGGAACAAACGACAATGCAGATATAAATGCAATTGAAGCATTTTGAGAATTTAAGAATTTTCTCAGCAACTTTAATTGTTGTTTAATAATCATATTAAAGCCAATGCAATTTTTAATTTAATGATTGAAAATTACATCATTGACAGATTAATACCCATTTAAATGGAATGGAGCTATTACTGAATATACGTCTTTAAAAAATCAAATATAATTAATTTTTACGTACTCTTATTTTCTAGTAATCACCGATTTTGAGGGACAAATTTATCTTGATATTGGCATGTTTTGTTTCATGCTCAACTGTCAATTATAGTCACCCTGTGAAGTAATATTCATTTTATAAAAATTGCATCAAGATATAGAGTTTTGCCGTAATCAGGTGTAATAACGTGACAATATTATGCGAAAACACTTTACCGCCTTGAAAGATGCTTCTGAATTATGACCCTAAGCCGTATTCTCGCTTTTATGTTGATTGTCATTACAGCCTCTTGGTTTGTGTGGGGCTATGTCAAAAAATCCAGTGATGCGCAGACGCCTGTGACCCCGCGTCTTGCGCAGCAGGGACAAAGTACGTTGTTCAAAGTGGGGGTGGTTCCCGTGAGCGTTGAACCTCATAGCCGCCGACTGACATTGTCAGGGCGTACGGAAGCAGATAAGCGCGCCAGCGCGATCGCCCGTGCAACGGGGACGATTGTGCGTATGAACATCAAGCGGGGAAGCGTTGTTAAAGAAGGTGATGTGCTCATTGAGCTGTCGGATGAAGCACGCGAAGCCTCAGTAAAAAAAGCGCAAGCACGTCTTCAGCAGCGACAAGATGAACTTAAAGCGCGTCTCAAATTGATTGCGCAAGGCAATTTCCCAGCCATCAATAAAACACAGCTTGAAGCAGAGCTCAGAGAAGCTGAAGCTTCCCTTGCTCAGGCCAATGCTGAATTTGAACGTGGGCGTGTGCTTGCTCCCATTAGTGGCATTGTCAATGAAGTGCCCGTTGAGATTGGACAAACACTTCAAATTGGGCAAACCATCGCTGATATCATTTCACCTGACCCCATGCTTGCAGTTGCTGAAATTGCTGAAAAACAACTGAATGATGTGCGTGTGGGAACACTCGCGCGGGTGCGCCTTATAACAGGACAAACCTTTGAGAGCACCGTGCGTTTCATTTCTGCTAAATCAAATGCTCAAACGCGTACATACCGACTTGAGGTTGGAATCAACAATAAGGATGGCACTGTTTCTGATGGTATTACGGCGGAAGTGATTGTCTCACTTCAGGCTGTTCAATCTGCACAAATTCCTCGCTCCGCTTTAACTTTTGGCGCTGATGGACGTTTGGGTGTGCGCACTGTGGATGAGGCTAATACGGTGCAGTTTATGCCCGTAACCCTGCTTGACGACGGCGCAGAGACGCTTCAAGTCTCAGGGCTTAAACAGGGGCAACGGCTTATTGTTCAAGGGCAGGACTTCGTGAAAGAAGGGGCTATCGTTGAGCCTGTTCCGCCCATTATTGCGACAGGCAGTTAACGAATGCGCGCCCTTATCAATCTTGCGATTGATCGCTCACGCGTGACGCTTGTCACACTTGCCTTCCTCCTGATTGCAGGCTGGGTGACTTATGTCGGTATTCCTAAAGAGGCAGAACCAGATGTGCGTATCCCGATTATGTATGTGTCTCTGACACAGCGTGGGATCTCTCCAGAAGATGCAGAACGCTTGTTGCTGCGCCCGATGGAAACGCAGCTAAAATCGATCACCAATGTGAAAGAAATGCGCTCAGCCGCCTTTGAAGGCGGGGGATTTGTGCTTCTGGAATTTGATGCAGGCTTTGATTCCACCAAAGCACTTCAGGATGTGCGTGCAAAAGTTGAAGACGGCAAGCGCGATATACCGCGCAATGCGGATGAGCCTAAAGTGCAGGAGGTTAATCTCTCGCTGTTTCCTGTGCTTGTTGTGGCATTGGGCGGGGATGTGCCTGAGCGCACGCTCGTTCAGCTTGCGCGCGTGGCTAAAACCGCCATCGAACAAACGACGGGTGTTCTTGCGGCTGAACTTAAAGGGGCACGCGATGAGGTGCTTGAAATTATCGTCGAACCCATGCAGCTTAAAAGCTATGGCGTTACGCTTGATGATTTGATCCGCGCTGTATCGGCGGGGAATTCCCTCGTTACAGCAGGGGCGTTAGAGGGGGGATCAGGACGCTTTGCGGTGAAAATTCCCGCACTCATTGAGCGCCCTCAAGACTTACTCAACTTTCCGATTGTTGCTTCATCAGGGGCAACTGTCACTCTTAAAGACGTTGCAGAAGTGCGCCCCACATTTAAAGATCCTATCACGATCACGCGCATCAACGGTAAACCTGCAATCACGATTGAAGTCTCGAAACGTACCGGTGCTAATATCGTTGAGACGGTGGATGCGGTTAAAAAAACGGTGACCATGCTGCAAGCCACGTGGCCGGCAAATGTGAGCGTTTCTTTTACACAAGATAAATCAACAGGTATCCGCGATATGCTTGGTGATTTGCAAAATTCGGTGATTGCGGGTGTTCTGCTCGTACTTGTCGTCATGATGTGGACGCTTGGCGGACGCGCTTCCCTTTTTGTTGGCCTTGCTATTCCTGCTTCATTTTTAGGGGGCATTCTCGTTATTGCAGGGCTTGGTCTAACAATTAATATCGTTGTGCTCTTTACACTTATTCTCGCTATTGGCGAGTTAATTGATAACGCGATTGTTGTTGTTGATGATGCAGAGCGGCGTATGTCCGCTGGTGTTGATCCTAAAACGGCTTACGCTTTAGCGGCTGATCGCATGACATTGCCTGTGCTTGCCGGCACAACGACACGACTTGTGACATTTTCTCCCCTGCTGTTCTGGCCGGGAATTGTCGGCGAATTCATGAAATATCTGCCGATTACGTTCATGGCGACATTGCTGATGTCAGTGATCGTTGCTCTGATTTTCATTCCGGCACTTGGGGCTGTCACCGCACCCAAACGTGTCGTACTCGCCGATGATACGCTTAAAGACACCTCGCTTTATATGCGTGTTGTTAAAGTCGCACTCAAGCACTCTGGCAAGACACTGCTTGCAACGGTTGTCATGCTGATCGCTATTCAGACTATTTATGTCAAATACGGCAACGGCGTTGAATTTTTCCCTGATGTTGAGCCTGAATATGGCCTTGTCAATATCCGTGCACGTGGAAATATCTCAATTTCTGAAAAAGATGCGCTTGTTAAAATCGTTGAACAACGCATGATGAATATGAACGAGCTGCGTACGATATATGCCCGTGCAGGTGAAGCTCAAAAGGGCAATGCGGAAATTCCCGAAGACACAATCGGCACGATTCAGTTTGAATTTGTGGACTGGCGTGATCGTCGTACAGCGCAGGCCATATTTGATGATATTCGTTTAAGAACTGCCGATATTCCGGGGGTTATGATTGAGGTGACCAAACCCCAAGCAGGGCCGCCTACGGGTAAACCGATTCAAATTCGCCTTGCGGCACTTGATCCTGATAATCTGCCTGTCGCAGCACGTCTTGTCGCGGAGACTTTGCGTGGCACTCCTGAAATTATTGATCTCGATGATGGCCTTCCGCTCCCCGGTATTGACTGGCAACTTGACGTGAATCGCTCTGATGCAGCACGTTTTGGTGCAAGTCCTGTCACTGTGGGGAATGCAGTTCAACTGGTTACCAACGGCCTTAAAATTACAGAATATCGCCCCAACAGCACCGATAAATCCGTTGATATTTTGTTACGTTATCCCCAGAATCGTCGCTCGCTCAATGAGCTTGATGCGCTCTTTGTCAATACGCCTGTGGGAAGTGTTCCAGCCGGTAATTTTGTTGAGCGAACACCTGTTGCGAAAGTCTCCGTCATAAATCGTGCCGATGGTCAACGCGTGATGACGCTTACCGCCAATATCAAGGCGGGCGTTCAAACCGCCGAGGTTCAGGCGCGTGTCGTTGAAGCGCTTAAAAAACAACCGCTCCCCCTTGGGATTACATTTCAGCTCAAGGGTGAAGATGAAGAGCGCGATAAAGCTTCTGCGTTTTTGGGCAAAGCATTTGCAACCGCTATTTTCTCAATCTTTGCCGTGCTTCTCGCTCAGTTTAACCGATTTTCCAGTGTGCTTTTAATCATGAGCGCGGTGATTTTTTCAACAATTGGTGTCTTGATTGGTTTGCTGGTTACGGGGCAAGCGTTTGGGGTCGTGATGACCGGTCTTGGTGTCATTTCGGTTGCAGGGATTATCGTCAATAATAACATTTTGCTCATTGATATTTATGACGAACTGCGTGCTCAGGGTATGGAAGCTTATGAAGCCTTGCTCGAAACATGTCGCCAGCGGGCGCGGCCTGTGTTCTTGACGGCTGTCACCGCTGTGCTGGGTGTGTCACCGATTGCCTTTGGCATTAATCTGGATTTTCTTAATCAGGAAATTACGCAAGGCGCACCTTCAACGCAGTGGTGGGTTAACCTGTCTACAGCCATTGTTTTTGGTGTGGGCTTTGCAACAATTCTCACGCTGATTGTTACACCTGCTGCACTCATGGCTATGGCCAATTTTAAAGTGTGGCGTGAGAGGATGTTGAAGCGGTTTGGATGGCGTCAGAATAAGAATCAGAATAAGATCTTGAACTATGACCAGCTCTAATTGGGTTTATATCGGCCTTATGCTCTTAACAATGCAGTCTTACATGATGTCGTTTAAAGTCAGGATGAAATATGCCAAGCCGACAATCAACTGAAAGCGAAGCTGCACTATTTGATGACTTGCTTCAGAAAATAAAAACAATGATTGAAGAAGCCGCTCATAACGATCCAATTCTATTATTTTCTTTGCGTCGCCGAATTTATAAACGCTTGGAGTATTGGGAACGTAAAACGCCTGCTGAACGCAAAAAACTTAAAAAGCTTAAGTGGGAAGAGCAAAACGGATGTTGTGCTATTTGCAGAAACTCTTTGGAGCTGCATGGCGCTGAACTAGATCGTTTAGATTCAATACTCGGTTACACATGTGAGAATACCCGCCTCGTCCATCACAACTGTCATCGACAAGATCAAGCTAACAAAAGATATAAATAACTTTGTAGCATTTATTGCGCCTCATTGACAATCGAACACCTCGCCGCTTGCTTGCCACATGGGGCTGAGCAACGGCATGATGCGCGGTGCGATGACTTCGGGGGTTAAAAGTGCCTCTTGATCTTCTCCAGGATAAGCAGCGCGGCGCATGTTCGTGCGCATTGGGCCCGGATTGACGAGCATCGTGCGGATTGAGGTTGTCAGTGTCTCGGCAGCATACGTTTTGACAAGTGCTTCAAGTGCCGCTTTAGAGACGTTGTATGAGCCCCAATACGCTTTGCAACGATGGGCTGCACTTGATGACATGAAAACAGCACGGCCATGTTCACTTAAACGTAAAAGCGGATCCATGGCACGAATGAGACGCCAATTTGCAGTGACATTGGTTGCCATCACCTGATCCCAACTTTTGACATCAAGATGATTGATCGGTGTGATGGGACCAAGCAAACCCGCATTGCCGATGAGAATATCAAGTTTGCCCCATCGCTCATAAATAGAGGCGCCAAGGCGATCCAGCGCATCAAAATCTGTAACATTTGCAGGGACAAGCGTTGCAGTGCCCCCCGCTTCGCGGATCGCATCGTCGAGCTCTTCGAGCGCCCCTACCGTGCGTGCAAGCGCGATAATATGCGCTCCTGTTTTTGCAAGCTCCAGCGCAAGTGCGCGGCCTAATCCACGTGATGCTCCAGTAATCAAAGTAAGTGTGGGCTTATCAACGGCTTGAGACATGATTAAACAAACTGTCCTAGTCCGGGGATATTGGCGACAATTTGTCCCATCACATCTTCGCCTACCGTTTCGCGTCCATAAGCAAACAGCTCTTTGGAGAGTGTCATCACCTGTTCCATAGAAAGGCCTTGCTGCATCAGCTGTGTGCCTAATGCCATGACACCGCCTGCGCCGCCAAACATGCCCATCACTGAACCGAGTAAGCCACCACCTTGCTCTTGTGCTTGAGAGAGGTAGGCTTGCGCGTTGGGAATAGATTCGAGTAACTGTGACACCTCGGCTTGGGGGCCTTCTTTGTTGAGAAAATTAAGGATCAACCCCACAGCATTTTGTACGGTTCCGGCATCAAGCCCCGTCGCTTGTGTCAATCGTTCAATCATTTCATGCATGAGTTTTGTCCTTTTGTAAGTGATGGCGCATTTTTCGTCTGTCTAACGTGCGAATGCAAGCTGTATTTCTATGAATTTTTGCGTAAAAGAAGCAGCGTGATTCATTTTTTGCCCCACGTTTTCGCTCCAAGAAGGACTGCACATGACAGCGCAAGCGACTCAAACCCCTAACAGCATTCCTGAGAACAGTATTCTCCTTGGTCAAAGTACAAAGCCAGAGGTGCTGTTGCTTAAGCTCGCAAATCGCCATGGTCTTGTTACAGGCGCGACAGGAACGGGTAAAACCGTCACGCTTCAAGTGCTCGCAGAAGGTTTCTCGAATGCAGGGGTTCCAGTTTTTGCCGCCGATATTAAAGGGGATTTATCCGGCGTTGCCAATATGGGACAAGGTAAAGACGCCTTTGTGAAGCGCGCGAAAGAGATTGGCATTGAGTATGCTGCGGATCAATTTCCTGTCGCATTCTGGGATGTGTTTGGTGCGCAAGGTCACCCGATCCGAGCTACAATTACCGAGATGGGGCCGTTGCTGCTCGCGCGTTTGCTAGAGCTCAATGATACGCAAGAGGGCATTCTTAATATTGCGTTTCGCGTTGCCGATGACAATAACTGGCCTGTGATTGATCTCAAAGATTTACGCGCCTTGCTCACTTTCCTGAGTGAAAATGACAAGCAGATTAGTGCACAATACGGCAATGTTGCAAAAAGTTCGATCGGGACAATTTTGCGCCAAGTGTTGATGCTTGAGAATCAAGATGGGGCTGATTTCTTTGGTGAGCCTGCACTCAATATTCAAGATTTTATGCGGACAACGCGTGATGGTCGCGGCATTGTCAATATCCTTGCCGCTGACAAACTTATGACAAAACCACGTCTTTACGCAACTTTCATGCTCTGGATGCTCTCGGAGATGTTTGAAGAACTGCCTGAAGTGGGCGATCTTGATAAGCCAAAGCTCGTGTTCTTTTTTGATGAAGCACATCTTCTTTTCACTGATGCACCCAAGGCACTGCTGGAAGCGATTGAACAGTTGGTGCGCTTGATCAGGTCAAAAGGTGTGGGCGTTTATTTTGTCACGCAAAATCCGCTTGATGTTCCAGAAACAGTCCTTGGACAGCTGGGCAATCGTGTTCAACATGCTTTGCGTGCTTTTACGCCGCGCGATCAACGCGCGGTAAAAGCTGCTGCAGACACATTTCGTCAAAACCCTGCCTTTAAAACAGCTGAGGTGATTACTGAACTGGGCGTGGGAGAGGCGTTGGTGTCAACGCTTGAAGTTAAGGGTACACCGTCTATTGTTGAGCGCACCCTCATTGCTCCGCCCATGGGACAAGTTGGCGCAATTACAGAGAGTGAGCGCACTAAAATCATCAGCGCATCGAGTTTAAAGGACAAATATGATGAGATGGTGGATGCCCAAAGTGCTTATGAAATGCTGCAAAAGCGACGCGAGTTAGAGCAAGAACCTGCGCAAGAAGTCGCTTCATCGGGGGGGCTTGGGGGCTTTCTCGGCTCGATTTTCGGAGGTGGTGGTGGCAGCACTTCAACAACGACGCGTCGCACATCAGGGCGCGCGCCTATGAGTATGACAGAAAAGGTGATGAGTAATGTGGCGTCTTCAGCAGCCCGCACGGTGGGCAATCAGATTGGTCGTGCTATTTTGCGCGGCGTTCTCGGCAGCATCATCAAAAGTCGTTAAAGCGATGGATAACGCTCAACACGTCAATGATTTGGATCGCGAGACGATCAAAAAGGGTTTGAGTGATGGCTCAATTCTTCTGATTGATGTGCGTGAAAAGAATGAATTTGATGCTGGGCATATCCCCGGCTCTGTTTCGATGCCCCTTTCCACGTTTGACCCTGCCAGTATTCCCTTGAATACGGGAAAACGGATTGTTTTTTCGTGCAACTCAGGACGACGCACGCTTCAGGCGCTTCATCAAACGCAACGTGCGGGTATTACGTTGCGCGACCATTATAAGGGTAGCTTTCAGGATTGGCTTGCAGCGGGAGAGCCAATTAATCGGTAAGGTTTTTAAATCATGTCCATGCAGCCGTGGTGCGCTCTTTATGCCTGTGATCCCGAGAAAACACGCGGGAGGCTATTTGCGACTGACCTTTCGCCCACACGCAGTGAATTTCAGCGCGATCGTGATCGCATCGTTCATTCAACCGCGTTTCGTCGTCTCAAGCATAAAACACAAGTGTTCGTATATCATGAGGGCGATCATTATCGCACACGGCTGACGCACTCTTTGGAAGTTGCGCAGATTGCCCGCTCCATTGCCCGTGCTTTGGGACTAAACGAAGACTTGGCCGAAGCGCTCGCCCTTGCGCACGATCTCGGACATACCCCTTTTGGTCATTCTGGTGAAGATGCCCTCGATGCGTGCATGAAAGATGTTGGTGGCTTTGATCACAATGCGCAAGCATTGCGGATCGTCACACACCTTGAACATCGTTATGCGGATTATGATGGCCTTAATCTGACATGGGAGACGTTAGAGGGGCTCGTCAAACATAATGGCCCACTCATCACGACGGATGGACATGCGATTGGACGTTATAAAACGCGCCATGTCCCCACACCTATTCTTGAATATACGCTTATTCATGATCTGTGTTTATGGAGTCAGGCCAGCGCTGAAGCACAAGTGGCCGCTCTTGCAGATGATATTGCTTATAATGCCCATGATCTTGATGATGGACTTCGCGCAGACCTTTTTACCATTGAACAGCTTGAAGATGTGCCGTTTTTAGCGCAATTTCTGCATGATATTCGTCAACGTTACCCGCACTTAGAACGCGCTCGAATTATTCATGAGCTGATGCGGCGGGTGATTACGGCCTTTGTGGAGGATGTCATCGGGGAGAGTTTGCGTTGTTTACGCGCCGCTGATCCCCACAGTGCTGATGATATTCGCCGCTTGCCAACCCCCGTCATCCGTTTTTCACAACCGATGGAACAGGCTGAGCAAAGCGTGAAAGCATTTTTGTATTTGAATATGTATCGTCATCCAAACGTGATGCGTGTGCGTGATGATGCTGAAAAAATTGTCAGCCGGCTTTATCAAGCTTTTTCGGACGATCCTTCACGCCTGCCTGATGAATGGAAACGCGGTATTTCGCACCTCTCCCCCTTACGTCGTCAACGCCACATTGGCGATTACATTGCGGGTATGACAGATCGCTTTGCGCTGCATGAATATCAGCGGCTGTTTGACGAAACGCCTATGCTGGGTTAGTCCGTTCATTCATCTGGATAATCGACTTATGAACCTCTTTCACTTTTATCAAACCCGTGTTCGCGCAGCGCTTGAGCGACTGATCGAACAAGGTCAACTGCCCTCTGATCTTGATCTAAACCGCGTCATGGTTGAACCACCTAAAGACGCTAGTTTAGGGGACATCTCCACGAATGCGGCGATGGTTTTTGCGAAACCGGTTCAAAAGCCGCCGCGTCTTCTCGCCGAGATGATTGTCGCGGAGCTGAAAAAAGACGATCATATTCAATCAGTTGAGATCGCAGGCCCTGGGTTTATTAATATCCGTGTGCCTGATGCAACCGTGTCTCAGGTGATTGGTGCAATATTTAAATTGGGTGGCGACTACGGACGCGCAATCGATGGCAACGGTGACGCGGTCAACGTTGAATATGTTTCTGCGAACCCCACAGGCCCCATGCATGTGGGACATGGACGGGGTGCAGTCTTTGGCGATGCTTTAAGCGCCCTTCTTGCCTTTGCGGGTTTTAAAGTCACGCGCGAATATTACATCAATGATGCTGGTGCGCAGGTGGATGTGCTCGCGCGATCCGCTTATCTCAGGTATCGTGAGGCGCTAGGTGAAGACATTGGCGCGATCCCTGAAGGGCTTTATCCGGGTGATTATCTTGTGCCCGTGGGTGAAAAACTCGCATCCAATTTTGAGCATAGATTGAAAGATATGCCAGAATCGGAGTGGTTACCCAAAGTTAGACAGTACGCTGTTGAAGCGATGCTTGTTTTGATACTAAAAGATTTAGCTGCTTTGGGTATTTCGTTTGACGTTTTCTTTTCAGAAAAAGCTCTTGTAGAACGTATTTCAAAATTCCAGCGCGCAAACGAACCGCCAATCTTTTATTGCGGACTTGATTCTTTTGACTTGATGCATGGGCCAGTAGGCGGTGTACGGCATTATTTTGCGGAAATTGATATTGAACAAGCCAAATTAGAAGACAAAGCACCCATAAGCAAAGTGTTTAAAGCCCCTCTGGTTGAGGGGACTTTAGGTGAAGGTGATCTAATCGCCAAAACGATTGCTGATTTACGCGCACGTAATCTGGTTTATGAAGGTGTTTTGCCTCCTCCCAAGGGACAAATTGATGCGGATTGGGAAGAGCGTGAGCAAACGCTGTTTCGCGCAACTGCTTATGGAGATGATACGGATCGCCCCCTGCTGAAATCTGATGGTTCTTACACTTATTTTGCCGCTGATATGGCCTATCACAAGTCAAAGTTTGATCGTGGTTTCAAACAGATGATTGACGTGTGGGGCGCTGATCACGGGGGCTATGTCACGCGCATGCAAGCGGCGGTTAAAGCGCTTACGCAAGGTGAAGGTCAGCTTGATGTGAAGCTGTGCCAGCTTGTGCGTCTGATGCGCAATAGTGAACCCGTGAAAATGTCGAAACGCGCGGGTGATTTTGTGACCTTACGTGAAGTGATTGATGAAGTGGGGCGCGATGCGGTGCGCTTCATGATGCTGTTTCGCAAAAATGATGCCACGCTTGACTTTGACCTGGTGAAAGTGCGCGAGCAATCCAAAGAAAATCCCGTGTTTTATGTGCAATATGCTTATGCACGGTGTTGCTCAATTTTTCGACAGGCTGAAGAACAAGGTGTTTTTCCCTCAAATCAACCTGATGGTGATCTTGAGATTTATTTTCCTTTTCTTGAAAACGATGACTCTTCACCAGCAGCATATACCCACGAAGCCGATAAACAACTCATCTTGCTCCTTGCACAATTTCCGCGCCTGATTGAATCAGCGGCAGAAGCGCACGAGCCACATCGCATCGCGTTTTACCTTTATGATCTAGCAAGTGCGTTTCATGCCCATTGGAATAAAGGAAAAGATGAGACGAGTTTGCGATTCGTTCATCCAGATAATCACAACCTCACCCTTCATCGACTCGCCCTTGTCGAAAGCGTGCGCACGGTTTTACAAACAGGACTTTCATTACTTGGGGTCAGTAGCCCCGAAGAAATGCGATAAAAAATCTTTATTAATGAACGCATTAGCTTTTTGCGTTCATCTCAACTCTTCACACATGGGGATAGCGTGTATCATTGTGTTGGTATAAGTTGAAATATGCGCCCAGTTATCCCATGATGCGCGTGATTCAGGTGTCATGAAAATGCTTCTTTTGTATTGAACATGATGTCCTGTTGACGAGGCCGCCTTAGAGCATGTTGCACAACGATATGCGACAAAACAAAGAGCAGAAGCGGATACGTTTATGAATGATGCCCACAATACACCCCGCCCACGTCCTTTTCCCATCCCAGTGGGGACTGATGCGTCACGTGATCATGCACCGCCACAACCGCAGTTTACCCAGCCCCAACTCACTCAGAAAGAGGCTTCCGCGTCTGGAATTGGTGAAGCTGCGCTTAAAGAACTTGAAGAGCTTGAGCGCCAGCTCCGAGCCTTATCCAATTTTCAACCAAGATCCACAGTGACAGCATCAACATCAAATGCTCTACCAACAGCGCAACAGGCTAGCGCTGAAGCTGCCTCGCATCCCTCTCAACGTCAGGGTGCTTTACGCGCTCTGCTGGAAGCACGCGGAGCCGTGCCAGTATCCGCGTCTGTATCTACAACGCCACTCTCATCATCGCCTCCCCTGCCGAAAGAGGGCGAAGCTGTGAAAAAAGCGCTCCTATCAGCATGGGATCAAGCGGAAGCAGAAGTGATGTCACGGCAGAATACGCGTGATCATCAAGAAGATATACAGGACTCTTCTCCATCGTATCCGTCTCAAGAAACGCTCCAGTCTTTTTCTTATGATGAAGATCATGAAAAACATGATGGTTATAATACTGCTTTTAATATGCGTGGCGCACTTGATTCACACCAGCCAGTTTCTGAGCAGGATGATGTGAGTACATCCATCAATGAACATTCTTATCCAAATGCTTATGATAATCCGAACCGCTCAATTGCTGCTGATTTATCCGCGTTTCAGGCGCGCTTGCGCGAAACACATGCTCAGTTTGAGGAGCCTCACCAAACCTCATTAGCTGCACCTTCGCACACAACGCACGCTCTTTCTTCAGAGGACACTTTGCAAGAGGACGATCCCGAGCAGCCAGAGCCCTATATTGCTCCTGCTTACACACCTTCACAAGGTGCGTTTGGACAACCCTCTTCGTCACACGTTCCTTTACCCCCGCTCACGCAAACATTTATGCAAGACATTCCTGCACCGCAGCCTCCTTCGACATCTCCTTTAGCGCACTCTTACAGTGCTGCACCCTCACAACACATTCCTCCCCAAATACCTTCTCAAAGCTGGCAGTCATCACCTGAGCCTTATATGAGTGCGCAGCAAACCACAGGATTTCAGGCAGGACTTAAAACAGCTGTTCGACAAGCACCGCCATCACGCCGTCGTCTTATGGTGATTGCGGGCGGCATTGCAGCGATGATCGTTGTTTTAGCAAGCTTTAATATGTGGCGTGGAGGTAGTTCAACAGGAACTAATGATGTGCCTCTTATTCAAGCGGACAATAGCCCGACGCGCATTCAACCGCAAAATCCGGGTGGATTAGATATTCCTAATCAAAACAAACAAATTTATGAAAAACCATCCCCGTCAAATCCATCACAGGCGCGGGTTATTGACAATGAAGAGCAACCACTTGATGTGCGCGAAGCTGTTCGTTCTCAATCTGGAACGCCTCAAGACCCGATGGTCACCGGTGCGGCTGAAACATCTAACCTGCTTGGAGAGCCACGCAAAGTACGCACCATCGCCATTCGTCCCGATGGCACATTAAGCAATGAACAGTCGAGTGTTCCAACTCCGCCAGCACCCGCTTTAACACGGCCAATACAGGCAAGTGGCCTTAATACAACTGGTGCATCGGCTACAACCACACTGCCTGTGGTTGTAGCCCCCCCTGTTGCACGCTCTCCGCAACCGCCAAAACGTCCTGATGAGCGCACACTTGAACAGGCACTCGCGGATATTCCACCCTCTCCATCGCCAACCGTGATTACGCCCGTTTTATCACGCAATTCTGGTGATCAGCAAAAGCTTCAGCAGCGTGTTTCACCCTTTGATACCACTCCTGAGCCCACACCAGACATTGCGGCAGGTGAGCGCAATACGCGCACTGCATCGCTTCCGACTCCATCGTCAAGTGCTGGAGGCTTTGGTATTCAGCTTGCTGCTCCCGCTTCTGAGCAAGAGGCGCGTAATATCTTTGCGTCTTTGCAAGGTAAGCACACCCTTTTAAAGGGATATAGCCCTAACATCGTTCAAGCACAAACAGGTGGTAGAAGCATTTATCGTCTGCGCGTGGGTGCGATGTCACGCGATGAAGCGACAGCACTGTGTGTGAAGCTAAAAGCCAATGGTGGCCAATGCTTTGTTGCGAAAAACTGATCTTGTCATGACGCTGCCCATTCCTGATTCAAGTCCTCACGATGGCTCGTTTGCATTAGGCGAGCGTTTTGACGGCGATCAACTCAATGACATGGGTCAAGTGCGTGTGGCGATTGATGCGCTTGATCGGGCACTTGTTGCGCTTTTAAACCGTCGACTTGCCTGTATTGTTGCAGCATCGCGTTTAAAATCCTCTCCTGATGAAGCGCGGGTCGTATGGCGTGTTGCTGATGTCATCGCCAAGGTGCGTGAAAACGCATCAAACATTGGGTTTGATCCTGATCTTGCTGAAGAGATATGGCGAGAGATGATGGAGCGGTGCATCGCTTTTGAGCAAAAAGTGCTTACAGAAAAATCACTTAAGCCCTAAACTTATGCTTTGGTAGGTAATTTTCTAAGCTTTGTTAGTAAGTTATGATCGTGCTGGATCAGCATCCGCTCTTTAGGTTTAAGCCAACTTATCGCTTCATCTACTGTTTGCGCTTCGTTGATTTTCGCATTGGCAATTGCTTGTTCAGGCACAATATCACCGCGTTTACGGGGTGTAGGTGTGGGCAACATATCGTGATGTGATACGAATAATGTTTGATCATTGATGAGGATTTTAAGGCCATCTGCTTCATCATATCCTAAAGCGTTAAACTCTTGCTGCAAAGCATTGGCTCGCGCTGCAATGGCCGGCGGTGCGTGCTCTTCTGGTGTGACAAGAAGTCCGACTTTTTTAAGCGCAAGCCCTAACACAAGCTGTCCGCTCATCCAAGACAACACAATTGCTAACACCAGTCCTAAAATAGTGGGTGACATCCATGCAAACAATGACGGTGAAATGAGAAATGCGGAAATGGCCGTAAAAATTCCAAGTACGACATGGCCTCTGTGACGACGAACAATATCTTTGAGAGGGATAGAGCCATCGTCACGCCGTTGTGGCTGCCAACCCGCATCACGTCCTAAAAGAATATTAAATACTGAACCTGATTGAATGAGCATCATAATCGGTGCAAAAAGGGCTGAAAGCAGGATTTCAATCATTGCTGATAAGGTGAGACGGATTGCGCCTCCCGATTGATTGCGTTCACGCTTATTGAGCAGCGTCACGATTAAGCCAAAGATTTTTGGCGCGAGCAAAATCGCCATTGTCAACGCAAAGAGTGAGAGGGCTCGTTCAGGGTCAAAGCGTGGCCAGCTCGGAAAAAGATTAAACTCGCTGCTAAAATATTCAGGGCGTACATACCGCGCTTGAAAGACCAGAATAATCCCGACCACAAGCTGCATAAGCCAGAAGGGCGAGGCCAGATAAGACATGATACCCGTGGCAAAATGCTGACGTGTGGGGAGTTTAAAACCGCGAGCCCACAACAGCCGTGAATGTTGAAGATTGCCCTGACACCAACGCCGATCTCGTGCTGCAACATCAATGAGCGATGGTGGGCTTTCTTCATAACTTCCTGTCAAATCGGGGAGCATATACACTGCCCAGCCCGCGCGGCGCATCAGCGCTGCTTCAACAAAATCATGGCTCAAGATATGTCCACCAAAGGGGGGGCGTCCCTTTAAATCAGGTAATCCGCAATGATCTGCAAAGGCTTTCGTGCGAATAATCGCGTTATGCCCCCAATAGTTGCCATCTTTACCCATCCATTCCGATAAGCCTGTTGCAATCACAGGTCCATAGATACGCGCCGCAAACTGCTGCAAACGCGCAAACAAGGTGTTGCGATTGATAATGAGGGGTAAGCTCTGAATAATTCCCGCATCGGGATCGGCCTCCATTGCAGCTGCAAGACGCACAATGCAATATCCCGTCATCAAACTATCGGCATCGAGCACGATCATCTGCTCATAGTGACCGCCCCAGCGTGAAACAAAATCAGCAATATTCCCCGCTTTGCGATGATGATTTTTAGGGCGATGACGATAATAAAGCCGTGCATCCGCTCCAAGCTGCTCGCGTAATGTCAAAAACATGCGCTCTTCAGCGATCCATACATCCGGATCCGTGGTATCTGAGAGGATAAAGTAATCAAAATGTGCACCTAAACCCGTGGCCTCAACCGACTCACGAATGGCAGCAAGTGCAGCAAATGTGCGTGCTGTGCTTTCATTGTAGACAGGCATCACGATCACAGTTTTTGCATTGAGGCGATCCGCTATAGGTGTGTGAGGTGGGCGCTTGAGCAACACAAAAAACCCGAGGAGTCCACTGGTAAACGCTAATGCAATCCATGAAAAGTTGACCGCGAATAGTCCCAGCAAAATATACTGCAACACCGTTGTGCCACTCACTGAAACAACAGCATACATTTCTTTTATGCCATAGAGTGTCAGCAATAATGCGCCGCCAAACACGATAAAGCGTTGAATAATCTTACGTGGAAAAGGGTGCTTTGCGCTGCGCTCTTGTGTTGATGACCAGCGCCGAAATGATTGTGCAGGCATCATTAAAGGCGCTTCAGCAGGGGTTGCTGCAAATCCTTCAAGTGAGCTGTACTGACCAGAATGTTGTGTTGTTACGGTGTCCATCGATACAACCATGTTTCTGTCACCGCGTTCCATGTCTCAGGTTTGGCGCTGTCAGGTGTTTCGAGAAGTAGACGTAATTCAATATTGTTTTCTGCTTGCGGATCAAGATCAAAACCCGCTCTCACTGTTTTGCGCTCAGGATAATGCCAGAGCCGAACAGGGCTGACAACGCCGGCATTTGACCACAATGATGCCCGTATATTGGTGGGCAGTGTCGCTTGCGCAAAGGCATCTCCTGTAAAATCCACGTTGATGCGCCGACGCCGCGTGCCTTGCACACGCCCTGTGCGCGTATGATTGACTTGTGCGACAGGGGCTGTTTCAGGAGGTTGGCGACCCCAATATTGGCGATAGGCGAGCGTAACTTCGGAACCTGCAATATACGGTGTTTTGGGTCGCCAGTAGGCAAGAATATTATCGTTTGTCTCGACATCAGAGGGAATTTCGAGAAGCTGTATAGCTCCAGCTCCCCATTCACCAAGCGGTTCAATCCATAAGCTTGGACGCGAGGACCACGGGGTAACATCATCATGAAAATCTTTGTAATCACGATCGCGTTGCACAAGGCCAAAGCCTTTTGGATTTGCATCAGAGAATACGGAAATCAGCAGTGTTTCTGGATTTGTCACAGGGCGATAAATCCACTCGTTGCGTCCAGTGTGTATTTGAAGCGCGCTCACTTCATGCACGCTAGCGCGAATATCATCAGACAAACGCCGACTGTGACGGGCGAATAAAAATGCTCCTGCACTCGCACCTAATCCCACATGCTCCAGTGTTACACGTGGAAACAGCGTCATTTCCACATCAATGATCGTAACCCCATTAGGGCGGATGGTGAAGCGCACCGCCGCACTGGCACTTTCACTGTCAATGAGCGCATGAACAACGAGTGTCGTTGCACCAGCGGATGGCTTTTCAAGCCAGAAGGCGCGAAAAAGCGGGAATTCTTCCCCTCGAGCATCGGCAGGGCGCAGAGTGAGTGCGCGCGCCATTTGTCCATAGGTTTGCTCAAAACCCATAGCGCGAAAAAAGCTTGCGCCTTGAAAAACCACCGCTTCAGCGCCATTGGCATCAGGGAGACGGATTTTAAATCCTGAAAATTGCAAGTCAGGTAATGTGGAGGGCACTGCTTTGCCCGCCTCTTGCAAACGTGTGTAGTCATAATTTTGTGCCAGAAAAGTAATGCGCCGAATGCTGCCCTCATCAATTTGATAAAGTGCTACAGGCTGCGTGTAGGCAAAGCCGCGATGAAGGGGCTCAATGACCATGCCACGATTTTCGCCCTGCCACACCATGTTTGAGGGCAAGGCACGAATGCTTGCATACATCTCTTGCGAAAGATTATTTAAAGGCTCAGGTAAATCATTGGGCAACGCTTGAAATGGCTTTCGTGCCAATTGACGCGCGGCCTCAATCACTTGAGAAGGCTCAAACCGTGATCCTTCATTAAGTGTTTGTGGAATGAACGCGGGGGCAGATGTTTGCGCGTAAACATGCGTATGTGAATACATGACCAATATTGCGGCAACGGTCAGCATGCAACGTACTATGTCGTTGAAAAAAGAATATAATTTTCTTTTACGACACACGAAAGATGCATCATGTAAGATAGGTTCAAAACGCGAAAGGGTGATACGCAACACTTAACTCTTCAAACAACAATGCGGTGAGAGACGAAAATCCGTATTCTTCTAGCATGGTTTTTTGTGGGCTTGGAGTCTTTTTCAATGCTCATCAACGTGATCCCACGTGTTTTATTTTTGAAAAGCGCCGCGTATGATTGTGTTGTTTGATAGGGTGTTTAAATTGAGCCCTTCTTCACATTTCATTGAGTTTTCATGAGCATCTTTTTTATCTCCCTCACAGCTTTTGTCGCATCAGTGCTGACGCTGTTTTCAGGCTTTGGGCTGGGCACACTTTTGATGCCGATTGTTGCAATTTTTCTTCCCGTGCCTGTTGCCGTGGCGATTACGGCGCTTGTGCATGGCTTGAACAGTTTTCTTAAACTGGGCTTGTTATGGCGTGAGGCAGCGTGGCGGATCGTCCTTGTTTTCGGACTTCCCGCTTTGATTGCGGCGATCCTAGGCGCACTTTTGCTCAACTATTTAAGTCATCTCCCCGTTATCATGATATATGATCTTGGAGGCATCATCGCCACCATAACGCCTGTTAAATTGGCTGCGGGCGTGCTTTTAATTGTTTTTGCTAGTGCTGAGATGTTTCCTTTTCTTAATCGCTTGAGCGCCTCTTCATCCCTTGCCATGGTTTCAGGCGGAGTGTTGAGCGGCTTTTTTGGTGGATTATCGGGTCATCAAGGGGCGTTTCGCAGTGCCTTTTTGATTAAAGCGGGACTCGATAAAAATGCTTTTGTGGCGACAAATGCTGCGATTGCTGCCCTTGTTGATACGGCGCGCTTGATCGTGTACGCGCTGACGTTCGACATCGCTTTGATTGCTCCTCACGTGTCACTTATTCTTGCAGCGTGTTTGGCGGCGTGTGCGGGTGTGTTTTTGGGCACGATGATGCTCAAGAAAATTACGCTCAATGTCATTCAAAAGCTCGTGGCGGTGATGCTTTATGCACTTGGGATGCTGCTGATTGTAGGTCTTATTTGAGATGACATTAAAATGCGTCCCTCATTTTGACTGAGCGGCTTTTACTTGCTTTTTGGCGATGAGTTTGTTTTAACGGCGCGTGGTTGGGTGTGTCAGTGTTTAAGGCCACATCTAACAGCAGTCTAAAAAGTTCTGATGCGCTTTCAAGCGCAACGTTGTGGACAGGTGCAAAAGGCTTGAGTGTTCTCAAGCCGTCTCAATCGCGAAAAGCGTGATTGAAGGCGCACAGCTTTGGCCTTCGGTCAAAGCGTCCTAAGTCAAGAATTGCGTGCGCTTTTAAGCGCAACGTTGTGGACAGGTGGCCGAGTGGTTGAAGGCGCACGCCTGGAAAGTGTGTTTACGGGAGACCGTAACGCGGGTTCGAATCCCGCTCTGTCCGCCATTTACTAGCGCTAAGCATTTGATATATAATAATATTTATATTTAATAAAACACCCTTCCCCACCCGCTTCCCCACCGCGTGCATGTGCATGGCGTGCTAATTTGAGGCGTTTTAAGGCATACAATGAATGTGGATAAGTCCGCTTAATCGCAACGTCCGTATTCTGAAAATAATTCATGTGGTGCTTGATGCTGCATAAATTTGCTTAAAACCGTGCGTGTCAGTCGCATATATTCATGAGGGATATATTTTTAGACTCCAATTGCGGATTTAAAATTATGTCGCTTTCAATATACATCCTACGCGCGGGATGCGTCACTCTTACCAGCTCATTTTTTGATTGTTTTGCTCACATCGATTGTTTTAGCATGTTTATAAAATGGGGGATGTAATGAGAGCAAAGAATAAAATATTTATCACAATGTGGATGTCCCTATTATTGCCGCTTCAAGCCTTATCGCAAGAGGGTTATAATATAACGCCTCCATCTTATTTTACACCGCCCTCAATAACCGATGCTCAAAAAAGAAAAGTTCACCTCCCATACATTCGCGCGGCTACGAACTGTCTTGCTGATAGCGTGCGTAATGATCCTAACCTTTTAAACGCAGTTCAAAAAAATCAACTTATCGGTTTAGTTTCTAACAAGATGGGTATTTGCGGGGATGCAGTTGCAAAAATGATTGCAGAGCATGACAGGCTATATGGAATTGGTACTGGTGTAGCATTTTATCAAGGCGCTTATTTAAATGATTTATCAAGAGCGCTTTTAACACGTTTACAACCTGATATTCATAGGTTGACGATTCAACAATCGCAATTGGAAGAGCAAAATAAACAAAGGGTTGAAGTAGCAGATAAAACAGCCGAATTATTGAAAACGCGAATGTATGAATGTACTGGTATAGAAGTCTCGAAGCTCGTTAAATCTGCTGAAAATGCAGAAGTTTTAACCACGGCTGCAATGACAATATGTAATCGTGAGATTGAACAAACCTTAATTTCAATAGTTGATGTATTAAAACTTAAAACAAGTCTTAGTTATGATGATGAAATGAAATTTAGAAACGGTTTAAAAGATATATTCCGAAAAAATATTCTTACTCAATCCGTTCAAATTAAAGCTATAAGCGCTTCAAGTCCACCTAATACAAACGTGAACGTATCTGCTCAAAATAATGCACAAAATACAAACTTACAAACTGATTTAGAAATGAATGAAATTACTAAGTGTCTTCAATCGGTAAGCGAAGTGAGAAATGGAAAACTTGTTGACCGCGAAAATCTTTTAAAAATCATGATTGATTTGTGCCGCACAGAAATTGAAAGCACCGCTCGTAATGCATTCATAAAAATAAAAGAACCTAAAATAGATAGCCTTTCTAATGAGCGCGAAAGAGTAATTAATAATACTATTAAAGAAGCAAATTCAATTTTAGGCGTAACACCAAAATAGAATACTAAAACAGCTATATAAATTTTAATTTGTTAAGAAGGCCTTTTAACCCGCGCACCGACTGTTTGTATTATTTCATCAGCTAAAAATACTCCATCGGGTACAGGTGTTTTATCTTTAATGGAAAACATTTTTATAATTGTATCTGTTCCAGGTTTTACAACATTTGAGTATGAAGGTGCACTGTATAAAGCACCGCCTGGTACGGCCATTATTTGTCCAGGTGAAGATTGAAAAGTATGCGAACTTGAAGCATCAGCCCCACCCATAATTCCAAAATGACTATAACCCATCTCTTTAGTTGTTTCTGCTGCTTTTAATAAGGTGTAATCTTGAACAGTTTTTTTGTCAGTATAAGCGTTACCTCTTGAGACTATTCTAATCATATCTTTTGTAATTGGCTCTACACTAACGCCGCCAGTAAAGCCCATATCTTGATATGGGGTTGAACAAGCCGATAAAAATAAAATATGAGCAATCAAAATCACTTTTTTCATCTCAGACTTTCCTATCCATATAGGATACGGTAAAGCCAAGGAATGAATAGAAGCAAGTGTACTAATTTTAAATTCACAACTTCTTATACATCCCTCTCCCCTATGGTATATATCTATATGTGTACACTCTTTTAGTACCGAGGTTTTTGCTCACGGTGCAGTCAATTAGGACTGTCAAAGCCTTTATAGCCTTTTTTGAGCGCTTTTTATGCAAGGACTGCATTTATTTTAGTACCGTAAAATGCACATTTTGATACCGTGACTTTGGATTTTAAAAGCACTAATTAGCGTGTCGCAAATACGCTGTATTCAAAAGAAGCTCTATTTGAAATGCAAATATGCTCTTGACGCTGATTTATGCGTCTCATTGCAAAAATATTCTGTCAATCGCCACGTGGATGCGTGACGCTGTTTACGGGTAAAACGCCCTTTTTCCACCGCTTCAATAAAGCCCATATCCTCAAGCTCCTGCAAAGCACGCGATGCGGTTGCGCTAGCCATTTTGCAGCGTGCAACAATCTCACGATTACTTAGACTGATTTGCCCATTATTAATCCCGTTGTAGCGAGCTTTTAATTCGATATAAACAGAGCGTGCTTGTGGTGTGAGTTGCAGCCACGCCTTTGTTTTCATCATTGCATGAAAAAGCTGCACAAAAGCGGGGCTTTTTTTTGAGCGGCCTGTTTTATTGTGAGTTCGTGGCATAGGAAAATCCATCACAAAAAGCCCCCCACCGCATCGACGGTGAAGGGATATGAAAAGTTCTGATATTGATTGTGTTCACGCCGTTGAACATATCCAGAGCGACGCCGCATCACTTGCTGTTTGTTTCGTGGCCATTCAGCAACAATCAGAGGCGGAATAAATGGCTTCATATTGCAGCCCTCCGCTTGCCTTGTTGACTGTAAGACTGCTTTAAAACCTGACAGGGCGTGTGTAATACATAGCGCCCATGATGTCCGCTAAAAGCACCCCCGTGAGGGATGCGGATCGTTTCAATCACAAGCCCTTGTCTGCGAAGGCACATGACATAATGCGACCAGCGCGGTGCAGGGCGTTCAATCGGTGTGATACCTTTTGAACCCGCTTCAATCAGGTGTGCGAGCGTCCAAGCTTCACGCCCGTTACATTGCAAGATTTTGCCACAAGGCAATTTGACACGCATTGAAATAATATCAGACATTCAAATCCTCCATAGAGAATCCCGCGAGTTCAGAGACCACACGGGCGGTTGATAAAGGCAGATGAAATCGACGCGCAATTTTTTGCGCGGCGTGACTTGGCTGAATTTTGAGGGATTGAGGGGCTGTTATGCCCCACTTGAACAAAGGCAAATCTGAACAAGGCACAAATGTCCCTTGCGCCCGAACGGGCGTTCGTTTAAATCTAATCATGTTGATTATCCTTTTTGTCCCTGCTTGAAAAAGCAGGGCTTTTTTTATGGCTTATGCGGCTCTGTCGGGCAGGTTATCAAGATACGTCTTGAGACTGTTGGCGGGTATAACCAAGCGTCTCCCGATCCGCTTGACGCGGATGCGTCCTGCGTTTACTTCTTCATAGAATTTGGATCTTTTGATTCCGAGTAGATGCCAAGCTTCCTTAGCTGGGTAACAAAGTCTATTTGCAATATCTGTCATTTATTTTTCTCCGTGATTCGTGGCGGGTTGCCTCGATACGGATGAATTTAGAGAAAATCATGCTGTTGTAAGTCGGAAATGGTCAGTAATTCATTTCTGACTATTTATGACTATTCTGACAACGTTGATTTTGTTGACTTTTTTCGTTGCGCCATTCTTTAAGCCATGACGGTATCTTCTGCCTGAAAGCACTGTCAGTCGGCTCATCATCATAGGTTTGCATGCAAAAGTCTTTTAATGATTCTTCAAGTCTAGCTTGACAATTCCAATCAGGATCATCGTTAGAAAACTCGCCATAAAATGACATCAGTTCAAAGCATTTATTTTTTATGTCTTTCCAAGGGTGAGATGGTTTGCGCCCTCTGGGTTGTTGCAAAGCCGCATTTTGAGAGGCCGTATGATTATTTGAACCACCATCAGCCTCATTATCATAACAAGCAGACCAATGATTCAAAACCTCTTGGCGAGGAAACGTAATTTCTTCATAAGCTCGCGATCCATCTTTGTATACCCCTCGTGAGTGAAGAGTTGGCGTTATCTTTTTATTAAGGTTGTTTTGATTCCAATTTGGTATGGGTACGCTTTTAGAACCGGATCAACGGCAGGAGCTT
>JBIKVP010000025.1:0-24777 GCA_044356745.1 Beijerinckiaceae bacterium | reverse complement strand
GCTTCCTGAATACCACTTTTCCGCAAAAAGCACGATTATGGGTTGACCGCCTATCCGATAACTTCAAAATACTTCAGACACCAACTCTTCAAATGTGAGGGGTATAATAGTCTTTGATTTAAATGCTTTTATTATTTAGTGCGCTTGATGAATATCAAAGGATTTAAAGATGATTAAAGCCGATTCAAACACACCAATGACGACACAAGAGCAAAACAAAGCAGCGGCTGATGATCATAAATCTACTGTCAATTCAGATTCTTTAAATACCCCTCAAAAAAGCCTTTTAGATAACCGTAAGCAAAACACACATTATTTTATTTCACCTACGCATAAAATTCCAGCTGTTAAGCCCTCAAAGTAATGCATCTCATTTATGATCACATGATCGCCGCACCTTCCCTTAAAGGCGGTGCGGCGTATCAAAAATGATATTCTTTTTCGAGCAATCTTACTCGCACACTGTTACGCGCCGCACGATATAGTCGCCGTGATAATCAGACCAGAATTTGCGACGTACTTTATAGCAATCACTTCCGCCAGAAACATACATTGGTCTGGCATAACCATGGTGTGATGAAGCTGCTAAAGCGCCTAAGGCTAATCCGCCAACAACACCAGCTGCAATTGCTCCACCATAATAACCTTTGTGGTGATGCTTCCATTTCCAGCCTCCGCCCGCTTGCGCACCACCTGCAGAGGCGACGAGTGCAGCACTGACAGCGAGCGCAGCGAGTGTTGATTTTTTGAAAAATGAGCTTGATGATTTTTGTGTTTGAACGGTTGTCATGACGTATCTCCTGAAATGATTTGTTGCGGCTATAAGAGAGGCGTTTTTCTTTTCCTCTTGTCGGCTGATGACCTCACCAGCGATGATTTGAGAATGACACGACATTCAAGCGCTTGCCGTGCGCTGTCACACATGGGAAAAGGCGTAGCGCGTTGGAATCATTTTTATGCTCAAAAAAATTCTGTCCGTCAGTGGGTGGACGTTGCTCTCACGTTTGACAGGGTTCATCCGTGATCTTGTACTTGCTGCTGTGCTTGGCGCAGGCGTGCTTATGGATGTGTTTACAGTTGCGAACCGTTTGCCCAACCATTTTCGTGCAATTTTTGCAGAAGGGGCTTTTAATGCCGCGTTCATCCCTGCTTATGCACGCGTATTTATGCAACAAGATGTGAACGCTGCGCGCAAATTCGCAGGAATCATTGGCGTGCTTCTTGTGCTGGTTTTGCTTGCTTTAAGTGTACTCGCTATTGTTTTTATGCCTACATTAATCACATGGCTTGCGCCGGGTTTTGCGGGGCGCGCTGATGCGTTCGAGCTCGCGGTGATCCTTACGCGCATCACGTTTCCTTATCTGATCTTGATTTCATTGGTTACACTTATTTCGGGTGTGCTCAACGCTCATGAGCGGTTTATTGCGGCGGCAGCGGCGCCTGTATTACTGAATGTCTCGATTATTATCGCACTGATAGGTGTCAGCATCTGGCCCCATGATGCCCCACTTTCAAAAGACACATTTGCCTATGCTGCTGCATGGGGTGTTTTAAGTGCAGGAATTTGGGAGTTAATATTGGTGATCGGAGCGGCGGCGCGGGCGCGTGTTGTCCCCATTATAACACGCCCTGCCATGACATCCGATGTCAAAGGTTTTCTGTGCGCATTTGCACCGGCAACGATTGGCTCTATGGGTACACAACTTGCGATGTTTGTTGACACCATTCTCGTCACATTTTTAGCGATCGGGGGGGCTTCAGCGCTTTATTATGCGGATCGGCTTTATCAGTTGCCTTTAGGGGTGATTGGCATCGCTGTTGGAACGGTGATTTTACCCCATATGAGCCGCCTCATTGCACAAGGCGATGTAGCGCTTGCCTTTAGAGCACAAAATCGGGCGATTAGTTTTGCGCTTGTTCTGGCAGCACCTTGTGTCGTGATGTGCCTTCTTACACCACAGCTTTTATTTGAAGCCTTGTTTATGCGTGGTGCTTTTGACTTGAAGGCTGCGCAACAAGCCGGCGAGGTTTTGAGCGCTTATGCGATTGGCTTGCCTGCAATGGTGATCCTTCGTGCGATTGTTGCAAGTTTTTATGCGCGCCAAGACACGATGCGCCCTGTGATTGCCTCATTAAGTGCCATCATGATCAATGTTGCACTCAAATTTTATCTTATGCCGACTTATGGTGCTGCTGGACTTGCGTTTTCAACTGCGTGCGGTGCATGGATGAACGTTGCTATTTTATACGTTTGGGCTTTTGTGAAAGGTTGGATCAAACCTGATTCCTACCTCATCAAACATCTCATTTTCGTGTGTTTTGCATCGCTTATCACGGGCGCATGTGTGATGTGGCTCAACCCCCGTATTGCAGCGTGGGGATCATTTGAAAATGTGACTGTTCTCGGACTTTTACCAGCAACTTTTATGACACTCGCCCTGTTAGGGAGTGTCGCATTGTTTATCTACAGTGTGCTTTATCTTGTCTTAAAGCGTGCTTTAAGGACATAAAAGTTTTTCACCTCTTTAATAAGATGTTTTACGTTATACTCTTAACGCAGTGCGCCCCGCATAAATTGCCTGTGGGCCAAGCTCCTGTTCAATACGGATGAGCTGATTATATTTCGCTAACCGATCCGAGCGCGCGAGTGAACCGGTTTTGATTTGCCCACAGTTTGTGGCGACTGCAAGATCAGCAATCGTTGAATCTTCAGTTTCTCCAGAACGATGAGACATCACCGCTGTATATCCTGCACGGTGCGCCATATCGACAGCTGCTAACGTTTCTGTCAACGAGCCGATCTGATTGACTTTGACAAGGATTGAGTTTCCGACACCCGCTTTAATGCCTTGCTCAAGGCGTGTAACGTTTGTCACAAACAGATCATCGCCAACAAGCTGGCAATTATGCCCCGTTAAATCTGTCAGGATTTTCCAGCCTTCCCAGTCATCCTCGCTCATGCCGTCTTCAATGGTTCGTATTGGATAATCGGAGACAAGTTTGGCAAGATATTTGGCCTGTGCTTTAGGATCACGGGTTTTGCGCTCACCTTCATAGTGATACGCACCCTCTTTGAAAAACTCGGTCGCGGCACAATCAAGGCCGAGAAGCATATCATCCCCTGGTGTGAAGCCCGCCGTTTCAATCGCTTTCATGATGAAATCAAGCGCTGCTTTTGCTGAGGGCAGATTAGGCGCAAAGCCACCCTCATCACCAACATTTGTGTTATGCCCAGCGTCTTTGAGTGCTTTTTTCAAAGTATGAAAGACTTCAGCGCCCATGCGTACAGCTTCAGCAAGCGATGATGCACCGACAGGTAAAATCATGAATTCCTGAAAATCAATGGGGTTATCGGCATGAGCCCCGCCATTGATAATATTCATCATTGGAACGGGCAGAGTGCGCGCACTGACGCCGCCAATATAACGGTAAAGCGGTAAACCACTGGCTTGAGCTGCAGCTTTTGCCACCGCAAGCGATACGCCCAGAATGGCATTCGCGCCCAGACGCGATTTGTTGGGTGTGCCATCCAGCTCAAGCATTGCGGAATCAATTTTGATCTGATTTTCTGCGTCAAGACCGCTTAAAGCTTCAAAAATATCGCGATTAACCGCTTCAACGGCTTTAAGAACACCTTTGCCCATATAGCGTTTTTTATCACCATCACGCAGCTCAACCGCTTCATGTGCGCCAGTTGATGCCCCTGAGGGAACAGCCGCGCGCCCCATTGAGCCATCCTCAAGCAATACATCGACCTCAACGGTTGGATTGCCACGGCTATCAAGAATTTCACGGGCGATAATGTCAATAATTGCGGTCACGGATGACTCCTGAAAAACGGATATAAAAGCTGCCCACCTTTTAACGAAAAATTACAATGTCGCAAGGGGAGAGGTGTGACCTTTTAAGAGAAGGCTTGCTCGCCTACAGTGTCTTGTTTAAATGCTGTTTTATAAATTTTACATAGGCCTCATCATGATACACGATACACCGCTTCATTTAGGGCAATCAAGCACAGTGCCTTCAACACCTGAGCAGGCTGTGCTTGATCGTGTGCCCAATCCACATTGTGATACGCCTTATGTGGCACGCTTTACATGCCCAGAATTTACCTCCATCTGTCCTGTGACTGGACAGCCTGATTTTGGCATATTGATGATTGATTATGTGCCTGATCAATGGTTGCTTGAGTCAAAATCGCTCAAGCTTTATTTGTTCGCATTTCGCAATCATGGCGCATTTCATGAAGATTGCACTATTGGAATTGGCAAGCGTATCGCTGCACTTATTGAGCCAAAATTCCTACGCATTGGGGGGTATTGGTATCCACGGGGCGGCATTCCGATTGATGTCTTCTGGCAACATGGCACGCAGCCACAGAACCTCTGGTTGCCCGAGCAGGGTGTCGCGCCCTATCGAGGGCGTTAAAACCATTTTTAATACACCCTTGCCTTCGGCGCAATATATTCGATGTCGTTGCTCATCGTGTAGGTATGAACGGGACGATCATCAAGAGTAACGGTGCGTTTTGTATCATCAATGAATGACAGCGTGTGCTTCATCCAATTTTGATCATCACGATCGGGGAAATCTTCACGTGCATGTGCACCACGGGATTCCGTGCGGCTACGCGCTGAATCCATGGTGACCACGGCTTGTGTGATGAGATTGTCAAACTCAAGCGTTTCAATCAGATCAGAATTCCAGATCAGTGAGCGATCTGTTGTCTTAATATCCGTAATACCATTCCAGACTTGATGAATGAGGGTGTGTCCTTCATCAAGCACTTCGCCAGTGCGGAACACAGCACAATTGTTTTGCATTGTTTTCTGCATTCTTAAGCGAAGCTCAGCGGTTGATGTCCCTCCGCTCGCGTAGCGGAAGCGGTCAAGGCGCGACAAAGCAAGTTCACCTGCATTTTTGGGCAATTCTGCGTGCTTTTCACCTGGGGTAACGAGCGACGCCGCTTTAAGACCTGCTGCTCTGCCAAACACCACAAGATCAATCAGTGAGTTGGAACCCAGACGATTCGCACCGTGTACAGATACGCACGCCGCCTCTCCAATGGCCATCAGACCGGGAACAATCGTGTCAGGGTTGCCGTTTTTCTTGGTGAGCACTTCGCCGTGATAGTTGGTTGGAATACCGCCCATGTTGTAATGCACTGTTGGCAAGACGGGGATTGGCTCTTTGGTGACATCAACACCAGCAAAAATCTGTGCACTTTCGGAAATGCCGGGCAGGCGCTCATGCAGAATTTTTGGATCAAGGTGATCAAGGTGCAGATAAATATGATCTTTTTCTTTACCTACGCCGCGTCCACCGCGAATTTCCATCGTCATGGCGCGTGAGACGACATCGCGTGAGGCAAGATCTTTGGCCGAAGGTGCATAACGCTCCATAAAGCGCTCGCCCTCGGAATTTGTCAGGTAGCCGCCTTCGCCGCGTGCCCCCTCCGTAATCAGACAGCCTGCGCCATAAATTCCCGTTGGGTGAAATTGCACAAATTCCATATCTTGAAGCGGAAGACCCGCTCTAAGCACCATGGCAGAACCATCACCTGTGCAGGTGTGCGCTGAGGTCGCCGAGAAATACGCACGGCCATAACCACCCGTCGCCAAAATGACAAGATGTGCACGGAAGCGATGCAGCGTACCATCATCCATTTTGAGAGCAACGACACCCACACAGCGCCCAGCTTCATCCATGATGAGGTCAATCGCAAAATATTCGATGAAAAATTCGGTGTTATTACGCAGTGCTTGCCCATAGAGCGTATGCAAAATGGCGTGACCTGTCCGATCAGCAGCAGCACACGTGCGTTGCGCGGTTCCCTTGCCGAAATGCGTTGTCATACCGCCGAAAGGACGTTGATAAATCTTACCTTCTTGCGTGCGCGAGAAGGGTACGCCCCAATGTTCAAGTTCATACACGGCAGCAGGAGCATTACGCACAAGATATTCAATCGCATCCTGATCGCCAAGCCAGTCTGACCCTTTAACGGTATCATACATGTGAAAGCGCCAGTCATCTTCGCCCATATTGCCAAGAGCAGCAGAGATGCCACCCTGTGCGGCGACTGTATGCGAGCGTGTCGGGAACACTTTACTGATACATGCGGTGCGTAAACCAGCTTGAGCGCAGCCAACAGTGGCGCGAAGTCCCGCGCCACCTGCACCGACTACTACAACATCAAATGTATGATCCGTGATGGCGTAAGCCTGTCCGTTGAGGGAAGGGGAAGCATGGGTTGCGGCCATCGTTTAGGCTCCAAAGCTGATTTTAAGGAGAGCGAAAAGGCAAACTGCCCCAACACCCAAGGCAAAGAATGTGTTAGCGATAAGGGCAAGGATTTTAGCGCCCTCATGATGCACATAATCTTCAATGATCACTTGCATACCAAGGCGCATATGAAACAGCCCCACGGCAACAAATAAGATCATCACGAGGCTTACGTGCGGTTTGGCCAGAAAGATCAATGCATCCGCATGTGATTTTCCTAAAAGGCAAATCACGATTGTGACAAACGCAAGGGTGAGTGGCACATTAGCAATCGCACTCAAGCGTTGATGCCAGAAATGCTCTGTACCGGATTTGGCAGAGCCTAAACCTTTAACGCGCGCCATCGGCGTTTGCATGGAGGAGGACGATTTCATGATCACAATCCCTCGAAAAAATTAGCGCACACTGTAGGCAACAGCCCACAAAGCCACTGTTAGAATAACAGAGCCAACGAAATTGATGATGGCGAGGTTGCGACGTGCGATTGGGCCATACCCTGAGCCAATATCCCAAATGAAATGACGGATGCCGCCCAGCATATGATGTATTAAGACCCACGTGTAGCCAAAGAGTACCAGACGCCCCGGAATAGATGTCACGATCATTGTGAATTGATCATAAACGGCTGAACCACACATGAGAGCGACAAGCCACGCCGCGAGTAAAAGCGTGCCTCCATAAAGTGCTGCACCTGTGATACGGTGCGCAATCGACATCGCCATTGTCCATGACCATTCATAGACTTGCAGGTGAGGCGAAAGCGGTCTCGCCGCTTGGATTGTTACTGGCGAAGGGGAGGGTGGTGTCTCAACCATTAAAGAGCATCTTTCAAAAAAAGAGCGGATTAAAATTCGCCTCTTTTTGCAGCAGCTTCGTGTTGAATGCAAGAGCGTATGATGGATAAAGCAGTATGTTTGGTATTGTTTTGACTCCAGTTACAGCTCAAGTGAAAATATATGTTCGTTCAAAGGTATTATTGCAGAGCTAGAATCAAAGTTGATCTCATTCCATCGTGTCACGGGACGAATGAGGCGCAATGAATTGGTTAGAAACAAACCATCCGCTTTTTCCATATCATTAAGGGTAAGGCTTTGCGCGCGTGCTTCAAACCCTTGAGGGGGATTTTTCAAGAGCGTGTGGCGCATAATGCCATCAATTGCACCATCATCAAGCGGCGGCGTAAGCAGAGTTTGCCCCTTAAGCACAAAGATATTCGCGATTGTTGTGCAAGCAGCGCGTCCTTGCGTGTTCAAAAAAAGTGCGTCATCAAAACCCTTAGTATGTGCTTCACGTGCGGCAAGAACCGCATCAAGATAATTAAGCGTTTTCAAACAAGATGTAGGCGATGTTTCATTACGTCGTATTGTGGTTGTGGTGAGCGTTACGCCCGCGCCAATCAGCGCGGGATCAAACGGTTGAACGGTTGAGAAAAGCGTTGGTATCATTTCACTTTGTGGCCATAAACCACGTCCTGTGACACCCCGTGTTACTGTCGTGCGCAGAGCGCCATAAGCGTTTGAAAAGTTTACAAGTGCACGATGCATGTCGGCTTGAATGTCATCATATTTTATCATGATGCCAATCGCTGCTGCATGGCGTATTAAACGCGCAATATGCAAATCCTCCCATATTATTTGACCATCTTTGACAAGTGCGGTGTCAAAAACACCATCACCCAGTGTGAGGCCGCGATCATGAATGGAAATGGTGTTGTGTGAAGTGTTCATGATGTGGCCTTATTGAGAAAATTGCTCATCATAACGTGTCCATGATCTGTGAGAATTGATTCAGGATGAAACTGCACCCCCCATGTCATGTGCTCACAGTGCGTCAGTGCCATGATGTCCCCTTTATCACTGGTCGCAGTGATGATGAGGGGCGTATGCTCGTTTAAAGTGACAATCAAAGAATGATAGCGTCCAACCGATAAGGGGTTTGGCAGGTTTTCAAATATCCCGTATTTATTATGGGTTATGAGGGAAGCTCTACCATGCATTGGCTCACGCGCCCGTGTAATTTGCGCGTCAAATGCAGCTCCGATGCACTGATGCCCTAAACAAATCCCCAAAATGGGGATTATTCCCGAAAAGCGCTTAATCACATCAATGCAAATTCCGGCTTCATAAGGCGAGCATGGACCTGGTGAAAGGATGATCGCTTTAGGATTAAGCGCTGTAATATCCTCGGCGTGCATCGCATCATGGCGCACAACATGAGGCTCATGACCGGCTAATGTGACATAGCGGGCAATATTAAAAACGAACGAATCATAGTTGTCGATGATGAGGATCATGAATGATTGTCCAATACTCCCAAACAACTCAGTATTTTTTCTGCTTTTGCCAATGTTTCATCATATTCACTGGCGGGATCAGACAAAAGCGTTATCCCCCCTCCGGCGTGAAGTGACAGTGTTTGCTTCTCACAGACAAGCGTTCTGATAGCGATATTGAGATCAAGCGTGCCGTCAAAGCCAATATAGCCGATTGCCCCGCAATACGTGCCGCGTCGTGTTTTTTCCAGTCGCGCAATCGCTTCCATCGCTTTGATTTTAGGTGCGCCTGTGATTGAGCCCCCCGGAAATGTTGCCGCAATCAGATCAAGCGCATCATAGTCCTGTTTAAGCTGCCCTGTGACAACCGACACCAGATGATGCACGTGGGCATAACTTTCAACCGCGCACAGCGCTGGAACCTCGATGCTTAAGGGTGTGCACACTTTGGATAAATCGTTACGCAGTAGATCAACGATCATGACATTTTCGGCACGATCTTTATCACTTGACGCGAGTTCATCAATGGCAGCCTGATCTTGAACGGGGTCACGATGTCTGCGGCGCGTGCCTTTGATGGGGCGGGTTTCAATATACCCGTTCACCACTTTTAAAAAGCGCTCAGGAGAGGATGAAGCAATAAAGCCCTCTGGTGTTGTGAGAAGTGCGCTAAAGGGGGCAGGATTATTGCTGCGTAAAGTCTCATATACCGCATAAGGATCAGGAGGTGTGGGCGAGTGTGCGATAAAGCGGTGTGCAAGATTAACCTGAAACAAATCCCCGTTGCGGATCATGTCAATCGCATTGCGCACATTGTTCTCAAACACGTCACGCGGTGTTTGTGCATGCCAAATAAGGGGCTCTAATGTCGTTTGAAAATCGCTGTCAGGTTGATGAATTGCAGGAGGGGCAACGCCTTCAGGGGCAATCCAGAACATGCGTTTGTCGATCACGTCCCATGCGAATAAGCGCTCATAAAATCCGATATTGATTTGTGTTAGAGGTGCTTCGCTTTTCAACTCTGCATCAGGGATTTTTTCAAATAAATGCGCGCTATCATAACCAATAGTTCCAATAGCACCGCCTTGAAACGGGGGATCTTGAGGGTTTGAGCGTTTTCTAGCGTGTGGGAAGCCATGTAATTGAAGCTGGTGACGCAATGCTTCCAGTGGTGGCATATTAAGCGGTGCGTTATTCCAGTACGCTTTGTTGTCAATAACCTGAAAGACCCCGATTGGATCAACTGCTAAATAGGACCATCGTCCACGTTCGGGATGGGGCAATGCGCTATCAAGAAAGGCAAGATAAGAACAATTCTGCCATGCTTTAAGCACGTTTAATGGTTCAATGTAGGCAAGCGGCGTAATCGTGGGCAAGGCCTGCCACCTTATGAAAACAGAGCCGTTGAAAGCTTGCGGCGGCCTGTTAGAGTCGCTTCATCCATTGCACCCCACGCGTCAAAAAACTGGATAACCTGTTTGCGTGCGCCGTCCTCATTCCATGTGCGATCTTTTTTGACAATGATTAAAAGGTGATCAATCGCTTCATCTTTGCGATTTTTAGCTGCAAGCGCGAGTGCCAAATCAAATCGCGCCTGATGATCAAGCGGGTTCTTATTCACCACCTCTTCCAGAGCCGTGAGTTCACCAATGTTTGCGCTTTGCTCAGCCAGATCAAGGGTCGCGCGTGCGCTCGCAATGGCAGGGTCGCTGTGTTTGGCTTCTGGAACCATAGCCAGATAACGTTTAGCCGACTCATGTTCTCCAAGCATCACCTGAATGCGGATCATTGCGCCAATGGCATGAAGATTTTGATTGTCTTCCATCAACACATTGGCATAAAGCTGAGCCGCTTGTGTGAGATCACCCGCATTGAGCAAATTATCAGCTTCTTTAAGCACCTCATTGACCTGTGCGCTCATATCGCCGCCCGTCAATTCATCAATAAACGCTTGAAGCTGACTTTCGGGAACATTCCCCATAAAGCCATCGACGGGCTTGCCATGATCAAACGCCAGAACGGCGGGGATGGAGCGAATTCCGAGTTGTCCAGCAATGGCAGGATGCTCATCAATGTTGAGCTTTACGAGTTTGACCTTGCCCTTGGATGCCTCAACGACTTTTTTCAAGGTGGGTTCAAGCTGTTTACACGGCTCACACCATGGCGCCCAGAAATCGACAAGAACAGGCTGATTTTTACTTTCAACAAGCACATCCTGTCGAAAAGCCTGTGTTGTCGTATCTTTAATCAGCGGCGCAGTGCTGGTTGTGGGAGCTGCGCTTATCGGTGCAACGGCTGCGCTCGCTGTTGTGAAGGGCTGTCCAAACGAAAAGGACGGATTAGAGGGCGTAGACATGTTTGAAATCCCATTTTTATTGCACTTAATAAAATCTGCCAGATTTTATGTCAGAAAATCGTTTTGAAGCCACTCGTTATCATCGGATCATCCTGTCAAAATATCTAGATCTGACAATATATAAACAAATAATGATATCTTTATATGTAGAGCATATTTGGTCATTTAACCAGCTTTGAATAAAGACGTGAGGCTCGATATTACATCGCTGGTTGGTGTCATAAACTGGGCTTTGAAATAAAATCAATCTGTCCACATCTGCATCATATTTTCTCGTCTTGACCGTTTTTTTCGTTATATCATGCACTCGATAAAAAAAGGAGCGTGTCAAATGTTGATCAAAGGCTTTTGGGCGGTTCTAATCGGTATCATCCTCGCATTAGGGATTTTTAGTGTGATTGTGGCGCGAGCGCCGTCCCATTTTGCGATCACTCGATCGATAACGATTGCCGCACCAGCGCAGGTTGTTTTTGAGAAGATCAACAATTTTCATCAATGGCAAGACTGGTCACCGTGGGCCAAGCTCGATCCTCAGGTTAAAAATACATATGAGGGGCTCGACGCTGGTGTTGGCGCGATTTTTAAATGGTCGGGCAATCGCGAGGTAGGCGCAGGTCAAATGACTATTGTGGAGAGCCAGCCTTTTACACTGATTGGTATCAAACTTGATTTCACAGCGCCGATGACTGCGAGCAACAGATCGCAATTTACATTGGTTCCAGAAGGAAATGATACGCGCGTTATTTGGACAATGTCAGGCCATAATCATTTTATCGCTCGCGCTTTTGGAATCCTGTTTAACATCGACAAAATGGTGGGTAGTCAATTTGAAAAAGGCTTGGCAACACTCAAAGCATTGAGTGAAAAAACGTCCCAATCTTGACGTTAAAGACATCTTTTTGTCATCAAGTGGCTTCATGAGAGGGGGAGTGTGTTGACAAGCATTACAGCCTTCAACAACGCTTCGTAAAATAACAGGATGCGAATCGCCCTTTGATGAATGATCAATCGAACATGCCGCCTTCAAAACCCGCGTCATCAGATGATCATGCATTGGAGACGCGTGAGTCCTCCATTACCTCATTGTTTGACGATGATACGATGATTGCAGAGCGCGATCCTGCGCCCCCTAAAAGGCGCTGGACATGGCTTGGAACCGCTGCAAGTCTGGTTCTCCTTGCTATCTCTGTTTACGTGCTTTGGCGGATTAGCAGTGAAATTGATTCCGCCGATGTCATGCGTGCATTTTCACGTGCTAGCGGCGAGCAGCTCTTATTTGCGATTGGCCTATGTGCATTTAGTTATCTGCTTTTAACATGTTATGATGCCCTTGCCTTGAGGCAACTGCATTTAAAAGTCAGCTATGCGACAACTGCACTCGCGTCTTTTACCAGCTACGCCGTGAGTTTTAACTTAGGTTTCCCCCTCATTACGGGCGGAACAGTCCGGTATTGGATTTATGCGCCAAAAGGTTTGAGCGCAGCGCAAGTGGCAAGTTTAGCGGTGATTGCGGGGATTACGTTCTGGCTTGGCATGGGCGTTGTCCTTGGGTGGAGCTTGATCAAGGAAGCCATTACGGTTGCTGATCTCACCAATCTTAAAGTTTCGGTCACACGGTTACTGGGTGTTACCTCTCTTGGCTTAGTGATTGCGTATTTCATTTGGGTTGGTTTGAAACGGCGCGTGGTTTCGCTGCAAGGGTGGCGGCTTGAACTCCCCGGATTTCGTTTATCAGGTGCACAGGCGATTTTAGGTATTGGTGATGTGTGTGCATCGGCGGGGGTGTTGTACGTATTGCTTCCGGCAGGACACGGTATTGGATTTGAAACATTTTTAGCGCTTTATGTCGCAGCAGTCATGCTTGGCATTGCGAGTCATTCTCCTGGTGGACTGGGTGTCTTTGAAGCGACAATTCTGTTGTCTCTTGATCATTTGCCCAAAGGGCAGGTTCTGGGATCGTTGTTGTTATTTCGTCTGATCTATTTTATTGCACCGTTTATTTTAGCGCTTGCGTTGCTCGGTGGTTATGAGATTCGTCACCGTCTTAAAACGCTTGCCACAATTTTCAAACGCGGCGGCGTTTCTTCGCCGTCAGATATGTAAGTTTTATGCCACTTTCTGCTCCACCCCTTCTTACAGCAGTTATTAATGCACTGGCTGAACCTGTCATCGCTGTGAGTGATGATTTTGACATTGTGGCCTTTAATGAAAGTGCAAAGCGTATTTTTCCTGCCCTTGATAAGGGTGATGCGTTATCAATGGCTATTCGCGATCCTGTGATCCTTGATGCCCTTGCGCTTGTTGTGGCCAATCGCGAAGTGCAAGAGCGTCTTTACGCGCGTCGTGTCCCTCAAGAGCAGTTTTATGATCTTCGTCTTGCTCCCCTTGCTACGGGGGGGGCACTCATTATTTGTCACGATTTATCAGCTTCCAAAGCCCTAGAGCGGATGCGTGTGGATTTTGTCGCCAATGCCAGTCACGAATTGCGCACGCCCCTTACAGCCATATTAGGTTTTATTGATACGCTCGAAGGTTCAGCGAAAGATGATGCGCCTATGCGTCAAACATTTTTGGGGGTCATGCGTGAACAGGCGCAACGCATGAGGCGCTTGATTGATGATCTACTCTCGCTTTCAAGCATAGAGGTGAAAGCACATGTGCTTCCGGAAGAGCCTGTTGATCTGATGACAACAGTACGCGAAGCGTTGGAAAGTCTGCGTACGCTTGCTCAAAATCATGGTGTTATTCTTGATTTTGTTCCCTCATCAACGCGTTTCATGGTCAAAGGTGATCGTGACGAACTGATCCGTGTTGCAGAAAACCTCATTGAAAACGCGATTAAATATGGTGGATCGGGCGGCCGTGTGTCGATTACCTTAGAAGAGAAATCACATGCAGAACGTCATGACATTCTTTTGAGTATTCGTGATTTTGGGACAGGTATCCCTCATGAACATATCCCACGTCTGACGGAGCGATTTTATCGTGTGGATGTGGCGGGAAGTCGCGCCAAAGGGGGTACGGGATTGGGACTGGCGATTGTCAAGCATATCATCAATCGCCATCAAGGACGGCTTGAAGTGCACTCTGTTTTAGGAGAAGGCACCACATTCCAAGTGGTTTTGCCAAAATTTTCCGATTAGAGCCTGACATTTTATTCTTTTCTGATGACGCACTCTCAGTTAAGGAAGCAGGGCAAGACATGACATTTTTTTGATTTGGATCAACATATGAGCCTTACACCACTTTCAACTCCAATCATGGCTGGAAAACGCGGTCTGGTGATGGGTGTCGCCAATAACCGCTCTATCGCGTGGGGCATTGCTCGCGCTGCACGACTTGCGGGGGCTGAGCTAGCCTTTACTTATCAAGGCGATGCACTTCGTAAACGCGTTGAGCCTCTTGCAGCCGAGCTTGATGCAAAGGTTGTTGGACATTGTGATGTGAATGATCCTGCGACCATTGACGCTGTATTTGAAACCGTGCGCCGTGAATGGGGCGGTCTTGATTTTCTCGTACATTGCATCGCATTCTCAGATAAAAATGAGCTCACTGGGCGCTATGTTGATACCAGTCAGGAAAACTTTACGCAGTCGCTTTTGATCTCGTGTTATTCATTTACGGCGATTGCGCAACGTGCTGAGAAGCTCATGACAAATGGCGGTTCAATGCTGACGCTCACCTACTACGGTGCAGAAAAGTGGATGCCACACTATAACGTGATGGGCGTTGCTAAAGCAGCGCTTGAGGCCAGTGTACGCTATATGGCAGCTGATCTGGGGCCTAAAAATATTCGCGTGAATGCAATTTCAGCAGGTCCCATCAAAACTCTTGCAGCATCTGGCATTGGTGATTTCCGTTATATTTTGCGTTGGAATGAATATAACTCTCCCATGCGTCGTACTGTCACAACCGAAGAAGTGGGTGATACAGCGGTTTATTTATGCTCGGATATGTCACGCGGTATGACGGGGGAAATTCTGCATGTGGATTGCGGTTATCACGTTGTCGGCATGAAAAACCCTGAAGCGCCAGATATTACAATTGATAAAGACTAACTTATTCGCCTTAGCTTAAGGCGAATAACAGCGCTCTTCATAATCAGGGTTTTTTAAATGATCTTCCCACCGGATACCACGCTTTATGTTATCCGGCATGGTGAAACCGATTGGAATAAAGAGGGGATGCTGCAAGGTCAGCGCGATATCCCCCTGAATGAGCAAGGTGAGAAGGACGCGCATCGCTCGGGAGATATTCTTTCAACGCTGATTGATGTGTACAATCCACCGCCCTTTTTCGTTAGTCCGTTAATGCGTGCACAACAAACAGCGCGCATTATTTGTGAGCGTTTGGATCAAAGCTTGCCTGTCATATCCACTGATGTTGACCTCATGGAATTGACCTTTGGGCGCTGGGAAGGGATGACATGGCGCGAGATTACGCAACGCTTTCCCCATGATGCCAGCGCACGTCAGCGTGATAAATGGGGATATGTGCCGCCTGAAGGTGAGAATTACGACATGCTTCTCACAAGGGTTAAACGCGCAGGGGAGCGTATAATAGAGCATTTAAAAGTGCAGAAGCTTAACAAATCTGTCATTGTAGCGCATGGTGGGGTATCGCGGGTTCTGCTTGCCTCTTTATGCGGCGTTGCTCATCCCAAAGCTGCTTTAATGCACATACCCCATGATCGGGTGCTCATTATTGCGGATCGTGCATATCGGTGGGTATGATAGTTTTAAAGCTCTTTTGCTAACTCAGCACTCGCACGCCCAATAACGGGTATGAGTGATGATAAATTTTCTGACGCTAATCGTGCGACAAGGTGGTCAAGGATTTGGGTGATCAGAGCAGGGCCTTGGTAAATTAACGCCGTGTAAAGCTGAATAAGACTTGCTCCTGCTTCGATTTTTCGCCATGCAGTTTCTCCGCTCTCAATACCGCCAACACCAATAAGAGGAAGGCGTTTTCCAATGCGGGTGTAAGCGTGTGCTAGCAGTTTTGTTGATAAATCAAACAGCGGACGCCCTGATAATCCACCTGTTTGGCTGGCCTCTTTCATATGATGCAAATGGATAGGGCGTGATACAGTTGTATTCGCAATAATGACACCATCAATGCCGCATGTCACGGCAATGTCGAGAATACCATCCAATGTTGGCAAAGAGATATCTGGTGCAATCTTTAAAAGCACAGCGGTGCGTGCGAGTCCTTGATCCATGGCATCCTCACGCGCTTGCATCGTGCGCTTAAGAATATCTTTGAGCATTTCTTCGCCCTGAAGATCGCGCAAACCAGGGGTGTTGGGTGAGGAAACATTGATCGTGGCAAAATCTGTTAATCCTGCAAGGCGCTTCATGCAGGTGACATAGTCGGCAATGCGATCTGATGAGTCTTTATTCGCCCCCATATTGATGCCTACGATGCCGCCAACGTGATGCGTTGCGCGACGTGCTTCAAGACGTTTTGCAATGATCTCAAGGCCTTCACTATTAAGACCATAACGGTTTATCACAGCGCCGTCGTTTGGCAGGCGGAAAACACGTGGACGCGCGTTACCCTCTTGAGGCAAAGGCGTTACACCCCCCGCTTCAACAAATCCGAATCCAAGCCTGAGCAATGGGTCGATCACCTGTGCTTGCTTATCAAAACCAGCCGCTAATCCTAAAGGATTGGGGAAGGTTTGCCCTAAAACGTCAACTTTTAAGCGTTGATCATGGCTTGGAAGAGTGCACCGCATCAGTGCTTGCACACGTCCCATTTGTTCAAGCGTACGGATCGTTATTGTATGAGCTGTTTCAGGGTCAAATTTGAGAAGAAGCGGCTGGAATAATGACGCGGTTTGATTGAACATCAGGCTTAGCCTTTATGAGAATCCATCGGATGAGGATATGCAATATATGATTTTCATAACTGCTTTTATGAAAAAAATGGCAGGGGCAGTAGGGATCGAACCTACGACCTGCGGTTTTGGAGACCGCCGCTCTACCAGCTGAGCTATACCCCTTCACGTGTGTGATCGCTTATCACATTCCCTTTAAAAGAGGGAAGTATTTTTTCAAACCATTTTCTTAAAGCAGCACTATTGTTTTTAAAGAGGTACTTTTGCAAACACTTCTTATTGCTCATCACGGCGCAAAACTAAAACGGAACATGTCGCATGGCGCGTGATTGTCGTAGCATTCGATCCAATTAAATACGTTGTCATCGTGGGGCGATGCGAGGGGATGACGATCAGATCGGCGTTAAAACTTTTCGCTTCATCAAGCACCTCATGATAAATCGACCCTAAACGCACCACGTGTGAGACCTGATCAGCCGGCAAGGCAACCATTTTTGCAAATTCGATGATTTTTGCCTCAGCGTTGGCCTGCTCCTGATTTTCAAATTCCACGGGTACAAAATCCATGAGTGTTGCTGGTACAAGCGTGCGTACGTAAACCAATCGAACATGACCTTTTGACAAGCTGGCCATATCAGCGGCTTCTTTAAGTGCCCGTTGGCTAAGCGCCTCTTCGTCAAGATCGACGGGGACAAGAATACGTTGGAACATGATGCTCTCCCTTTATAAGTTAGAAAGGCGACTATAGCAGACTTTCGTCGCAATGTCCTTTGATATGGGGCAATGACGTTCTCATGCGAGATGAGGAGCGCATGACCTTTAAGGTCTTCTTTAGAGGGGCTTGAACAATCGTTCTCAACACGCCACACTACGCTATTGATTAAAAACATTTCACGAATCAAACCGTCGGGCAGGATGTGCGCATGAGCGTGGATAATATGACACCGTTTTCAACACATGCGCCCTCACCACATTTATCTGATCAGACGCTCAGCGCAACTGCGCCATTTGCCATGCCTTGGCGTTATCTTATCCGCATGGTGGTGTTTTTAGGGCTCATCGGATTTTTAATTTACATTTTACAAAAGCCCATTTTAGACGCCTTTATGGCGAACCCTGGCCTCAATGGTTTGATGGGCGGTGTGCTTCTGATTGGGACACTTCTTGCCTTTATCCATGTATTGCGATTAACGCGGGATGTGCGATGGGCGCGTGGTGTGCAGCTTGCACCTGATTTTAATCGTCCTTTGCGTCTTAAAGCGCCATTTTTACTTGCGCCAACTGCGGCACTGCTCAAAGAGGATCAGGGTAGAGCACCTCTTTCCCCTACGATGCTGCGCTCCTTGCTTGATTCTTTAGCAACGCGTCTTGATGAAAGCCGTGAAATGACACGCTATTTGGCGGGTCTGCTAATTTTTCTTGGTTTGCTCGGTACATTCTGGGGCTTGCTTGAAACGGTGGGAGCCATTGGAAAAGTGATTGGAACAATGCGTTCAGGGGGCGATTCGAGCACACTTTTTGATGAGCTTAAAGCAGGACTTGCAACACCTCTTGCTGGCATGGGTCTATCTTTTTCATCTTCGTTGTTTGGTTTGGCTGGGTCTTTGGTGTTAGGGTTTCTTGATCTTCAGGCAGGGCAGGCACAACGACGTTTTTATACGCAAGTTGAAGATTGGCTTAGCCCACGTGTGCGTGAAGAAAACGCTGTATCCTCTGTTCAGGATGGGGGACGTGATCATTTTACGCGTTTGGAGCAGGTGCTTTCTTATAATCTTCAAGCGCTTCAAACGCAGGTAAAAGCTGCAACAACAGAGCCAACAGGCACATCACGAGCGATTGTTCATCTGGCTGAAGCGGTGGGGGGGCTGGTTCAACAAATGCGCCATGAACAGCAGCTCATTCGTGATTGGGTTGAGGCACAGGCGGTGCGAGAGCAAGCGATGACGCAAGAGGTTCGCACGCTTGTTAATACATTGCTCAGTGCATCCATCACTGATGATGCATCACGTGGACAGAGCATGAATGACCAAAAGTGTGAGATGCCAGAACACGCTTTACCTCAAGATGTGCGTGATCCATCGCCCCGTGGCTCCGAGCAAGATTTTTTTCTGCCTGATGATCATCTCTCTCATCTTGAGGCGCTGATGAGCGGGACAGAATCATCAATATCGGTTGATGAAAAAGCAAGTCAAAACGCGCATCAAGCAGTGATCACCGAACAGGCCTTTGAAGTGCGGGCGCATGACGAAGCGCTTAAAGCTTGTTCTCCTAAATCCCAGAAGGTGCGTCCATGATACGCGCGCGGCGCGGACATGATACCCATCAAGGGATGGTATGGCCCGGCTTTGTCGATGCCTTGACGGTTTTGCTTCTCGCTCTGACATTTTTGCTCACGGTATTCGTTCTTGCACAATACTTTTTAGCTCAGGAGATTACCGGCAAAGACACTGCTTTGCAGAAGCTTAATCGTCAGGTGAGTGAGCTGACGGATTTGTTGGCGTTAGAGCGAAATACCAAGAGAAACCTACAAAATGAGCTTTTGAACTTTCAAAATTCGCTCGGACAAAATCAACTTGGACAAAATCTTTCCAGCGCTTCACCGTCGAGTTCGAGTGGTTTTGACACACCTTTAAGTGCGCCCCTTACAGGATCTGATTCGCAGCAGCGTGTGAGCGATGAAGCGCTTGCGCGGGTTAATCTTCTTAATCAGCAAATTATTGCATTGCGTCGTCAACTTGCCGCTATTGAGGAAGCACTTCAGGCGTCAGAAGCCCGCGAGAAAGATGCGCAAAACCGCATTAGTGATTTAGGGGCGCGGCTCAACGTTGCACTTGCGCAAAAAGTGCAGGAACTCTCGCGTTTTCGCTCTGATTTTTTTGGTCGTCTGCGCGATGTCTTGGGTGCGCGTAATGATATTCGTATTGTAGGGGATCGCTTTGTTTTTTCTTCAGAAGTCTTTTTTGCCGCATCTCAAGCATCCCTTCAACCACAAGGTATTGTTGAGCTTGATAAACTTTCGAGTGCTTTAGGTGAACTTGAAAAGCTGATTCCCCCTGATATTCCATGGGTTTTGCGGGTCGATGGTCATACGGATCAACGTCCCATTGCAACCCCTCAGTTTCCATCCAATTGGGCTTTATCTTCTGCACGTGCCATCGCAGTTGTGCAGCATTTAATTGCGAGAGGGATTTCGCCGCAACGTTTAGTCGCTGCGGGCTTTGGTGAATTTCAACCGCTTGATGTCGCTCAAAATGATGAGGCATTCGCACGCAATCGCCGCATTGAACTCAAACTGACGGAACGATAAAATAAGTCAAGAGTGACTCACGCATAAAATGCACGCTCCTTGTCTCTCCTCTTTATCGGCTCCTTACATAACTCATCTCTCATACTCCTAAAATAAGTTTGCAGTTAAAGTCGTCTTAACTGACGCCCGTTAGTGTCAGATAATCAATGCCTTTAGGAAAAAGCTTGTCTTGACCATGCCCGCTGTTCGCCGTGCCCCTCTTCATCCACTGCATGATGTGCGCCATCATGTTCAGGACGGTGTATTGCGTTATGGACGTCGTTTTGCGGGTGTAACACTTGTATCATTGGTTTTGATGATCGCACTCGCGCTTGCGAGTTGGTCAGTCGATGATCCCAGTTACAGTCATGCCACACGGGGAGTGATTCGTAATTGGCTTGGCTATCCAGGTGCTGTTGTGGCTGATCTCATGATGCAAATTTGCGGATTGGCGGCTATTTTTGTGCTCGTGCCTGTGGCCGCGTGGGGGATTGCATTTTTACGCGGACTTTACGTCCCTTACGTTAAGACGCGCCTCATGACGTGGTTGATTGGTGTTTCATCCGCTGCGGCACTTGCGAGTGCACTCCCTGTTATGGGACGTTGGCCGCTCTCAACGGGGCTTGGCGGTGCGCTTGGTGATGGTTTGCTCAACCTGATGCGTTTTATTACTGGGGCATCAGGCGGCATTGGTTTAAGCTTTGTTGGCCTCACATTTTTTGTGATCGCGCTTTTAACACTGACAGCCTCATGCCGTATGGGTATTCGCGAGCCGGATATGATCACCCCTGCTACACGCCGCACACCAGCTCAGCTCGATGCGCACGATGACAGTTATGAGGATGAAGAGCCGGGCATCGCCTTGATTTCGGTAGGCGCTTTTGTTCACGGGCTTATGATGCTTAAAGGCTGGCTCTCTCGCTTGATGATACGTTGGAAAGAACGCGCACGAGAGCCTGAAACGTTTGATCGTCTTTATGCAGAAGATGCGTTTGATCCAGCTCGGGCGATGGCTTTTGGCGCGAAAACACGGGTGCGTCGTGAACCAACTTTGGATGTCGGCGCGGCTCTTCCTGTACACACAAAGCGGGCGGCGCCTCCACCCTTTCAATCGCCTTATGATGACGCAGTTGAAGATGTTCCGGCACAAAGATTACAGGGGCAATCGGCTTATGGTATGGCGGATGCACCGCGTGTCACACCTTCTGTTCTGGGGCTTAAAACAGGTAAACGTCTTGCGAAAGATGCACAGCCCTCCTTCCTTGATTCAGAAGGGTATGAGTTGCCTAGTCTTACGCTTTTGGGCGAGCCGAAGCGTACAAACTCTCCCGTTGTGTCTGATGATGCGCTTGAGCAAAATGCAACCCTTCTTGAAGGGGTACTTGATGATTTTGGTGTGCGCGGAGAGATTATCAATGTGCGTCCTGGCCCTGTGGTTACGCTTTACGAGCTTGAGCCAGCGCCGGGCACAAAGTCATCACGGGTCATCACACTCGCTGATGATATTGCGCGATCCATGAGTGCGGTATCAGCGCGTGTGGCCGTTGTTCAGGGACGCAATGCTATCGGGATTGAATTGCCGAATGCAAAACGCGAAACGGTTTATTTGCGTGAATTGTTAGCCTCTCATGATTTTGAAAGCACGAAGGCTAAACTGGGTTTGTGTTTGGGTAAAACCATTGGTGGTGAGCCTGTTATCGCTGATTTGGCGAAAATGCCCCATCTCCTCGTCGCTGGAACGACAGGTTCGGGTAAGTCAGTCGCGATCAATACGATGATTTTATCGTTGCTTTATCGCCATACGCCGGAGCAGTGCCGTTTGATCATGGTTGATCCTAAGATGCTGGAACTGTCAGTTTATGACGGTATCCCTCATCTTCTCACTCCTGTTGTGACTGATCCAAAAAAGGCCGTGATTGCGCTCAAATGGGCGGTTCGCGAAATGGAAGAACGTTACAAAAAGATGTCCAAAGTTGGTGTGCGTAACATCGACGGTTATAATGAGCGGATGCGTGAGGCAAAAGCCTCTGGCGAAGTGATTTTGCGTGATATTCAAACGGGATTTGATCGTGAAACAGGTGAGCCGATTTATACACAAGAGGAAATGAATACCGATCAACTTCCCTTTATCGTTGTAATTGTTGACGAGATGGCCGATCTGATGATGGTTGCGGGTAAAGAGATTGAAGGGACAATTCAGCGCTTAGCACAAATGGCTCGCGCGGCAGGTATTCACGTTGTGCTCGCAACGCAGCGTCCATCGGTTGATGTTATTACAGGCACGATTAAAGCAAACTTTCCGACGCGAATTTCATTTCAAGTCACATCAAAAATTGATAGCCGTACAATTTTGGGTGAGATGGGCGCGGAACAACTCCTTGGTCAAGGGGACATGCTTTATATGGCAGGTGGTGGACGTATTACCCGCGTTCACGGGCCGTTTGTGTCTGATCAAGAAGTTGAAAAGGTTGTCGCACACCTTAAAGCACAAGGTCGTCCGCAATATCTTGAATCTGTTACTGCTGAAGAAGAGGGCGACGCTGGAAGTGGCTCAGATGATTCTGCAGTTTTTGATCAAGGCAGCTTTGGCTCGCCCTCGGGAGATTTATACGATCAGGCGGTTGCGATTGTGTTGCGTGATAAAAAAGCATCCACCTCCTATGTTCAGCGGCGGTTGCAAGTCGGTTATAATAAAGCGGCTTCACTCATTGAGCGTATGGAAAAAGAGGGAATCGTGGGAGCGCCAAACCATGCTGGAAAGCGCGAGATTCTCGTTGAAAATCAACGCGATGAACTTGCCGAAATGTATGAAAATTAACTTTTTTGAAAAGATGACCTTTTCACGATGATGCACCGTATATACCATTATGGAACATCATTTGTCGTGAGGGTGAGGGCATGTTGCCTGACAATTCCTCTTTTTCAAATCATTTTACTCAGCATCCTGAAAACACACTCTTTTCAGCGCTGATACGTCCTCACTGCTGTTTAACTCATACGCACATTCTATGGATTGTTGGCGGTGTTACCAGTGCATTTGCCATTTTATCCATACCGCTCTTGATCCTTGGCGCATGGCCTGTTCTTGGCTTTATGGGGCTTGATGTGATCGCGCTTTATATTGCGTTTCGTGTAAGTGTGTATCGTGCACAAGCGTATGAAGAAGTTGCATTATCACCCGCTGTTTTGCATGTACGGAAGGTTGCCCCCAATGGCACATCACGTGATTGGACACTTAATCCACGTTGGCTAAAAATTGTGCGTCAAGTTGATGAAGATTATGGTGTTCTTGATTTAAGGCTCATCTCAGGGCGTATTAATTTACCAATCGCTCAATCGCTCTCTGCACATGAACGTGCGGATTTTGATCAAGCATTTACAGCGGCGCTTCAGCGTGCACGCCAATGATCTTATGCTATTATCAAGCGCAATTAATGCGTTTTTGTTCCTGATCAACGCGGCGTTTAAATGTATCACCGCGCGATGCGTAATCGCGCTCTGCTTTGGCGAACGTTGCACATGCTTGATCTTTCGCACCAAGTGCATTGAGCGACATTCCAAGCTTTAAAGTGGCATCGGGCGCTTTAGCCGACTGAGGATAATCCGTTGTGACTTTGAGAAATTGCTCGGCGGCTTCTCGATGCTTATTGCGCTGAGAATATGTATCTCCCAGCCAAAACATTGCATCAGCACTCAATGTGTGGCGTGGATGAGAACGTAAGAACTGACGGAAGCTCTCTTCTGCGGCATCGTATTGTTTTTGGAGCAGATAAGCATAAGCTATCTCATACTGCGTGCGCGCATCAGTTGCAGGCGCTGCTATCATGACTTGTGGCGTTGGCGGTGTAGCGCGTGATTGTGAAAAATTTTGTGCAGATCCATTCGCGGGCAAACCTGAAGGGGACAACGTGCCATCACCGCGTCCGCTTAAAGGGTTACGTGATGTCGGAGGCGTACCAAAATCCATCGGCTCATCAAAACTACTTTCATCCGTGAAGTCACCTGTAATATTTAAGGGGGATGATGGGAGTTGCGCCGCTAAATTCCCAATGTCCCCGCCCGAAATATTTGTAGAAGGATCAAACGCATCACTGCGCCTTTGTGGTGTGGGATTAGCTTGTGGTTGAGGTGCTGCCGGTTGTGGACGCACATTTCCTGCCTTTCCACCCTTCATATCTTGAAAACGAAATTCGACATCTTCCTGAAAACGCTTGAGTTGATCTTGTAAACGCCGATTTTCAAATTGCGCCTGTTCAAGCTGCCCCGATAAGGTGCGCATCTGATTTTCAAGGCGATTAACGCGAACAAGTAATTCTGCCGCATCTTGTGCAAGCAAAGGAAGTGAACTCGAAATCATCAACATTAAAACAACGAGAGCCTTGATCATGTGATGTGTGTGCCAGCGCACAGCGATTTTCAAAGGATGTGTGGTCATATCAAATCTCTCTCTTCAATCATCATGGAGGTTTGTGGATTTATACTCAAAGACTATCCATCGTGTTGGCTCAACTCACTTCACTTTAAATCATCATGCTTTTTGATGCCTCACAAAAATATCTCTCAGATAACTCTTGGTGAGATGTGTCCTAGATGAACATTGCGGAAGCAATATGTTTTATACCCCTCACATTTGAAGAGTTGGTGTCTGAAGTATTTTGAAGTTATCGGATAGGCGGTCAACCCATAATCGTGCTTTTTGCGGAAAAGTGGTATTCAGGAAGCCAAGGATGGCCTTCACG
>JBIKVP010000002.1:0-70380 GCA_044356745.1 Beijerinckiaceae bacterium | reverse complement strand
CGCGGCGGGCGGCTCTCACCATCACGCGAACGGAAAGGACGGTTTTCGCCACCTTCGCGGCGCGGTGGACGGCTTTCACCATCGCGCGTACGGAACGGGCGGTTTTCTCCCCCTTCGCGACGTGGCGGACGGCTCTCCCCATCGCGTGAGCGGAACGGACGGTTTTCTCCACCCTCACGGCGCGGCGGACGGCTCTCACCATCACGCGAACGGAAAGGGCGGTTTTCGCCACCTTCGCGGCGTGGCGGACGGCTCTCCCCATCGCGTGAGCGGAAAGGACGATTTTCTCCCCCTTCGCGGCGCGGCGGGCGGCTCTCACCATCACGCGAACGGAAAGGACGGTTTTCGCCACCTTCGCGGCGCGGTGGACGGCTTTCACCATCGCGCGTACGGAACGGGCGGTTTTCTCCACCCTCACGGCGCGGTGGACGGCTTTCACCATCATTACGGGAGGAACCTCCACGCGTGTATTGACGCTTGGATGAGGGATCTTTTGGCGGATATGTCTTGTCGGTCATGCGCTTCTCTAGCAGAGTGATAAAAGAATTGCGAGAACAGAATGAGACAACAGCGTGACACACTTACCATCCAATAACCTACATCCAGATGATGCACCAAACGATTTCATGCAGGTTGCGTTTGATGAAGCGTATCTCGCTGCACAACGTGGAGAAGTGCCCGTAGGGGCAGTCATTGTCAAAAATGGACAAATCATATCTCAAGCGGGAAATCGCACCCGTGAATGGCATGATCCAACCGCCCATGCAGAGATTGTCGCAATCCGCATGGCTTGTGACGTTTTGAAGGATGAAAGGCTAACGCATTGTGATCTTTACGTGACTTTAGAGCCATGCCCCATGTGTGCGGCAGCCATCTCCTTTGGACGGATAAGGCGCCTTTATTTTGCGGCTTTTGACCCGAAAGGCGGTGCAGTAGAAAATGGTGTGCGTTTTTTTAATGCCCCGACATGTCATCATGCCCCAGATGTTTACGGGGGCTTGCGTGAACAAGAATCAGCGCGACTTCTCAAGCAGTTTTTTCAAGATAAACGCGAACGCACGCAAGAATTATGACAAAATCAAGACAAAAAACGAGTTTAGGATGCGTTTATGATGGATAAAACCATGTCCTTTAAAGAATTTAAAACTTTTAAAACTTAATCTTGTATCACTTTAATAGGTGATAATGCTTGGTATACGATGAATGCTGCCGCTTCAATCAAAACAGGGATTGCATCACAGGGGTATTAAGCTTATACGGCGCGACATTGCTGTTTAAAAAATTGAATGCTTTAAAAGTGGGGATGACACATGGCGGGCGAAGCAACAGATGATGGTTACCGACCCTCTGATGATGAAGTGTTTATGAGTGAGCGGCAAAAAGAATATTTCCGCCGTAAGCTGATCAACTGGAAAAATGATATTCTTAAAGAAGCGCAAGGCACGCTTTCTCAGCTCCAATCTGAGCATGAAAATCATCCTGATATTGCAGACCGTGCTTCTTCTGAAACCGACCGTGCCATTGAATTGCGTGCCCGTGATCGCCAACGCAAGCTGATTTCTAAAATTGAAGCAGCCATTGCACGCATTGATGATGGCAGTTACGGCTATTGTGAAGAGACTGGCGAGCCCATTTCTCTCAAGCGCCTAGAGGCACGTCCAATCGCTACACTCTCTCTTGAGGCACAGGAGCGTCATGAAAAAGCAGAAAAAGTTCATCGTGACGATTAGACGATTAAATGTAATCTCTAGGGTATGTTTTCCGACAGAGAATGTTCTAAGTATCTTCTTCCCCCAACATGAGCAGGCTGACATTGCCCCCAGACGCAGACGTGTTTGTCGTAATCGTTTGCTCGCTCATAAAACGATGAAGATAATGAGGGCCACCAGCTTTAGGCCCAGTGCCTGACAACCCTATACCACCAAAGGGTTGTGAGCCCACCACTGCCCCAATCATACTGCGATTGATATAGATATTGCCGATGCGCAAACGTTCACTGACATACGCCATACGCGAGGTGATTCGGGTGGCGAGTCCAAGTGTGAGACCATAGCCCAACTGATCAATCTCATGGAGCATCTGTTCGAAATTACGTGCCTCATAGCGCACGATGTGAAGGACAGGGCCAAAAATTTCATCGCGCAGATCGCGCACATGCTGAATTTCAAAAATGTGCGGGGCAAAAAAAGTACCCGCCTTAAGCGCCGGATTTGAAGGCAAATCTCCCTTATAAAGCAATGTGCCACGCTCTTGAGCATGATCACAAGCTTCTTGGAGTCGAGACAGCGCGTCATGATCAATCACAGGCCCAATATGTGTGGAGAATGCACACGGATCACCGATTGTCAGGCTTCTGAGCGCACCAATCAGCATAGTGATGACATCATCGGCAATGTCTGTTTGGAGACATAACAAGCGCAAAGCCGAGCAACGTTGTCCTGCTGAACGAAATGCTGATGCAATGACATCATCCACAAGTTGTTCTGGAAGTGCACTCGCATCCGCGATCATCGCATTAATGCCTCCCGTTTCGGCGATTAAAGGCACAATACCGCCGTCTGATTGCGCAAGATCACGTTGAATATGGCGTGCCGTTTGCATACTCCCTGTAAAGACCACACCCGCAACGCGCCGATCTGCAATCAAAGTTGCCCCAACTAAACCATCGCCCTCTACAAGCGCAAGCACATCAGGCGGCAAACCCGCTTCAAAAAATAATGTCACAGCCGCGCGCGCAATGAGTGGCGTTTGCTCAGCCGCTTTAGCAATGACCGTATTTCCCGTGACAAGTGCGGCCGCAATTTGCCCCGTGAAAATCGCAAGTGGAAAATTCCACGGAGATATCGCAATCCATACCCCACGCGAGCGCCATATTAGGCGATTATCTTCGCCCGTAGTACCAGGGAGTGTTGTAGGCTCTTTAAGCATTAAGCGGGCTTGACCGGCATAATAACGGCAAAAATCAATGGCCTCGCGCCACTCATTAAGCGCGTCATCCCATGTTTTCCCTGCCTCATGAATTAAGAGCGCCATAAGATGAGCGCGATTATTCTCAAGTGCTTGCGCCATACGCTCAAGAACCTGCACACGCGCTTCAACAGGTTGATGCGACCATTGCAAAAAGCCAGCATTGACCCGTATCCATGCCGCTTCAAGATCGTCTTTTTGAAACTGTTTTCTAAAGCCAATCACGTGGCCGTCATGAGGGCGCTTGATGGGATAGTCCTTCGATGTTCCGCTCTCAAGCAGTACCTTCTCATAATAACGCGCAAAAGATTCTTGCACCTGATGAAACAACGCGTCACGGCTCTTGCGATGCCCCCAAGCAATCCCTCGTGAATTGCGGCGCGCCATACCAAAAAGCTCAATAGGAAGAGGAATACGCGTATGGCGTGCATTATCAGGCGTTTTGATCATCACGTCAGGACGCTTTAAAAGTGCCTCAATAGGGATATGAAGATCAGATGCATGTGCAACAAAAGATGTATTGGCACCATTTTCAAGCAAGCGCCGCACAAGATAGGCAAGCAAATCTTTATGACCACCCACAGGGGCATAAATGCGGCATATCACATCAGGATAATCCTTTAAAAGCGCATCATAAAGTAATTCGCCCATGCCATGAAGCCGCTGGAATTCATAGCCAGAAACATCTCCCTGTGTCATGGTCACAATGTGAGCAATACTCATGGCATTGTGCGTAGCAAACTGCGGATAAAGATTGTCTCGCAAATCAAGCAAGCGCTTTGCACATGCGAGATAATGCATATCTGTCATGGCTTTACGTGTAAAAACCGGATAATCTTCAAGGCCATGTTCTTGCGCCCGCTTAATTTCAGTATCCCAATAAGCCCCTTTAACAAGACGCACACTTAAGCGCCGTTTGAAGTGGCGCGATAACACATCAATATGCTCAATCACATCAAGCGCACGTTTTTGATACGCTTGAACCGCAATCCCGAACATGGCGTTTTTATCGTCTTGAATATCTATTGAAAGCTGCGCCAGAACAGTCCCTATCACGGACAAGGACAACTCTAAACGCTCGGCCTCTTCAGCATCAATGGTTAAAGGAATGCCCCCCTTTTGAGCAAGACGCGCAAGCACAACAACGCGCGGCACAAGCTCCTCAAGAACCTGAGATTCCTGCATAGCCTCATAACGCGGATGAAGCGCCGACAACTTGATTGAGATGCCGCACCGTTGGTGATTTTCGAAAGATTCATTCTGCTTAAGCGTCATTATCGCATGGTGATAAGCATTAAAATAACGGATCGCGTCATCCTCGGTGCGCGCACCTTCCCCAAGCATATCAAATGAAAAGTGTGTCTGCGGGGCGTGAACGTGAGTGGCTGATTTTGCCAGCGCTTCTTCAATGGTCGGTGCAAAAACAAAATGCGTTCCCATCAAGCGCATCATCTGACGAATAGCGATGCGCATCGTTGGCTGGCCTAAGCGTTTCAATAAACGTTGCCAAACAGAAGCCGTGTCATCATCTTCTTTAAGCAATCGATCAGACAATCCAAGCGCCCACGCTGACGCACTGGCCAGCCACGTTCCCGATTGTACAATGTGATGGGAAAAATCACCCTGAATGATTTTATCTTCAATAAGCGCATCAGCCGTTGTGGCGTCAGGGATACGCAACAAGGCTTCGGCAAGCGCCATAAGCGCCAGACCTTCACGGCTCGTTAAAGCATACTCGCGCAAGACGTCATCAAGTGTGCCTATTCCGCTGCGCGGCACACGCATCGCACGGATGAGACGCTGCCCTAATGACAACATTTCCTCATGCTGCTCTTGAGAAAGTGCACTCACCTGCGGCCATATGCGCTGCGCGAGCGCGACATCATCGCACGCATAAGGCGCTTTAAAACTCGGAATATCGCTCACATCCCTCTCCCTTCAAGCGCGAACAGCATCGCATAGACTTTAAAGAAGGTTACAGGATAAATACGGATGGATTGTGAACGTGAAAACCAACAACAGCGTGAGTTTTTTAGCTGATACCGCGTTCATCTTTGATGCGCTTCCAAGCCGCATTGACCAAAGCAAGGCGATCAGACGCTTTACGCAACACATCCGGAGAGTAGCCACGTGCAATGATACGATCAGGATGCACCTCAGCAACACAACGTCGATAAAGTGCCTTCAACTGATCATTCGTGAGGGTGCGTTTAGCCCCTAAAACGACATAGGGATCTTCAGACATCAAATGATCAAGACGGCTTGAAACGATATGGCGACGTAAGCGACTAAGAGCACGCGCGGCAAAACCTGATGTCATTGCGCTGGCAGAGCTAAAGCCTGAAAAAGGGGTTTTGGCCATAAAGCGTCCCATTTTGCGTGTCGATAAACTTGAAAACAAAGTCGCCTCTTTTTGTCACATCAGAAAATTGCGGCGCTTTCGCACCATGTTTTGAAAAAATCATCATAAAAACTTATTTAAAAACAGAGTGTTGCATAACACCGCTTTAAAAATGACCTTAATTCACACCCTTGTCGATGACGAATCACGCAATGTACAGATACGTTAATGACGATTTACAACTTGCCAACAGAAAACAGTGGCATGTGTGAAAAATTCACAAGCGAAATAGAGCCCGTTAATAGATCAGATATAAAAAAAACCGCCCCCTAAGGAGCGGCTCATGTCTTTTAAAAGGGTGATAGTTCCTAGCGGCAATAGACATTACCATAACGATCACGATACGTGCCGTAAGGGCAAGGATCGGGTGCTGTTGACGCACCAATAATCGCGCCGCCCGCAGCGCCAATCAAGCCACCTGCAACAGCGCCACCTGCACGCCCCGTCGCTAAACCACCAATGGCAGCACCCGTTGCACCGCCAATAAGCGCACCACCAGCGGCTCTCTCACCAGGTGTATTACATGCTGTAACGCTAAGCAGAAGTGCAACCGCACATAAAACTTTTTTCATCTCTATATCCCCTTGCGAAATATCATTTTGACTGTGTTTAAACCAAGATCAGCGCCAATTGAGACACTTTTCAACAATGACCTTACGCCCCGTATAGATCATGCTCATGAGACCTTAGACGAAACCAACCATTTTCGCAAAGCCCTTATGCACAAATCGTGTGCTCTGACGCACACACCTGCGTTTAACATCAATACCTGTTTAATGAAGGAATGACATGTTGATTAAATTTAAGCTCAACTTGTATGCTCGCGCCATGCAAAATATGAGGTTGTTCTATTTCCTTAAACACAAGAAGGCGTTATGGTGCTGATATGAGTATAGAGACATCTGACAGCACTTTGCCGCATGCACCAACCGTGGCCATCCCCTCTGACATCGCGCCAGAGGAAATTGATCGCATTACTGATGATATTATTGCGGCGCTCAAAACCGTTTATGACCCTGAAATTCCCGTTGATATTTATGAACTTGGGCTGATTTATAAAGTCGATGTTAATGAAAACTGGCACGTCACCATTGACATGACATTAACATCACCGGGCTGCCCTGTTGCAGGACAAATGCCGGGCTGGGTTGAAAATGCAGTGGGTGCAGTACGCGGTGTATCGGGCGTGAGCGTTAATATGACTTTTGATCCACCGTGGGATCAAAGCCGCATGTCGGATCAGGCGCGTTTCGCCCTTGATATGTGGTAAAAAGATAAGGATCATCCAATGAGTGCTGTTTTATCGCCCACCCTTCATCATGCGACATCTCATGATATCGAGCGTGATCGCAGCACATTGTTTGCTCTCATCAAGCAGCGTTCATTTGGATTAAAAGATGTGACACTTGCTTCAGGGCGTAAAAGTCATTTTTATTTTGATATGAAGCCGACAATGTTTCACCCACAAGGCGCGGCATTGCTTGCACGTCTGTTGTTTGATGAGGTGAAAAATATTGGCGCTGATTATGTTGGCGGCCTTGAGATGGGCGCAGTGCCTGTCACCAGTGCGGTATGTCAGCTTAGTTTTGAGCGTGGGCATCCCATTAAAGGCTTTTTCGTGCGTAAAAAGCCCAAAGATTATGGTGCAAAAAAACTCATTGAAGGCCTCGATCCAACCGAAAGTCTCGAGAGCAAGCGCGTCATTATCTTAGAAGATGTGACAACAACAGGCGAATCGGCTCTAAAAGCGGTTGAGGCATGTCGTGACGCGGGAGCAGATGTCGTGATGATTCTCACGCTCGTTGACCGTCAGGAAGGCGCACGTGAAACGATTGAAAAAACGGGATTGCGCTATCATGCACTTTTCACCGCCGCTGCATTTCTTAAAGAGGTCGGCTCGTCTCTCAAGCCTGATATGTCATAACCTTTTAAACAGACGATGTGCGCATTTGATTTAAACCAGTGGCGACAACGCTTAAAACCCTCATCTCATCCTGCACACGATCAGGCACAAGAGGCCATTAAAGTAAGTGTCCTTCATTATTTAAACCAACAACACAATGATACCTCTTTCACTATCAAGGTATCAGAAATAGAATGCAATGATCCCGCCTGTCCGGGGCTTGAAACAGTCATTCTTATCATGTCGGAAGGTGAAAAATCCCGCGCCATTAAAATTCAAAAAGCGATGATGGAAGTGACGACAGACGAAGCTGTATCAGCACTCATTGAGTTTTTGGAACGTAAAACGTAACAATCATTTTTTTACGCTCCCAATAAGCATAATGGCGTATTGATATGATCAATTATCCAAAAACGATCTGAGTTTACGCGAACGGCTTGGATGCTTGAGTTTGCGCAATGCTTTCGCCTCAATCTGACGAATACGCTCACGTGTCACTGAAAATTGCTGACCCACTTCCTCTAGCGTATGATCCGTATTCATGCCGATACCAAAACGCATCCGCAATACCCGCTCCTCACGGGGTGTCAAAGAAGCGAGCACGCGCGTTGTTGTTTCGCGTAAATTTGTCTGGATCGCTGCTTCAATCGGAAGTACAGCATTTTTATCCTCAATAAAATCGCCCAAGTGTGAATCTTCTTCGTCTCCAATGGGAGTCTCCAATGAAACAGGCTCTTTTGCGATTTTGAGAACCTTGCGCACTTTTTCAAGCGGCATAGCGAGTTTTTCGGCAAGCTCTTCAGGGGTTGGCTCCCGCCCTGATTCATGAAGCATCTGGCGCGATGTCCGAACGATTTTATTAATCGTCTCAATCATATGGACTGGAATACGAATTGTGCGCGCTTGATCCGCAATTGAGCGCGTAATCGCCTGACGAATCCACCATGTAGCATAGGTTGAAAATTTATAACCGCGCCGATATTCAAATTTATCGACCGCCTTCATAAGGCCGATATTGCCTTCCTGAATAAGATCAAGAAACTGCAGGCCGCGATTGGTGTATTTTTTAGCGATCGAAATAACGAGCCGCAAGTTGGCTTCAATCATTTCTTTTTTAGCTTGGCTGGATTCTTTTTCGCCCCTTTGAACGAGCGCAACAATTTTGCGAAACTCTTGAATTTCAAGTCCTGTTTCAGCCGCTAAGTGATGAATTTGCTCACGTAGCTCTTTAATCTGATCCTTGCCTTTAGCGACAAATTCCTTCCAACCTTTACCGCCAAGCTTAGAAATGCGCAGCACCCATTTTGGATCAAGCTCAGCATTTTGATAATGCTTAAGAAATTCATCACGCGCCACGCCATAGCTTTCCCCAAGACGCATGAGGCGTCCTTCAAGCGACATCAACCGGCGGTTAATATCATGCAGTTGCTCAACGAGTGCCTCAATACGATTGGCATTGAGCGAAAGCGACTTCACATCAGCCACGATCTCTTCTTTAAGCTTTTTATATTTACGCTCTTGGGCAGGGCTAAGCGTTGAATTTTGCAAACGTTGCTCAACATGCTCAACCTGAAGACGACGAAGCTTTTTATAATTATCTGCAATACTATCAAATGTCGTCAGAACGCGAGGCTTAAGCTCAGCTTCCATAGCAGCAAGAGAAATGCTGTTCTCTAAATCATCATCGTCAATCTCTGGCTCAACGCTGATAGCCGTGTCTTCGCCCATTTCCTCATCATGATCACCGGTTGAATGAGAGGGGGGTGGAATATTCTCAAGAGGACTTGCAACGATTCCAGCGGCAATATCCGTTGAGGGAATGATAGGTGCACCTTTAGCATCAGGACCAGCGTAGGTGGCTTCGAGGTCAATAATATCACGTAGAAGTACGCGACCTTCCATCAACTCATCACGCCAAATAATAATCGCCTGAAAGGTCAGCGGACTTTCACAAAGACCCGCAATCATCGCCTCTCTGCCTGCTTCAATGCGCTTGGCAATCGCAATCTCACCCTCACGTGAGAGCAGCTCAACCGCACCCATTTCACGTAAATACATGCGTACGGGATCATCGGTGCGATCCGCAACTTCGGTTGATCGCGTAGTCGCAACGGCTGTTGAACGCGAGACTTCGATCAGGTCACCGCCTTCAACGTCTTCTTCTCCCGCTTCCTCGCCTTCACCCTCTTCAGCAGCATCCTCTGCTTCAATAACGTTGATTCCCATCTCATTGAGCTGAGCAAGTACATCCTCAATCTGTTCAGAGGTGAACTCTTCCGAAGGGAGAACACCATTAAGCGCTTCATATGTGACATAGCCACGCTTTTTTGCGAGCTTAATCATCCGCTTAACAGCGGCATCGGTCAGATCGAGCAAAGGCCCATCAGAGACAACATCAACAGGTGTCTCAGCATCGCTACGCTCTTTTGACTTGGCCGCCATCTTTTTTTCTCCACTTTTGAACGCTCAAAGGCCTCAAAGAGCCTTTTGATTCAATATTCCATCATGCTAACAGGCACGTATTGTGTTGTTTGTGAGATCAACACACCGACAATATCATCATCGGAGTGATCACCTCTTAAGTGCCAAGCGAGCGAAACATCAGAACACCGTTATCAACGATTTTCTCAATGCAAGCGCTTGACCTCATCTGACAGTGGTGGCAGTCTACACCCACAAGATAACAGGCTGCACATAAGTCAAAGTGATCATGTTTACAAAAACACTCTTGCGGCATGAAATTGTCGCAAGCTGCTCAAATGACATAAACAAAAACTAAGCGCCCTGATACACTGCAGTGAATGTTAAAAAAAGACCTGACAACCCTCTAAAGGTGCACTCTTAACCGCAACCTCTACCGTCAGGAACGTCGATCACTTCAATAACACTTTCACCCAGTCCACCTACTCCGTCCTATCCATACAACACCAAATGGGATTGACGAACAGTTAAATGAAAAGATATTAAACGGGTGATGTGGGCAAGGTTTTTGAATTGTCAAGCCATAGTTGCTTATTTCACATACCCTGAGTATATTTTAAACGCCTCTTCTACATTGTATGCCCTTGTTGTGGAACCTCACTCCTGTATATAATGATTCGCTAAATCGCTTCAAAGGCTCCATCGACTGATGTCAACATCGTCCCCTTCTGAACCTCTCAACACATCATCTCCCCGTTGGCTTGACCTGTTATTGACTCGCTTGCGCGTCCGCATCGGTCTTCACTCTCCACGTGAAGAGCTCGTCGATGCACTTGCAGAAAATACGCCTAACAACACGGACTTTTCCCCGCAAGAGCGGGCAATGCTTCAAAATATTCTTAAGCTCAGGGGTCTGCGTGTTGGCGATGTCATGGTTCCGCGCGCTGACATTATCGCAATACCTGCTGAAATGTCTTTGGGAGATACCCTCAAAGCATTTCGAGCCGCTGGACACTCGCGCCTACCCGTTTATGGCGAAACACTCGACGATCCCCGAGGCATGGTACATATCCGTGACTTCGTTGATCATTTGGCTGCGTGTGCAGAAAAAGCACCCGTTGTCGCACGTGTACGGCGCAAGAATGATCGCCTTGATATCCCCAACCTTGCAAGTGTTGATTTAAGTCAAACACTTGCAAGTGCCCGTATTTTACGCCCTGTGCTTTACGCCCCCCCCTCTATGCCTGCTGTTGATCTGCTTGCACGTATGCAAGCGACACGCACACACATGGCACTTGTCATTGATGAATATGGCGGTACAGACGGACTAATCTCAATTGAAGATCTTGTAGAAATGGTCGTGGGGGATATTGAAGATGAGCATGATGACGATGGCGCTCCCGCCATTCAATCATTAGGTGAAGATACATACATTGCAGATGCGCGTGTTTCTCTTGAAGAAGCTGCTGATATATTGAAGTTTAATCTCGCTGAGGATGATATTGCTGAGGGCATTGATACGCTTGCAGGTCTCATCACAACCATTACAGGACGTGTGCCAGCGCGTGGCGAAGTGATTGAACTCCCCTTTGGATTAGAGTGTGATGTTCTTGATGCTGATGCACGACGCATTAAACGGGTGCGTCTTTATATCAGACGCACACAAAGCAACGGCGAAAAATCACCTAAACCAGCGCCAAAATCATCGCCAACGCCTGATATGATATCGAATAAAGATAAATTCAGACCAGATGCTCATGAAACGAAAGCCGCGCCATCGGATCATAATCAAAGCACGATGGGACATGATACACAGCAATCAAACGCTGGTATGAGCGAAAAAAAAACTGCAAAAGACCCGTTAACACACGGGACAATGTCTGATGTTTGAAAAAACACTCAATCATTTTTATCAAAGTATTGTGATTTCTTGGGGATGGTCACGAGCGTTGATCGCTCTTATAGCAGGTGCGCTTGGGGCGTTGGCCATGGCGCCTTTTGGTGTTCTGCCGGCACTTGTCATATCGCTTGTTTGCGCAGTCTGGCTTCTTGATGGGGCTGCATCACGCTCCATGCCAGCTACACTCTGGACATCCGCTGTAACGGGATGGTGGTTTGGCTTTGGCTTCTTTTTAGCGGGATTATGGTGGTTAGGAGCAGCTTTCTTAGTTGAAGCTGACCGTTTTGCATGGCTCATGCCGCTCGCCGTCGTCGGACTACCAGCCGTATTAGCCCTTTTCCACGCCTTAGGATTTATGCTTGCACGCCTTGTTTGGAGTCAAGGCATTGGGCGCATTCTGGCTTTGACATGGGGTTTAGGCTTGAGTGAATGGTTACGTGGACATGTGTTGACAGGCTTTCCATGGAATAGCTATGGCATGGCATTTGCTGAGCATTTATGGCTCGCACAAATCGCTTCAATCATTGGGCTTTATGGTTTGACAGCCCTTAGCATCTTCTTGTGCGCTCTACCCGCAACACTCACAACAGGACGACATGTGCAGTGGCGCGGAACATGTGTTGCTATGATTTTATTAGTCGGATTAGCCGGATATGGTGCATGGCGTATTCCAGCTAACCCCGTCGCTGATGTTGCCAATGTTAAATTACGCATTATGCAGCCTAATTTGCCCCAAGATGCTAAATTTCGCGTTGAAAATCGTGAAGAGATTATGAAGCGGTATCTTGATCTGAGTGATCGCGCAACATCACCCACATCAACCGGTGTTGCAGATATCACCCATTTAATTTGGCCTGAATCGGCTTTTCCTTTCATTTTAGCAAAAGATACAGTCGCACTCACGCAAATCGCAGAGCTACTTCCGCAAGGTGTGACATTGATCACAGGCGCGGCCACACTGCGTGAGGGACTGCCAGGTGAAACACGCTCCCGTTATCGTAATTCTATTCAGGTTATTAATCACGACGGCAGCGTCCAAGCGACCGCTGATAAAGTTCATTTGGTTCCATTCGGAGAGTATCTCCCCTTCATGGATTGGCTCCAGAGACTTGGTTTGCGCCAATTAATCCAACTTCCAGGAGGGTTTGAAGCGGCTGAAAGACAAACACCTTTGAGCATTATAGGCTTACCCCTTATTGCTCCTTTAATTTGTTATGAAGCTATTTTCCCGAACAAAGTTATCCCTCAAGTTGTGCCATTAGCGTCTGATCTTTCTGATATGTCTTCGTCGTCAAGTCAGATTGGATTGATGCTGAATGTCACAAACGATGCATGGTTTGGCAAAACGTGGGGACCTTATCAGCATTTTGCGCAAGCACGTCTTCGCACAATTGAAGAAGGCGTGCCGCTTGTAAGAGCAGCAAACACGGGTATTTCAGCTGTCATCGATCCTTATGGGCGCATACGCAATAGCTTACCCCTTGGATATGAAGGCGTTCTTGACAGCAACTTGCCTCAAACAATATCCATGCCCCCCTATGCACGCTTTGGCGATCTTTTTTTTATTAATATAATTATTATGTGCTTTGGAATTGCTAGTGTACTCAGTTGGAAACGGTGATAAAACGTAGGGGGTGACAGAATAAAAAAAATATGTCACACACGCGCAATGACTAAATTGTCTGACAAAACGTTAGTCTCCATGTCTATTACGTATGAAGAGTTGGTTAAAAGCATGATAACGAAGAAGAATCCGAACCCCGTAGACCTCCACGTCGGTGGACGTGTACGTATGCGCCGCATGATGGTCGGAATGAGTCAGGAACGTTTGGGTGAGGCGCTGGGTTTAACGTTTCAACAAGTTCAAAAATACGAGAAGGGCACAAACCGCATCGGTGCGAGTCGTTTACAACAAATCTCCAATATTCTTGAAGTTCCAGTTGAATTCTTTTTTGAGGGCTTATCTGGCTCACAAACCGTAGGTGTTGGTGGCTTACAGGAAGCACCGAGTGGCAGCTATATCGCAAATTTTTTATCAAGCTCAGAAGGTGTTCAACTCACAAAAGCATTCATGCGCATTCGAGATGAAAAAGTGAGACGTAAAATCATCGATATGGTGAATGCAATTGGGGATATCGACACGTCTGGAAAAATACCTGACAATATACCATCTTAAATGAGTTGCGAAGCCACGAACGCCGTGGACAGTTGATCCCGGAACCCTACATAAGTAAGGTGGGCACCGTGTGTCGGAGTCCACGGACTCCATCAGGGACAGCTCCCTAAGGATCGGTATGGGACCGGAGAATGCATCGCCTCACGAACGTCATAGCCTCGCGTAAGCAATATAAATCAGTGCGCTTGAAATAGCTATAGACTTAACGCGTTATTCAAATCAGCAATCAGATCTTCAACATTTTCTAAACCAATCGAGAGGCGCAAGGTCGCGTCCGTGATACCAAATTCCGCACGCTGTTCAACAGTGAGTGAGCGATGCGTTGTTGAGGCAGGATGTGCAATCAGCGAGCGAGTTTCACCAATATTGACCAGATGCGAGAACAAAGTAACGCGCTCAAGCACATAACGGGCGTGATCCGCTGAGTGTAGCGTGATCATAAAAATCGAGCCTAAACCTTTAGGGCACAACCGCGTTGCGAGGGCGTGATTGGAATGCGTGGCAAGGCCTGGATAACTCACGTGTTGAACCGCTGGATGTGCGTGCAGAAATTGCGCCACCATTAAGGCATTGTCAGAATGGCGGCTCATGCGAAGCGGCAAGGTTTCAATGCCTGTGAGAATAAAAAACGCCGTCATGGGAGACAGGCAAGGCCCCAATTCGCGCAATCCCAGCACACGGCACGCCGCTGCATAAGGATGCGCGGGGAATTGTTCGCTCAGATTAATGTCTTCATAATCCTCCCAAGGGGCACTCACCAGAGGAAAACGGGGATCGTTGTGAAATGCAAATGTGCCCGCATCCACCACCAGTCCCCCAATAGCCGTGCCATTACCGACAAGGAATTTAGACGCTGAGTGAATCACAATATCCGCGCCATGTTCAATCGGGCGCAGCAAAGCAGGAGTTGCCAGCGTTGAATCAACCAAAAGAGGCAGGTGATGCGCTTTGGCAACTTTTGCTATCGCACCAATATCCACGACTTCGCCTGTGGGATTCACAATGGATTCGATAATAATTGCTTTACATTGAGGGGTAATAGCAGCTGCGATCCCTTCAGCAGTCGGATCAGCCCAATTGACCTTGATATTAAGGCGCTGGTGAAGCCGGTTCATGAGAGCGAGCGAACCACCAAAAACATGGCGTGAACCAACGTATTCATCGCCCGCTTCACAAAGTGCTAGTAAGGCAACGAGCCACGCGCCCTGCCCTGATGAAAAAGCGACCGCAGCCTTACCGCCTTCGAGTGAAGCAATGCGGCGCTCAAGCGCAGACACGGTGGGATTAGAACCACGTGAATAGGAAAATCCTTGCTGTTTAAGGGCAAAAATGGCCGCACCGTGCGCTTGATCATCAAAGACAAAACCATTGGTTTGAAAAATGGGTACAGCCCGAGCACCCGTGCCTACATGAGGCGCCGTACCCGCATGAATACATCGCGTATTCAATTGAAGCGTTGTATCCAACGCAGGATGTGTCTGACTGAGCGTCGCCGGCATGACGATCCCCTCTTGATCCATTAATTACGTTTAATTTTGTAATTTAAAACAAAAACTCGTGATTGATTGTAAATTAGAAATTGTGTATGATAAACAAATCGTTCTATATATCGAACGTTATTACGCAAATAAAACGCTCTTGCAATCACAATTTTAATGCGCTTCAAACACGCTTAAGTTTTTAAGGACATGAGTGAGTAAACGACATGAGCATAATGACAGGGCAAGAGCCAACGTCTTCAGAATCATATGATGTTGCAATCATTGGGGCAGGCCCTGTGGGGCTTTTTGCGGTGTTTGAGCTAGGCTTGCTGGGCTTAAAAGCTGTGGTGATTGATACGCTTGATAAAGTGGGCGGTCAATGCTCTGAACTTTATCCTGAAAAGCCGATCTACGATATACCCGCTTATCCGATCATTTCAGGACAAGAGTTAACCGATAAATTGATTGAGCAGATCGCACCTTTTGATCCGACATTCAGATTAGGGCGTCTGGTCACGTCACTTCAAAAAAATGAGAATGGTCGCTATCATGTGCGCACCAGTGAAGGTGATGAGATTGATGCAAGCGTTGTCTTCATTGCTGCTGGTGCAGGAAGCTTTGCGCCGCGCCGTGTCAAGGTGGATGGTGCAGAGGAGTTTGAAGGCGCATCATTGTTTTACGCGGTGCGTAATCGCGCTTCTTTTGCGAATAAGGATCTAGTTATTGCGGGAGGCGGTGATAGTGCGCTTGACTGGACGCTTGATCTTTTAAAAGACGCAAAATCCATCACTTTGGTGCATCGCAGTGCGCGTTTTCGCGCCGCGCCTGCTTCGGTTGCAGCAATGCAGGAGCTGGTTGCGCAAGGAAAGATGCGTTTTATTGAGGGCGATATTAGCGCGTTATCAGGCGATAATGGTCAGCTTTCTCAGATCACCATCACAGGGAAAGAAGGCGCACAGGTTCTTGACGCGGATCGATTGCTTACTTTTTATGGCCTCAACATCGAGCTAGGACCCATCGCCGAATGGGGTCTTGATCTCGCGGACGGCAAGCAAATTCATGTTGATACAGAAAAGTTTCAAACCTCAACACCCGGTATTTTTGCCATCGGTGACATCAACTGGTATCCTGGAAAACTCAAACTGATTTTATCGGGCTTTCACGAAGCGGCTCTTGCAAGTCATGCGGCATTTAAAGTCGCGCGTCCTGATGAAAAGCTGCGTTTTCAATATACGACATCATCGACCGAACTACAAAAACGACTCAAGGTGGCTTAATAAAATCCTACCGTCATGCGCGGGCTTGACCCGCGTATCCACGGATTAAACGTGTTGAAGACGTGGATGGCCGTGTCAAGCACGGCCATGACGGTTGAGATTCAGTTGTGTTACTCTTGAAAAATGAGGTCTTTAAAAACAATGACAACCGCCAAACGCCCACCCCTTCCTGTAATCCTGAATGCCAACGATTTATTGGAAGGGGATGTGGTGTTCTGGGGACATGAAAACGCTACTGAAGGATGGGTACGTGATCCACGTCTTGCTATGATTGCGCACACCGATGAGGAAGCAGATCGGCTCGAAGCCATTGGCCAAGCACAATTCAAAGCCAATAAGGTTGTCGATGTTTATTTGGTGGATATAACGCTCAATGAAGAGGGCATCCCGCAACCTAAACACTATCGTGAGCGCATTAAAACATTAGGGCCAAGCATTCATCCCCATTGGGGCAAGCAAGCCGATTACGGCTTTGCGCCTTATCGGGCTGCGAGTACGAGGTTAAAATGATGATGAGTATTGTGCTCGAAACCCAACCGTCATGGCAAGGGTTGTCCTTGCCATCCATGTCTTTTCTTCCAAAGCCCAAAGGGGCATAACAGACAAGTCTGCGCTGTCTGTTTCACAAACAGCTATCGCGCCTTATGGCACGGGTCTGAAATAAGGAGATACAAATGTATCGCTACGATGAATTTGATGCAGCGTTTGTGCGCGAACGGGTCAACCAGTTTCGCGCACAAGTGGCGCGTCGTCTGGATGGCTCTTTAACAGAAGACGAGTTTAAACCTTTGCGTTTGAAAAACGGTCTTTATCTTCAGCTTCATGCTTATATGTTGCGCGTGGCTATTCCTTATGGCACGCTTTCATCAAAACAACTGAGACAACTCGCTTATATTGCCGATACCTTTGATAAAGGTTATGGCCACTTCACCACACGCCAAAACATTCAATACAATTGGCCTAAACTCAAAGATGTGCCCACTATTCTTGATCTTTTGGCCGATGTAGAGATGCACGCCATTCAAACCTCGGGCAACTGCATTCGCAATGTCACGGCGGATCATTTTGCAGGGGTCGCCACCGACGAGATCGAAGACCCGCGTCCCGTGTGTGAGCTGATCCGCCAGTGGTCCTCGCTTCATCCTGAATTTGATTATCTGCCGCGTAAATTTAAAATCGCCGTGACGGGTGCTACCCATGATCGCGCAGCGGTCAAAGCCCATGACATCGGCATTCGCATCGTGCGTCATCCTGATACCCATGAGGTTGGGTATGAGGTGCTTGTCGGGGGTGGCCTCGGGCGCACGCCAATGATCGGTAAAGTGGTGCGTGAATTTTTGCCTAAAAAAGATCTGCTCGCCTATTTAGAAGCGATTATGCGCGTTTATAATTTAGAGGGGCGACGTGATAACAAATATAAGGCGCGGGTGAAAATTCTCGTGCATGAAATTGGCGCTGAAGAGTTTACAAAACGGGTTGAAGCCGAATTTGCACAGCTCGATGGCCCCTCAATTAATGCTGATCCTGAAGAATTAGAGCGCATTAGCGCCTATTTCAAAGCGCCAGATTACACGGTTTTATCTGAGAAATCGGCTAAACTTGAGGCTTATAAAGCGGCTAATCCTGCGTTTGCGTCATGGGTAGATACGAATGTGCATCCGCATAAGGTTGCAGGATACGCAGCGATCACCATCTCGCTTAAACCCATTGGCGGCGCGCCGGGAGATGCAACGGGTGAACAAATGCGCGTCATTGCTGATCTGGCTGAAAAATACAGTTTTGACGAATTGCGCGTCACGCATCTGCAAAATCTGGTGCTGTGTCATGTGCGCCTCAATGATCTGTTTGAGGTGTGGCAAGAGCTGGGGCGCGTCGAGCTGGCAACCGCGAATGCAGGGTTGATCACCGATATTATTTCATGCCCTGGGCTTGATTATTGTGCTTTGGCGACTGCCCGTTCCATTCCGATTGCTCAGGCGATTGCGAAGCGCTTTTCAGATGAAGCGCGGCAAAAAATGATTGGCCTTCTCAATATCAAAATCTCAGGCTGTATCAACGCTTGTGGACACCATCACGTGGGGCATATTGGGATTTTGGGGCTAGAGAAAAGCGGCATTGAATCCTATCAGATCACCCTTGGCGGCGATGCCACACAAAACGCTGCCATTGGCGAGCGCTTGGGTCCCGGTGTGGGCGCTGAAGATGTTCCCGACGCGATTGAAAAAATCGTCACCGTTTATCTCAATCAGCGCCAGAATGATGAGCCGTTTATCGACACTTATCGGCGTGTTGGCATTGCCCCATTTAAAGAGGCTTTTCAGGAGACAGTCGATGACGCTGCTTAATCCTAACGGGGTAAAAGAAGACATCTTTATCCGCCTTGAAGGCGAGGATGCATTACCGCAAGCACAGGCTGTTTTACTACCGCTTGCCCGTCTTGCGCAGGAAGGCGACAATACGCTCGCTCAAGGTATCAAGCTTGGAATCTTCGTTCCAAATACGCTCAACATCAGCGAAATAGAGGCGTGGCTTCCCCGTTTATCTCTGATTGCGATCAATTTTCCGTCATTTTCCGATGGACGCGGGTTTTCGATTGCCAAACGCCTGCGCCGCACAGGATTTGTAAACACCTTACGCGCCGGCGGTCCTTTGATTACAGATCAGTTCGCCTATGCCATCGCCTGTGGCTTTGATGAGGTGGACATCCCCGAAACCGTATTCGAGCGTCAACCTGTTGAACAGTGGCTTGAGGCATATAAAAGCGTCTCATGCACCTATCAACGCGGTTACGTAGCGTCGGGAAATATTCTTGAACAGCGCCGCGCTGCACGCTTGAAGGGGGTGTGAGGTGATGAGTTTGCTCTCTCTGCCCTATTTTTGTTATTCTGAGCATAGCGAAGAATCTCTTTGATGAGATTGCGCGATTTATGAGGAAAGAATGAGATTGAAGTTATGAAACAAGATGCCGTTAAAGTCATTCATAATATACTTAACGTTAATCATGCTGCAGAATTTGGTGCAGTATGGTTGTATAAAGCTCAGATGCTGGTTGTAAACTTTACGTGTCCACATATGAAGCTAGTTATTAATGAAGTGCGCGAGGATGAGCGACGTCATCGCGATATATTCCGAAAAATGATGTTAGATTATGGAACGCGTCCGTGCAGATTAACGTGGATTTGGGTTTTTTCTGGATTTTTTCTAGGAATAGTGACTGCTTTATTGGGAAAAAGAGGTATGTTGATTAGTATGAAAGCGATGGAAACAACAGCGCATGAGCATTTGGGAATTCAAGTTTCATATTTAAAATATAAAAAATATGAAATTTATAAGATTATAGAAGAAATTCAAATAGAAGAAATAAAACACGTTTCAATTGCCGATAAAGAAATTGGAACTCAAAAAATGTCTAAATTCGATATTTTTATATATAAAAATGTTTATAGACTTTGTCAGTTGACGATGTGGGTTGTTACAAAAGGGGAGTCAACAAAATTAAGAAATTTTCTATTTCTTCAATCAAAAGCGTAGTGGATAAAATTTAGTTGTAGAGAAGAGAGATGACACATACGCTCAACATTAAGCGACTACCTCACATTGAAGGTTTGCCACTCATGGGACTTGCATTTAGGAGATCCTTCACTTCGTTCAGGATAACACTCAACTGTCATGGCAAAACAAGAAGGCTGCAATGAGCCCCTCCCTACCCGAAATCGCTACCGCCCTCAACGCCACCTTGAGCGCGCTGCCCTTGCGTGAACGCCTTGCTGTGATTGCCCACGAAGCCAAAGGGGAACTGGCAGGAAAGCGTGTGTTCACCACAAGCTTTGGGCTGGAAGATCAGGTGCTCTCACACTTTATTTTTGCAGCCAAACTCCAGATAGACGTGATCACGCTCGATACAGGGCGTTTGTTTCCAGAAACCTATGAACTGTGGGCGAAAACAGAAACGCATTATGGCGTGCGCATTAAAGCGGTTTATCCTGATCAAAACCAGCTTGAAACCCTCATCAAAACACAAGGCATTAACGGGTTTTATGAAGCAGTGGAGAAGCGCAAAGCGTGTTGCGATGTGCGTAAAACACACCCACTCGCACGTGCCTTAGAGGGTGCTCATCTCTGGATGACAGGTTTACGAGGCGATCAATCGGCCAACCGCTCACATTTTCATCTCGCTGAAGTAAACGTAGCGCGTGGCTTGATTAAGGTCAATCCACTCATTGATCATACCCGTGAGCAACTTGTGGCATTGGCGAAAGAGCATCACATACCCATTAACCCGCTCCACGAAAAGGGCTATCCGTCTATTGGTTGCGCACCTTGCACCCGTGCGATTGAATCATGGGAGGATGAGCGCGCTGGTCGCTGGTGGTGGGAAAACGACAATAAAAAAGAATGCGGCCTTCATGTGGGCGCGGATGGGCGACTTGTGCGAACGGGGGCAACCTTATGATCCAGCTCACACACCTGCAAAAACTTGAAGCGGAGAGCATTCACATCATCCGTGAAGTGGCCGCCGAGTGCGAAAACCCTGTGATGCTTTATTCCATCGGCAAAGATTCAGGCGTGATGCTGCATCTGGCGATGAAGGCGTTTTACCCAGGAAAACCGCCCTTCCCCTTGCTTCATGTGGATACCACATGGAAATTCCGCGAGATGATCGCATTTCGAGATAATCTCGCCAAAACACTCGGATTAACACTCCATGTTCACACCAATGAAGAGGGCGTGAAAGCAGGGATTAATCCCTTCGATAGCGGCTCGCGCCTGCATACCGATGTGATGAAAACACAGGCGCTCAAACAAGCCCTTGATAAATTCGGCTTTGATGCGGCCTTTGGCGGTGCGCGGCGCGATGAAGAAAAATCGCGTGCGAAAGAGCGCGTCTTTTCGCTTCGCGCTCTGGGTCATCGGTGGGATCCCAAAAGCCAACGTCCCGAGCCGTGGCGACTTTATAACACCCGAAAACGTCTTGGCGAAACCTTGCGTATATTTCCGCTCTCGAACTGGACGGAAGCCGACATCTGGGACTACACCTTGCGTGAAAATATCCCGATTGTGCCACTTTATCTGGCCGCCCCCCGTCCTGTTGTGCAACGTAACGGCACGCTGATCATGCGCGATGATGAACGCATGACACTTGAAAAAGGTGAAGTGGTCGAAACCAAAATGGTGCGTTTTCGCACATTGGGTTGTTATCCGCTTACAGGTGCAGTTGAAAGTGAAGCGACGACACTCGAGGAGATCATCACCGAGATGCGCACCTCACGCACCTCTGAGCGTCAAGGTCGTGTCATTGACCACGATGGCAGCGCTTCCATGGAACAAAAAAAACAGGAAGGGTATTTTTAGAGGTTGCTCGGAACAGCACTCGTGAACCACCAACCGTCATGCGCGGGCTTGACCCGCGTATCCACGTTTTTACTAAAATCACTAAGGTTTAAAACATGCGGATTTGGATATGGAGAGGATTTCGATTGGCTTGTGTTGTTGGACTATTCTCGGCTGGATATAACGTAATTAGTGACCTTGAGTTGTATTCTAAAGATAAGCAAAGATCTTCTGAAATACGCTTAATATATGATTGTGTTGAACGAATTCCAGACGAATTAACAAAAGCGCATTTGAACGACTATGGAAATATTAATGCCAAGTCTCTTGGTTGTTCAACTCATGATGCTTGGGTTGGCCCACATGAAATTGCCAAAATGAGATTAGGAAAACTTGATTTGAGCAGTTCATTAAAAATGTTTAATTTAGAAAAAACACTGATTTATGCAATAAGTGGCTTTTTAGTAGTTATGTCGATCGTATTGATTTCTATTACATCTGTGTTTCTGTCCCGATGGGTTTGGGGGCATAAATCATAATTTTGATTGGAAGGGGATGATATATTTTAGATATACGTGGATACGCGGGTCAAGCCCGCGCATGACGGTTGAGATTCTAACGCATGAAACATGAACCGTCATGACACGTCTTTCTTAAAACCGCTCTCTTAACTATTCACCATTCACCACTGTCTATTGTCTATTCGCTTATCACCAGAGTCCCAACAATGCTCCAGAACGCAATCGCCACCAAACCCCTTGAAAACGACACGCTAACACCTCAAGCGCGTTCTGAACCTCAACCACAGCAGCCTGAGCTGTTGCGCTTTATCACCTGTGGATCGGTGGATGATGGCAAGTCTACACTCATTGGCCGTTTGCTTTATGATTCAAAACTCGTGTTTGAAGATCATCTTTCGGCGCTTGATAAAGACTCCAAAAAATTCGGCACACAAGGCGAAGAGCTTGATTTTGCATTGCTGGTTGATGGTTTAGCGGCAGAGCGCGAACAGGGCATCACCATTGATGTGGCGTATCGTTATTTCTCGACACCGCGCCGTGGTTTTATTGTCGCCGATACCCCAGGGCACGAGCAATACACCCGCAACATGGCGACAGGCGCGTCCACCGCTGATCTGGCTGTTATTCTGGTTGATGCGCGCAAAGGCATTTTGCCGCAAACCCGCCGCCATTCTTACATCGTCTCCCTGCTTGGGGTGAGGCATGTGGTTGTCGCCATTAATAAAATGGATCTGGTGGATTACAAACAAGAAACGTTTGATCAATTCGTGCGCGATTACCTTGAGATGGCCAAAGATTTAGGCTTTGAGACCATCACGCCGATCCCGATGTCTGCGCTCAAAGGGGATAATGTCACAACCCCCTCAACACACATGTCGTGGTATCAAGGTCAGACGCTTCTTGCCCATCTTGAAGCGGCGGATGTGAGCAATTCACAATTTGAAGAACAAGCGTTTCGCTTTCCTGTGCAATGGGTTAATCGCCCTGATCACACGTTTCGGGGATATGCAGGCTGGGTCGCCAGTGGGTCAATCAAAGTGGGCGATTCTATTACAGCCCTGCCCAGTGGCCAGACCAGCACGATTACACGCATCGTCACCTATGATGGTGATTTGATTGAGGCGGTGACAGGGCAAGCGGTTACCCTCACCATGAGCAATGAAATTGATATTTCACGCGGTGATGTGCTGGTAAAAGGCGCTTTGACAGGTCTCGTACACAACCGCATTAATGCCCGCCTGCTCTGGCTCAATGAGGCCGCACTCAAACCCAAAGGGGCATACTGGCTCAAGCTGGGCACTCAGACCCTGACCGCAACGTTAGGAAAACTACATTACAGCATTGATATTCATGCGTTTACACCTCAAGAGGCTAACGCGCTTAAAATGAATGAAATCGGTTTAGCTACCTTAGAGCTTGATCGTCCCCTCACCACCACAAATTATCGCGATAATCATGATCTGGGCGGTTTCATTCTCATTGATAAAATCACCAACAATACGGTTGCGCTCGGGCTGATTGATTTTGATGCGGATACACAGGCTCTTCAAGCGCCTCAAGATGCGCTTTCAATGATGCAGCGTCTTAAAAATGGTTGGAATACGTGGCTTGAGCGAGCGGGTGAAAACAAGCGCCGCAGCGCTCTTAAAGCGCTGACATGGCGCCTGAAAGCATCTGCCATAACCTTCGGGTTGGTTTATCTTTTCACGCACCGTTTATGGATTGCACTCAGTGTTGTGAGCGCTGAAATTTTGATCAAACTTGTTCTTTATTATTTGCATGAGCGCGCTTGGGCGCGCAGTGAATATGGTATTATTCGGGACGAAACATCAACAACCGGAAATACATATGGTGAGGGGATATAGGAATATGCATCATGGTAAGTCTTACCATGTCAAGATGAGTCAGAATTTATCGACGCGAAACGAGATTGCATGAACCTCCCCCCCCAATCCACTCCTGCACGCATCGAACCGCTTGCCGTATTGCCTGTGTTCTTCAAACTTAAGGGCAAAAAAGTTGTGCTGGTGGGATCGTCCGAGGGCGCAGCGTGGAAAGCGGAACTGCTTCTGGCCGCTGGTGCGAATGTGCATGTGTTTACGAACAATGAAGATGGTGAAGCGTTTAATGCGCTTTTGGAAAGATATACTCTTGAACCTCAGGCCGTCATGCGCGGGCTTGACCCGCGTATCCACGACTTAGCGACGGGTGAAGAAGAGAAGGCGTGGATGCCCTTGTCAAACACGGGCATGACGCAACAAACAGGCACTCTCACCCTCCACCCGCGCCACTGGACACCTGATGATCTGACAGGGACAACGCTCGCCATCGCCGATGTGGAGGAAGAAGAGGAGGCGCTTGCCTTTATCAAAGCAGGACGCAAAGCGGGCTGCCCTGTGAATATTGTCGATAAGCCTTCCTTTTGCGATTTTCAGTTTGGCGGCATTGTCAATCGCTCTCCTCTGATTGTGTCGATCTCCACCGATGGCGCAGCACCTGTATTTGGTCAGGCCATCCGCGCAAAAATTGAGGCGATTTTGCCCCAAAGCCTCAAAAGCTGGGCGCAAGCCGCCCAAGACTGGCGACCTGCTGTTCAAGCCCTTGCGCTTCCCTTTGCGAAGCGACGCACATTCTGGGAAGCATTTACCGCTAAAGCACTTGCAGGTCTCACGCGCAAACCCACAGGTGAGGATCAGCGCGAGCTTATGGCAAGCATTGATGCGGATGCGCCAGAACGCCAGATGGGGCGTGTCTCGCTTGTCGGCGCTGGCCCAGGTGACCCTGAACTTCTCACGCTAAAAGCCGTGCGGATGCTGCAATCGGCGGATGTGATTTTGTATGATGCACTTGTCGCTCCTGCCATTTTGGAAATAGCGCGGCGCGAGGCAGAGCGCATTCTGGTGGGTAAAACAGGGCATGGCCCCTCATGCCGCCAAGGAGACATCAACGGCTTGATTGTAAAACTGGCCAAAGAAGGCAAGCACGTCGTGCGCCTTAAAAGCGGTGATCCCCTTATTTTTGGACGCGCAGGAGAAGAAATTGATGCCTGCCGTCAAGCCAACATTCCTTTGAGCATCGTGCCGGGCATCAGCTCAGCTCAAGGAGCAGCAGCGTCTTTAAACGTGTCTCTCACACATCGCGATTATGCCCGTCGCCTACAATATATCACAGGCCATGCCAAAGATGGTCAGCTTCCGAAAAATATGGACTGGTCAGCACTTGCCGATAAAGAAGCGACAACCGTTGTTTATATGCCCAAATATACGCTTCCCTCACTCATAGACAATGTGCTTAAGGCCGGACTGGATCCAAAAACACCTGCAATTGCCATGATGAACGCGACGCGAGAAGGCGAAAAACGGGTGATTAGCACTCTTGATCAACTTGTGCATGATATTCAAACACTGGAGGCCACAGGTCCTGTGCTTGTTCTCATTGGACAGGCCATGAGTTTACACATCCCACAATGATGTTGACTGCTCAATTTTAAGTGCCGCACGCACATCATCGACATCCTGATGCATTTTCGCGATCATTGCATCCAGTGTGGCAAAACGCGCTTCAAAACGAATAAACGCAACAAACTCTACCCATAATGTTTTGCCATAAAGATCACCCTCAAAATCCATCAAAAAGACTTCCAGTAAGGGAGCTCCATTATCAAACATAGGGCGGCGGCCAAAACTCGCTGCTCCAGACCATATTCCCTTTTCGCCCTCAATCCGAACGCGCACGGCATAAACCCCATGTTTAAGCTGACAGTCAGAACCAATGGCGATATTTGCTGTTGGAAAGCCAAGTTTGCGTCCGTTTTGTGCCCCCTGCTCAACAACACCTGACACCATCCAGCGATAACCAAGTAAGTCATTGGCGGCTTCCACCAGCCCCTCTTCAAGCGCGCGGCGAATGCGCGTTGACGAAATGACCTGAGATGATGTGGTGATCGCTTGAATCACATCAACTGGAATACCCCTTGCCACACACCATTTTTTGAGAAAATCAGGGTTACCCTGTCGTTGAAAGCCAAAGTGGAAGTCATGCCCTACCACCACACCTGAAATGCGCAGCATTTTACCTAAGACTTGCGTGAGAAAATCATCTGCATTTAAAGACGCAAGCGCCTGATTAAAAGGCAACACACTTGTTGCACCGCATTGATAATGTTGCGCAACAGCAGCCTTCACACGCGGTGATGTGAGACGAAAAAAAGGTTGATCAGGTTTAAAAAACACATTGGGATGTGGTTCAAACGTTAAAAGCATCGGCCGTGCTTTACAACTTTGCGCGAGCTGAACCGTGCGCTCAATCACGGCTTTATGTCCTAAATGTACGCCATCAAAATTGCCAAGCGCAACAACAGCCCCTTCCAACTCCTTAAAGCGCGCATCCATAGGTGTGGGAAAAGGCAAAAAATGTAAGTGAGGTGGCTCTAACATTACAGCAGTCATGATCTTTCAATGAGAAGAGGCAAATGTGGACGCAATAAGGCTTCTCCCCCTATCATAGACAAAATGATTCGTGACGATAAGTTTGTAAAAGGGAGAACGAACATGATGTGTCATGGGATAAAGCATCATCAAATGGTTATCCGTGTTCTATCCGTAATCCTTTTGATGTTAGCAAGCACGCTTCATGTGACAGCGGGACAATTTGATTTTATTGCATCACCGCAAACCGATCTCAACCGCGTTTATCGCATTGATCGTGTGACAGGTGAAGTTGGCGCGTGCCAATATGGCCTTAAAGAAGGCTCATTGGGTGTAACGCTATGTTTCCCTTCCGGAGAAGGCGCAGGGCGACAAGAACCCTCTGAGTTTGCACTTATTGCATCACGCCATGAGCGGGAGGGCGGTGTGTTCCGTGTTGACCAGCGTACAGGCGCAATGAGCGTGTGTTATGTTTACGAGGATAAAGTGGTCTGCACACCTCCTGAAAAAGGTGCGGTACACCCCACACGTCAGGCTCCTGCTGGTGAAGGCACGACAAGTGGCGCAAAACGCTAATACGTATCTAACCGCCCATCGTCCACGATTGAATCGTTAAGCTGCCTTGCCAAAGCCACACAACGTGTTTAGTCAGCATATAGGATTAAACGATAAAGCTTGAGGGATAGGCGATGAAAACGATCAACGTCGCAAAACAGGTTCAGCGCAGCCTCGCCATCATTGGTTTGAGTGTTTTACTGGGATCAGGTCTATCTGCATGTTCAAGTCTTGAGCAGGAAGTGCAGCCTAAAGGTTACATTCTTGACGAAGATGCACTTGTCAGCATCAAGCCGGGAACAGATGTGCAAACCGTGCTTAAAGTGATGGGAACGCCTTCAACGGTTTCAACAGTGGGAAATCAAACCTTTTATTACATCAGCCAGACGACACGACAGCGCTTTAAATTTCTGACACCCACTATTGCCGATCAGCGCGTTGCAGCAGTTTATTTTAACAAGAATTTCAAAGTAGAGCGCATCGCCAATTACGGCATGCAGGACGGGGTTGTGTTTGATTTCATAAGCCGCACCACGCCCACAGGTGGCAATGAGCAAAGCTTTGTCCGTAACCTGATGCGTGGTTTGGGATCCTTTAATCCATTCGGAGTTTAAAAGGATTCTGAAAAAAATGCACAAAAAAAGCCCCTTTTTAAGGGGCTTTTCATTGTGTAAGCGTGCGATTTTTTTAAAGTGTGTTGACCTGCGTCACACCATCAATCGGGCTGATGTCGCCGATAAACTGAAGCATATCCACCATTGTGAATGTACCAGGTACTTTTGCAGGAAGCGTGGGTTTCCAGTTTTTTTCTTGCCACAGGTAAGATGAATGATCACCATGCACGAGACCGACAAACACTTCAGCAATTAGACGTGAGCCAACAGCACCCATGCGCTCACCATTTTTCTGAAGGCTTGCCTCTTTCAAAATGTAATACCAAAGCGGTGTTTCTTTGTGTAGATTATGGGCTTTGGCAACTTGTCCATCCGAGCCTTGAGCAATTTGCTCTGGCGTGAGAGGTTTAACGCCAATTGCTTTTGCTACACTTTGCCCTGAAGGGAGACCTAGCATCACCCCACGTTGCAGATTACGCAGGGCAAGATTACCGCCCCCACCTGGCAACGTATGCAGCTGAGGGATAATCATCGGATCAAGTTTACGAGAGTGATTGAGTTCAAACGATTCAGGGCTATGAGGCTGACCACTGGCTGGCGTGCCAAAATCAAAAAACCTACGCCAGTCAATAATCCAGTTACTCGGAACTGTAGCAGCTGGGAGTGGCCCTTGTGGATTGCCGGCTAATTCGCCAACAATCTGTCCTGATAATCCTGTAAATTGGAAAAGCAGGTTTAAGGAAGCGACGACGATGCCGCCTTGCGCATTGAACACACGATTATAGTTATAGTTTTCGCGAACCATAGAGTGACCAAGACGATAAGCCGCAGCAGAAAACTCCACGGGCATATAGGGAATTTTTTTGAAGCGATAAAATTTGCGCCCTTCATGAAGAATTTTAGCGACAATTCCTGGCTCTGTGAGACGCTCAACAAAATCGTGGAGGACTAACCATTGATAATGCCACGTGACAATCCGGCGCGCTTTATCAAATAAGGCTCCACCAGTAAGTGTTGGCTCGCTTACACTCAGCATATCGATAACTTTATTGTGAAATTTCAAAAAAGCTAAATGGGTTTGCGCAACAACAATATTCTCATCATTGCGTGGATCCCCAATAAGCGCCAAACCTTGTGAACTACGCGGCAAGTCATTCAGAAGCGTACTGTTTCCATTTAAAATATCGGGAACGGGCTGATTACGTCCCATCAAAAATTTGACACCGGTTTTCTCAAATGTATTGGGATCACGTGCATACAGATGCGGACTACCATCAGGGCCAAGGCCATAAAGCGCATCAAGATCAAGTCGCGGTGTACGAAAATTTTGGATTGCCGTGGGATCCTCTTGTTTTTCTGCAATTGAGGTTAAATCAAGCGTAATGTCATGATCAATAAACTGCCCTAAGTAGGTAAAGCCTGCAGGAATATGTAAGTTTTCACCCGCAGTGCTATCAGGATTGGCATCGAGCATCGCATCGGCCAGCGCTTGTAAAGCCGCTTCAGAAACATGAAGCGCAGGAAGCTTTGGAAACATACGGCCAAACATTCCCGGATCATCATGCCCCGAAAGTGTATCAAGCGATTGACGTGTCGGGTGACGCCCGCCCTTGCCATGTCGAGGTTTCATATTGGCTTTGGGTATCGCTGCGGGTGGCGGATTATCGGCATGAGTGTGATCGGATGTGATATGTGTATGTAAAATTGGTATTGGCATAGTCGTCCCCTGTCATTAAACAATAAAATAGCTTTCCCGCGTCATATGTGACGAAGGGCATGATGTAAAATATGTCGAGTTTGATGAGTTTTGTTATATTATAAAGTAATACTGTGTATCATACGTGATAATAACACCATCATCGCAACGTTTTCATGAATGATTGATGGCTTATAAAATACTCACACTCAAGCAACCTGAATATCCACCAAAACGTGATGGCATTGTGCTTAAGTCTTACTTGATGATCAAGCTCTTTTTTTGAAACTGATGTCTTGTTGATAATCATTCTAAACAGTCATAAGATCATGAAAGATAACAATAATTTTTATGATCATTGATATTTTATTGATGCTTGGCTTGTGCGCTAGAGCACAAAACGCATCTATATCTTTAAAAGACGTATCAGATTTGTGGAGCCGGGCGTACCAAATGGAACCCCCGCAATAACAACAACGCGATCATTCTTTGCCGCAAATCCCTCATCTAACGCGTAAGAACCTGCACGCAGCGCCATATCATCTGTATCTGTTGCATCACGAGCCATCACGCCATGAACACCCCATACCAGTGCGAGGCGACGTGCGATTTGCGCATGAGGTGTAAGGGTCAAAATAGGTGCATCAGGACGCTCACGTGCAATCCGAAGCGCTGTTGCCCCTGAAGATGTCCAAGCAACAATGGTTTTAGCGCCAAGTGTTTCACTCATAGTACGGGCAGCGGCGGCAATCGCATCCGCCCCTGTTGCTTCGGGTTCGGAGCGTTGTGCATTAATAATTGTGCGATGAAGCGGGTCTTGTTCCACCTCTTCAGCAATACGATTCATGGTCGCAACAGATTCAATAGGATAATGACCCGCAGCACTTTCTGCGGAAAGCATCACCGCATCAGCTCCTTCAAACACGGCAGTTGCCACATCTGAAACCTCAGCGCGTGTTGGTGTCGGCGTTATGATCATCGATTCGAGCATCTGCGTCGCAACGACAACAGGCTTGCCGCGCCGACGAGCAAGACGTGTGATACGCTTCTGCAATCCAGGAACTTGTTCAAGCGGCAACTCAACACCAAGATCACCCCTGGCAATCATAACGGCATCAGCTTCTTCAATAATCTCATCCAGTGCCGCAATCGCTTGTGGTTTTTCGATCTTAGCCATAATGCCCACGCGGCCTTGAGTGATTTTCTTGAGCTCAACGATGTCGGAGACCTGCTGAACAAAAGAAAGGGCAATCCAATCAATATCGGTTTTAAGGGCAGCGGCAACATCAGCATGATCTTTGGGTGTCATTGCAGAAAGCGGGAGGAGTGTATCGGGAACACTCACTCCTTTGCGACTTTTCAGAACTCCTGATGTGATGACTTTTGTTTCAATGCGTGTTGGAGAGACAGACATGACGCGCAGCCGCAATTTACCATCATCAATCAGGAGATGATGATCCTTATGCACAGCGAGAAATATATCGGGATGAGGCAAATAAGCACGTGTATGATCGCCTAACGTTTCAGCGTCTTGATCAAGCGTAAATGTTGCACCCTGCTCAAGGCTGACGTGTTCTGCAACTTGCCCAATACGCAGTTTAGGACCCTGAAGATCAACAAGAATGCCAATTGGGCGGTTCATCTCCATTTCACAACGCCGAATCATCCCAACGAGTGGGAGCAGATCATCAGGTTTAAGATGGCTCATGTTAATACGAAACACATCCGCCCCTGCTACAAATAAGGCACGGATCATCTCAGGAGATGAGGAGGCTGGGCCTAATGTCGCAATAATCTTGACCCGACGTTGGCGATGCATGGCACAGTATCCTCTCTTAAATAAGCAAAATGATTCGCGTACATATTATGCGATTCGATACGCTATGATTTTAAAGTTGTGAATGATGCAATTGCCTCAAAATAGTGAAGACTCGCACGCTTTAACGCTTAAAGAAGCACGACGCGATGGGCAAAAGGTGCTGCTTGTGCGTATAACAGCAGCAGGATTGGCTTATATCACACAAGTTATTCTTGCCCGTGCTCTTGGCACGAGTGAATACGGAATTTTTGCAACAGTATGGGTGTGGATGACCATTTTCGGGCATAGTGCCCTTCTTGGCTTTGGACAAAGCGGCAATCGGTTCATTCCCCATTATCAGGTCGCGGCGCGTGCTGATTTGATACGCGGGTTTTTATGGGGCGGCGCGGGTTTTGTTGCAGCGTTGTCGGTTTCTCTTGCACTGCTGGGCGGCATTGTTCTGTTTTTTTTACATGCTTATCTTTTAAGTGCTTATGTTGCTCCGTTTGTGATTGCATTGTGTGTCTTGCCGCTGTTTGCGCTGCAAGATTACGTTGAGGGCATCGCACGCGCGTTTAAATGGCCGATTCTCGCCATCGCTCCACCTTATATTGTTCGGCAAGGGTTGATTGCTTTGGGTGTCATTGTCGCGTTGATCAACGGTGTTCCTGCTCAGGCGTGGGTTGCTGTAAGCGTCACGCTATTAGCAACGGCTCTCACGCTCGTGTGCCAACTCTTTTTTCTGCATAAGGCTTTGAAAACTATTTTGCCCTCAGGAGAGCGAACATACGCGGTACGTGAATGGATCATCACGTCCCTTCCTATGGGACTTAGTGATCTGGTGAATGTGCTGTTATCGTTTGTTGATGTTGTGTTATTAAGCTTTTTTGTGCCCCCCTCACAGGTGGGTATTTATTTTGCGGCAACACGGCTGATGCAGATTGTCGCATTTATCCAATATGCAGCCAGTAGCGCGACAGCTCCCCGCTTAGCTCAAGCTCATGCTGAAGACAATTTTACCGCCCTACAACAGCTTGTCACCCATACAGCCCGTTTAACAGCATTGGCCTCAAGCCTCACAGTCATTGCTTTGATCATTGCCTCACCTTGGCTGTTACAACTGTTTGGCCAAAGCTTTGCCAGTGCTACACCGCTGATGATCATTTTTGGCTTTGGAATGATTGGACAAGCGCTTTTAGGGCCGGCTGAAGACACCCTCAATATGTCAGGATATGAGCGCGTAGCAGCACGCATTGCCGTCATCGTGCTCCTTACGGCAATCACGTTGAATAGTGTCCTGATCCCTTATTATGGGATATGGGGCGCGGCAAGTGCGATGGCTCTCACACAAATGATCAAAGGGGCACTTTTGGCGCACGCAGCTTATATCACATGCCACATCTGGACACCTGTGCGTTAGGCGACAGATAATAATATCATGTCATAAGACAACATTGAATTGGCACAACTCTTGCATGTTATTTAGGCATGATACAGTCTATGACCGCTGACGTTTCTCAATGTGAGACATATAGCTCTGTTCAGATACATCATCATGAACAAGGGTTGTCTTTTGTTGAAACACATCAAGATAAGCTCCATGCGCTTGCGTGTAATGCGCTTGATCCCAATCCCTATTACACACCCCGCTTGTTACAAGCGATGAGTCGTTATATTGCGTCATCACGTTCAGTGCAGTGTTTAGCCATCACTCAGCATGATATATTGACGGGCTTTTTACCTTATACACTCAAAGGCAGCTGGTTTGGTTACAAACGTATTCCGACAGCCTTGATTAACCCTTTTATCATGTCATCTCTTCCCTTAATTGCGCCTGAACACAGTGAGCAGATTGCAGATAAGCTCATCAAGGGGCTTCACACCATTCATAAAGGGATGTGGCGCTTCCCTTTTTTATCAACTAATCGCTCTGTTGCTCAACATTTGAAGGCTGCATGTGAGCGAGCAGGTTTTGCGTGGCACGCTTTTAATGGTTATGATCGCGCTGTTTTAAAATCATATGATCCTCAAACAGGTGCAAGGCGCAGTGATCCTGATGCTTATTTTGAACAGTATGTCAGTAAACGTCGTCGCAAAGATCTGAAACGCACCCGTAACAACCTGCGTCAAGCGGGTGAACTCAAACATATTCTGCTCACGAGCCCAGATGACATTATGAGAGGATATGAGGCTTATGTCGCGATGGAAATGCGGGGCTGGAAAGGACAGTGGGGCAGTGCACTCGGCTGTCAAGACAGCACACGACGTTTAGGCGAGCAGTTTTTTGCACGCACCCAGAACGGTCCACAGGTGCGGATTGATATGCTAACCCTTAATGATGCTCCCATTGCCATCAGCTTAACACTCATTACACAACGCTCAAGCTTTGGTGTCAAAACAACCTATGATGAACGTTTTGCCCGTTTTTCACCTGGTCTTCTTCTCGAAGAAGATATGATCCGAGATTTCCTTATAACAGGTTATGCAGATCACCTTGATTCAGCAAGTTTATCTGGATGCGTAGTTGAAGGGCTATGGGCCGACCGTGAAGAAGTTGCGGATGTCATTATTGTCACTGATCCGGCAATGTCATCATCTACATTTCAACGCATAATGTACGCCGAACACTTACGTCTTGAAGGCTATAATCACCTTAAACGCCTTTATCACAGTATTCGTTCACCAAAACAACCGATCCGTGCTGTCCCCAAGGCTGAATCAGATTGACGAAAAAGCATTTGTGCGTTTTCATAAGGATGCAATCGAATTCTGCCGGCTCTAGCCACCTCGCTTGAACGTCCTGTCCTGTTGGTTTGTGTTATTAACACCGCATCAATGAAGGGCAGAAGGGAGTAAATGAGGCGCCTACCCTACGATCCGGTTGTGCTGTGGATCGTATCGGTATCGTCGTCGATGACCATCGACAATAAACCGAGAAAGGACATGGCTACTCGCGTCGTTCAGATCGCTTTATGGCTTCTGAGCGATGCATCCTCTGATACTCACTTTGATTTAAGGACGATTTCGATGGCGAAGGCAAAAGGCAAGGTCAAATGGTTTGACTCCAAAAAGGGTTATGGCTTTATTCAACCAGATGATGGCGGACGCGATGTGTTTGTGCACATTACAGCGCTTCGTGCACTGGGCGTGGAAAGCTTGATGGAAAATCAACCCATTCTCTATGATCTTGTCACGGAGCGTGGCAAAACTTCTGCAGGCAATCTTCAACTTGTATAATTAACTAGACAGCTTGTTCTTTGTGATGAAAACGTGCGCAATTTATGCGCACGTTTTTTTATAGACACATACTCATAGCGTGATAATCCTTTAAATCTTACACGCTTAATGAATGACAAATGGCACGCCCTTACCACTATCAACAATTTTTAAAAATATTCACAATGCGTGTTCACACACTCATCATTGCATTGTGCATTTTCCCTATTGGATTAAATGCACAATCACCCTCTCTCAAGCCGACACTACCTGAGCGCATTACCACTGTTGAGCCTCTCTCCCCCGTGCAACTAAAAGCTGTTGAAGGTCGAATCAACACACTGCTTAAACGCATGACGCTTGAAGAGAAGGTGGGACAGCTCAATCTTTATGGACGCGGAGATATTCTACCGCTTCAAGATGTGCGCAATGGTAAAATCGGCGCGGCAATGAATGTTGTTGAACCGGATGAAATTATTGCTTTAAGGCAAGCTGCTGCCCAATCACGCCTTAAAATACCACTTCTTTTTGGTTTAGACGCTGTACAAGGTTTCCGTACGATTTTCCCTCAACCGTTAGGACAAGCGGCAACATGGAACCCCTCGCTGGTTGAAGAAGCAGCCCGTTGGACTGGGTATGAGAGTTTTATCACAGGGATTAATTGGACATTTGCGCCAATGGTTGACATGTCTCGTGATCCACGATGGGGACGCGTGATGGAAGGCGCTGGTGAAGACGCATTTCTCGCCTCCATCATGGCTTCAGCACGGGTTAAAGGTTATCAAGAGGGCGGCATTGCTGCGACAGCAAAGCATTTTGTGGGTTATGGCGCAGCTGAAGCAGGGCGTGATTACAATTCCACATGGATTCCCCTTAGCCAACTTCATGATCTCCATTTACCCCCATTTAAAGCTGCTCTTGATCAAGGTGTTATGACCATGATGGCGGCTTTCAATGCCTTAAATGGTATTCCTGCCACTGCCCATAAACCTTTGCTGACAGATCTTCTAAAAACCACATGGGGTTTTGAAGGTTTTGTGGTGTCTGATTTTGCATCCATCGCCGAACTCAAAGCGCACGGTATCGCGAAAGATGATCGTGCTGCGGCACGACACGCCTTCCTTGCGGGCGTCGATATGGATATGTTCAGTGGCGTTTATGTGCGTTTTATTGGCGAAGAAGTTAAAGCAAAGCGCATTCCCATGAGTCGCCTTGATGATGCTGTGCGGCGTATCTTGCGTGTGAAATTTCGCCTCGGCCTTTTCGATAAAACGCCTCCTGATCCCCGTGCATCCACAGATTTACTCGATAATCCTCATGCACGTGTAGCGGCACGGCGCGTGGCAAGAGAGTCGCTTATATTAGTCAAAAATGATGGTATCTTGCCGCTGACTGATAAAACAAAATCCATTGCAGTGATTGGCGCCTTTGCGACTCATGATGAAAATAAAACATGGACAAGTCCACATCATTTACCGCCTCCTCAAGTCACGACTTTGCCACAGGCATTGCAACAACAGCTTGGCGACAAGGCACGCATCACCTATGCGCGGGGAACAACTCAAACATGTGGTGATAGTTACATCAGCCGTGAAGAAGTTCTTGAAACCGCACGTCAGGCGGATGTGATCATCGCCATGTTAGGAGAGGATTGCCACCTGATTGGCGAAGCTGCATCACGCACGCAGCTTGGTTTGCCGGGTATTCAACAAGAACTACTTGAAGCGCTCATCACCACTCAAAAGCCTGTTATTTTAATTGTTGTCAGTGGGCGTCCACTTGTTCTGACATGGGCTCATGATCATGTTGCTGCAATTTTGCAAACGTTTCATGCAGGTGTTGAAGCACGCCCAGCAATCGCCGATGTTTTAACGGGGGCATTTAATCCTTCCGGTAAACTGCCGATGAGCTTTCCGCGTGTCGTTGGGCAAATCCCTGTATATTACAACCACCTTCCAACAGGGCGACCTGGAAACCGCGCTGATCGTTATACATCCATTTTTGTCGATGAAGTGAATGAGCCACTTTATCCGTTTGGCTTTGGATTAAGTTACACAACATTCGCTTATAATAATATTCGCCTGAATCAGGAGAAGGTGCGTGAAGGGCAAACGCTTGGTGTCACAGTTGATGTAACAAATAGCGGAGCACGTGATGGTCAAGAGGTAGTACAGCTTTACATTCGCCAGCCAATTGCTAACCGATCACGCCCAGTGCGTGAGCTTAAAGGCTTTGAAAAAGTGTTTCTCAAAGCCAAAGAAACACGACAAGTGCAGTTTAAATTGCCTGCATCTAGCCTCGGCTACCATGATGATCAAGGACGTTATCATCTCGATTCTGGATTGTTTGAAGTCTATGTTGGGGGATCATCATTGGCACAAACACGAAGTATCTTTATGTTTGAAGGCAAACAGCCATGATACACCCCTTTCGTCAGGCGATAGGGCGTTATATGGAATTAATTATTCAAAATGTGCGATTTTACTCACGCCTACCTATGCCTGTTTTGCCTTGGGAGGTAGATCCACATGCTTTGCCAGATTTTCGCACCTTGCCAATTGGATTGCCTATTGCAAGTTTGATCATCGCCTTTATCCCTGCGCTGATTTTGATTGGATCATTTGAAAGCGGTTTATCGCCTCACATTTGTGCAGCATTGTGCATCGCAAGTTTAGTGTTCATGACAGGGGGATTTCACGAAGATGGTCTCGCCGATTGTGCCGATGGTTTTGGCGGCGGACTGGAGCGTGAAAAACGCCTAATCATTATGCAAGATAGTCGCGTCGGTGCCTTTGGTGCAGCAGCACTTGGTATCGTCATTTTACTGCGTGTGATCACACTTGCTGATGTGGGTTTAACATTAACCCCACTTCAAACAGGAGGTATGGTCATTATTGTTGCCATGCTCTCACGTGTTTTAGGATTAGTTCCTTTGACATTTTTGCCTCCCGCAAAGCCTGATGGCTTTTCTGCAAAAGTTGGTCAGCCAACGCGCTCAACCTTGATAGTTGCAGTGATGACCGCTCTTATTATTGCAGCACTATTGATATGGGTCTTCGAGCTTCCGCCGCTTAATCTTTTAAGGGCAACTGCACTCGCGCTTTTAATGACATTTATTGTAAGCGCTCTATCATGGCATAAAATTCAGGGACAAACGGGGGATGTGGCTGGCGCAACACAACAGGTGACAGAGGTTGCACTTTACATCGGATTTTTGATCGCCATACCACATTAAAAGAGGTTTTTAACTCGCAAGCACACGCGTTGTCGGAAAAGTGATTTCGACTAATGTGCCGTGACCTTTTTCACTGGTGAGGGAAAATGCGCCACGATTAGCCTCCACAAGTGCTTTCGTTAAAGGCAAACCTAAACCTGTTCCCCCAGAGCGGCGTGACGTGGCCACTTGACGGAATGGCTCAAGCGCAGCCTTCATATCGGCGCCACTCATGCCGATGCCCGTATCGCGAAAACGGATCACCACTTCACCCTGTTCCGTGAGTTCTGTTGAGACAATTACCTGACCACCATCAGGCGTAAATTTAATGGCATTCGATAATAAATTAAGCGCGATTTGTTTGAGAGAGCGCTCATCAGCCACAACCATCGGCAGTTTTGGGGCAAGGCTCGTGCGCACGACGACATGCTCTTGTATGGCTTGAGGATGTAAAATCGCAACCGACACTTCAAGAAGAGCATTCAGATCGGTTGCTGTAAATGTGAGATCGGCTTTACCCGCTTCAATCTTCGCTAAATCAAGCAAATCATTGACCAGTGAAATAACATGTTGGCCAGATGTATGAATGTCGCGGATGTAATCACGATAACGTTCATTGCCGATAGCGCCAAAGCGCTCATCACGCATCACCTCCGTAAAACCTAGAATAGCATTGAGCGGTGTGCGAATTTCATGACTGATTTTTGCAAGAAACTCTGATTTATGGGCGCTGGTTTTTTCAGCATTCTTTTTCGCATCAAGCAGTTCTTTTTCTGCTTTTTTCCACGATGTTAAATCGCGAATAACGGCACAAAAACGGCGCTCACCCTCGAGCGTGTTTTCAGGATTGAGATTACCTATCGTCATAAATAATGGAATATGTCCGCCTTGACGTACACGCCCCACCACCTCACGACCATCATTGAGCAAACTTGCGACACCATGACTGATTAAACCCTCAAGATAGTCCATTGCGAGCGCTTGACTATCTCCAGCAAGCAGACTCGTAAGAAGTTCACCCACCATTTCATTTTGATCATAGCCAAAAAGTGCTTCTGCTGAGCGATTCATAGACAGAATGCGCCCTTTATCATCAAGCACAACAACGCCATCAGTTGCAGTATCAAGAATCGCTGAGAGTTCTTGAACCCTGATTTTCGCGTGCTCATATTCTAGCTCAAGCGCTTTCAAACGGGCAATGTCCTGTAAAACAGGACGCAACCGTCTAAAGGAAAGCAAAGTGGCAGGCTTACCCTGCCAGACAATACTGGAGAGGGAGGCATCAAGCGCAATACGCTCGCCCTTAGCAGAAATAACCTCTAACGGGGAACTCCCTTCTGCTTCTTCTGGATCAAAATCGTCGGCAGTGCGTCCCGTAAAGATTGTATCCAGACTGCCCAGCGCATTAATAGCATGAATAGAGCTGTAGCCGACGAGTTCTAGAAATGTCTGATTAGCATAAAGACATTCATCACCACGCAAAACAATAACGCCCATCGGTAAACGTTTAAGAATACCAGCAAAACCCGGATCCTGATCGGTAATGACCCTCGGTCTTGGCCGCATGTGCGCAAGCGCGGTAGGGAGTGGTGTGACATTATCTCCCATCGTTGCCGGAGATATATCAGGTGGTTTGAGTGCAGCAGGAGCAGCTTCCTCGATCATCGCAGAAAGATCATTCATCATCTGCTCAGCTTGATCTTGAGGTGAGCTTTGCACTAATTGAGGTTGTGCTTTTTCTGGTGCATGTGTCGATGGTGTCAGTGGTTTTTTAAGAACCCTTGCAATTTCGCGAAACGCTTCCTTTTCGCTGTCATTCAGGCGTGCAGACGTCCGCTTGACACTGGTAGGACGCTGACGTGAAGAAGGCTTCTCATCGGATGTAGCGCGCGCTGAAAGCGTGTCATGAGACGCGGACTCTAAAATATTTTTCGATTCATCCGTTGTGGTTGGCTCTGTTTGTGATGGTTTTGGTTGCGCGATTTTTGTACGTGCACGCTCTTCACGATATTGAACAAGCGCTTGTTCTGGATCAATTTGGCGATCATGTGTTACAAAATCATCCGCTGTCTGATCATTTGTCGGTAATGGTAACGATTCGGGCAACGGCTCTGAGGGTGGTGGATTGACAACCGTTTTCGGTATTTCAGGGGCATTAGGAATTAAATTCGAAAGGGTGTTAGAGGATGCGTTCGCCTCTTTGATATGAGAATCTTGAGGGGCAAATCCACGGACATTAAATCCATAAATACCCGTATCAGGTTCAAGCTCATCAATATCAACACTGACAATTACTTCATCCACAAACTGTCCCGCGGCAATACCATGATAATCTCCGACAAATTCGAGTTGTCGTTTCGCCTCTGCCAATTGAGGTTGAGGCGCAGATTTTGCTGAAGCAAAGCCAAACGCTTGCGCAGGGTCTTGTGGCACACTGGCCTCATGACTTGATGTATCTTCGTTATTTTTTGTCAATATTGAAGCCGTTGCAATCGGGCTTTTTGGCGGCGTAACAGGCTCAAATGTGGGACGCATTGACCCAGCTGAAGGATTGACACGCTCAAAAGAAGGCGCAAATGACGGCTTAATTTTTATATTAGTAGCATCTGACACAGGTAATGGAGCTTGATTATTCCCATCCCCTTCTGGCAATTGGTTGCTTTGATTATTTTGATTTTGAAAATCCTGTTGTTGAACATTTTTTTCTTGCACATTTTGGTTCATATATTCTTCTGAATGTGCAGGCTCTTCTTCTAAATGTGTAAGCGCATTTTCTTGCACCGAATCTTGATCATCGGGCTTAATCTTAGGCTCAGAAAAAGCCGTTTGCGAAACTTGCTCAACAGGTATTTGAATACTCTCATCAACTAAGAGATCGTTGGGTGTTGTCGTTTGAGTTGCAACAACAGATTGAGGACTTTCGCTCTCTTCAGATTGATTGATAGAACCCTCTTCTAAAGGCTTAGGTGAATCAGAACTTAACACATGATGCTCGGACACCTTTTGGGGCTCAGGTTCAGATTGAGTTTGGGGTTGCTTCTCTTGGTGAGAATTGTCTTCAGATTCATTCAAAGCACGCAATTGACTAAGCAAAAACCCTTCATAAGAAAAAGATTGCGAGCTTGGTTGCGCTGCCCCTTTTTGCCGTGCAGACGGCAATAAATGAGTGAGAACGGATGCAGCGACGTGTGCGCTTGTTTCAAGTCGTGCGGCAATACGATGCTTCCCGTCATTGAGAAGGACAGGCGATTCAAGACTGTGGTTTGAGCCTTGCGAGCCTTCTGGCCACATGAGCCATTGATGCGGCGTTTCAGACCAAGGTGCGGCCTGAAGACCCTCTTTTTTTTGAACACGCTCGCGGCTCTTTTTCTCATCCCACAAAGGTTCATTGAGCAAAAATTGGTTTTGCTCAGGTGCGACATACTCTTGTGTCTCTTTTATTTCCTCATCATCAACTTCTTTTTGCACTTCAAGACGCATCAAATTGGCAAATGCGGAATCAAGATGACAGATTCCAAAACCACGATAGCCACTAAATTCCCCATCACCCTCTGACAAAGGAACAGCTGACATATCTACGCTGACAAACACATCTGTGCCTGCAACCCGCCACTGTATATTACGCGCTGTCCATGTACGTGTTTGTGTAAATGCCTCAGCGACTTCACCTGAGGGATCAAGCACAGACGTTCCCATTAAGTCCCACCACGTTTTACCGAGGTAATCATTGACATCAACGCCTATTGCTTCGGTGATGTCATGGGATAATGTTACAAAACGCCCCTGATGATCCGTCTCCCACACAAACCGGCGACGTGGCTTAAGCTTTGCGCGTTCTTTTAGTTGTTCCTTGATAGTGTGAGCGTTGAGAGGAGCAGATGCAGGCACGCTGCTTTGATCGGACTCGGATGATGTATCAGAATTGGATTGTAAAGGCGAACGTGTGATTGACGCAGCATTTGACTGCACGCTTTCCCCCGCATTATTCTCAAGTGTAGGAGACACCTCTAGCGGGTTATCAAGTTGATCAACAAGTGCAGGATCATGTTCACTACGATGTTGTAGCGCGAGCGCTAAAGGATCATAGGAATTTTGTAACAAGCGTTCGGGCAAACGTCCAATTACCGCAGTGAGAAGCGCTGATTCACTATTGGGAATAGTTAAAATATGACACGCGCAAGTCAAAACATCTCCGGCGCCGTTTCCTCCTAAATGAGGCAATCGTATACGCTGTAAACGCACGCCACGCGTTGGAGAGCGCTCTTGAGCAAGAAGTGCAAGATTTTGTGCAAAATCTTTGTTAATTACCATTCCATCAGGGGCAAGTGCATCAATAATGGGTTTTGCGGCTTGAGAAGCCCATAAGACCCGCGTGCCATCAAGACGCCATATGACAGCGGGTACACCCTCCTTGAGAAAGGGAGCAAGGGCTGGGTCTGTGGCCAGCGCCTCAATATCGGACATCGCTCCAATCATCTCAAGAAAATCGCTCCTTTTATAATGACACCACAAAAAACAAATCTATTTTTGTGATAAATTACATTAAAACAAAGACTTATATCCATTTCAGCGTTTATTAAACAATTAAACTCACTTTAAGCACGAGGTTAAGAATTTATAAACTATTATGACAAGTCTATCATAGTGTTACTGCAAATTTTATTCTCCAAATGTACATTTTTTTAATGTGCGCGTGTCAAAACGTTTAAAATAAAGTTAAAGTGGAAAGTGTGTAAAATAGACTTGCACATATTTGTGCATGTGTTAGCCATAAGAATATTTAGATTCTTTTTGAGGAGACCCCCATATGGCACGCGATCAACATTCATCTTACGACATTCCAGAAGATATGCGTAATTTTGCAGTACGCAGTGTTGCCCAAGCACGTAAAGCGTTTGACAGCTTTATTGGCGCATCTCACAAAGCCGTTGATACAGCACAAGATTCAACACACGCTGTGCAATCTAATTTAACCGAAGTAACTAAAAAAACCATCGCTTACGCTGAGCAAAATATTGCAGCAGCATTCGATCTCGCTCAGAAGCTAGTCAATGTGCGTGATGCAAGTGAAGTCCTTCAACATATTTCTGAATATCAGCGCAATCAGGTTGCATCACTTCAAGCGCAGATGCGTGATGTTGGAAGCGTTGTTCAAAAAGGCGCGACGGAAGCTGCATCTCAGATTCAGCGCTCCGCAGTCGAAGCCTCTGCAACATTGCGCTCAGCAGCTGGCGAAACCGCTGAAGCCATGCAGAACGTTGTTGTTGAAGCGGCAAAACGTAAAACAGCCTAATATTGTTCAATTTTTAATTATTTTAACGAAAAACGTCTCATATTGAGGCGTTTTTTTATGAGCTTTATGTCTTCACCCAAATACAATGAGCCCAGCCAATCCTGCTGTACCAATAATAATACGCCACCATGCAAATAGCGCAAAACCATGTCCTGCAACATAATCAAGCAATTTTCTAACAACAAATAAGCCGGCAATGAATGCGGTAACAAAGCCAATAGCAATCATGACGCCATCATCGACACTGAGCGATGTATAATTTTTAAAGAGATCATAAGCAAACGCTCCCGCCATTGTGGGCATTGCAAGAAAAAAAGAAAATTCTGTCGCAGCACGCTTGCTTGCCCCCATAAACAATGCACCCACAATCGTTGCTCCTGAACGTGATACACCCGGGATCATCGCTAAACACTGGCAAAGCCCAATTTTGGCGTATGTTGCGAGCGGAAAAGTCGTTGCATCGTCATAACGAGTGTCAAAGCGCAAGCGATCAACCACCATAAGGATTAATCCACCCGTGATAAGTGTGAAACACACCACCCATGGATTAAAGAGTACGCCCTTGATAAAGCCATGCAGTAGTGCGCCCAATAACGCAGCAGGTAGAAATGCGATCAAAACGCCAATAACAAAGCGCCGCGCACCTTCGTCAGATGGAAGTGCTTGAGCGATTGTCCAAAGTTTATTAAAATACACGCTCATAATTGCTAAAATAGCGCCTAATTGAATGAGAATTTCAAATGTATGGTTTGGCGAATCAAAGCCGAGAAAATGACCAGCCAACAATAAATGACCCGTTGATGATACAGGTATAAATTCAGTTGCACCTTCCAAAAGCCCCAAAAGAGCTGCTTCAATCATCGGATTCATTGCCATTCCATCCCGTTATGAGGGTTCAGATCATTTAAAGCTCTAAGAGTATCACGTTAAAACAGCAAGGACTTACGAGCACACCTGCGCCTCGAACATTGCGTGTCGCACGCAAGACGTATATGAACAAACAAATATAAAAATATGTTTCACCTGTTTATGAGGCCCTCATGCCTGCCCCCCAAATGCCTGCCGCTATGCCAACAGCCTTAACATCATCTGCAAATCAAGCCGTCTCAAGCGCTCCAATTCCCGATATAACAGTGTCAGCACGCACTGTTTTTGGTCTTGATCTCGATATTCAAGTTCCTGCATTTTCACAAAAAGATGAATATGTACCCGATCTCGATCCTGATTATGTTTTTGATCATGAAACAACGATTGCGATTATTGCAGGGTTTGCTCACAACCGCCGCGTCATGGTGTCAGGTTATCACGGCACTGGAAAATCAACGCACATTGAGCAGGTTGCAGCACGCCTTAATTGGCCGTGTGTACGCATCAACCTTGATAGCCATGTCAGCAGGATTGATCTGGTGGGTAAGGATGCAATCGTTCTGCAAGACGGCAAACAGATTACTGCATTCCAAGATGGTATTCTACCGTGGGCACTTCAAAATAATGTCGCACTGGTTTTCGATGAATATGATGCAGGCCGCCCTGATGTAATGTTTGTGATTCAGCGCGTGTTGGAGCAAGCGGGAAAACTCACACTTTTAGATCAAAAACGGGTGATTCGTCCCCACCCTGCCTTTCGTTTATTTGCCACAGCAAATACAATTGGGTTGGGAGACACTTCCGGATTGTATCACGGCACACAGCAAATCAATCAAGGACAGATGGATCGATGGTCAATTGTCACAACGCTCAATTATTTGCCTCACGATAAAGAAGCGATGATTGTTCTCTCAAAGGCTAAATCTTATCAAAAAACCGCAGAGGGACAAGAAACCATCAACCGCATGGTGCGCGTGGCTGATTTAACGCGTAATGCTTTTGTCAATGGCGATTTATCAACAGTCATGTCGCCCCGCACCGTGATTACATGGGCGGAAAATGCTCAGATTTTTGGTGATGTCGGTTTTGCCTTCCGCCTCACTTTCCTGAATAAATGTGATGAACTTGAGCGCACATTGGTTGCAGAATTTTATCAACGCTGCTTTGGCAAAGAATTGAAAGACAGTGCAGTCAATGTGGCAATGAGTTAGAAAGTATATTCGCTTCTAAAAAATTGGTAGCTGTATGATTGTCATATATAAAATATTTAAAACAGCCGAATTATGGAGCCTATTATTGTTTATAATAGGGGCAAAAATATTTTCTAAAAGCGTAGACAATATTTTATTATTCAAAAAAATAATATTTTATTGGCTATTATTGTTTTTAGCGGTGTCAATAATAATCCTATCTATAAGTATTTCTCTTGAACTAAGATGTAGACTTAGTAATTGCCCAAGGGATAGTTTTCATCCAGTATGCCACCTTTTGAATTTCGAGAGGTGTGACCCACGTATCAAATCTTTAATCAAGATATAGAAAGTATATGACTCGCTCGAACCATACATCACTGAATAAAGAAGCGCCAATCGATCCGCTCAAGAGAGCGATAGCTGGAACGATGCGAGCGATAGCGGGTGTGCACGAACTGGATGTGGTTTATGTTGCCGATAAGCCCGTGCTCATGGGTGATAAAGTGCGCTTGCCTGAGCCACCGCGAAAACCAACATTGATCGATATTGCTGTTTTGCGCGGACATGCTGATGCACTCGCACTTAAACTGGCGTGTCATGATGTCAATACACATCGCCGCCATGCTCCTGAGACACCAGAGGCGCGCGTGATTTATGATGCTGTTGAGCAAGCCCGGGTTGAGGCGATTGGCGCGCAGCGTATGACAGGGGTTCGCAATAACCTTAATGCGATGATTACTGATCGCTATCACCGCGGCGCAGCATTTGAGAATGTGACTGATCGCGCTGATGCACCCCTGGCCGATGCGCTTGCCCTCATGATCCGCGAACGATTAACAGGAGAAGCACCGCCTAGCGAAGCGCAAATCATTGTCAATTTATGGCGCGATTACATTGAGGACAAAGCGGGTCATGATCTCATAAAACTCAACTCATGCGTTGAAGATCAAAGCGCTTTTGCTCGTGTTATTCGTCATATGCTGCAAGCTCTGGATATGAGTGATGAAAACCCCGAGCAGGCTGATGATGCGCAATCAGAGGATGCAAAGGACGCAACCTCTCCCGATGACAATGATAATGACGGTTCATCCGATCAACAGCCTCAAGGTGAGCAAACGTCTTCGCAAGTCACCGAGGAAATGTCTGATGTTGGAATGGAAGGTGCGCTTGAAGAGACTGACGCACCTGCTGGAGATATACCAGAACAAGATATTGATGGTGAGCCACGTGATTCAGGAGAGTCGCGTCGTCCACCGCCACAACGGTCTTTGGAGCATGCACCAAGTGATTATAAAACATTCAGCACAAAATTTGATGAGATTATTGCTGCTGAAGACTTGTGCGATGCAGAAGAATTAACACGATTAAGAGGCTATCTCGACAAACAGCTTGCGCATTTGCAAGGCGTTGTTGGACGTCTCGCAAATCGTCTGCAACGCCGCTTGATGGCGCAACAAAGTCGTGCTTGGGAGTTTGATCTGGAAGAAGGCGCGCTTGATCCTGCACGCTTACCGCGGATTATTCTTGATCCATTTCAACCACTCTCCTTCAAACGCGAAAAGGACACCAACTTTCGCGATACTGTTGTCTCGCTTTTGATTGATAACTCTGGCTCAATGCGCGGACGACCCATCACAGTTGCCGCAACATGTGCGGACATTCTTGCGCGCACCTTAGAGCGGTGCGGAGTTAAAGTAGAGATTTTAGGCTTTACGACAAAAGCATGGAAAGGAGGGCAGACTCGGGAAGCATGGCTTCAGGCGGGTAAGCCACAAAATCCTGGTCGTTTGAATGATTTAAGACATATCATTTATAAATCTGCGGATGCCCCATGGCGCAGAGCGCGGCGCAATCTGGGTCTGATGATGCGTGAAGGGTTGCTCAAAGAGAACATTGATGGTGAAGCGCTTGAATGGGCCTACAAACGACTCATGTCACGCCCAGAACAAAGGCGTATTTTGATGGTCATTTCTGATGGTGCACCTGTGGACGATTCTTCATTGTCAGTGAACGCAGGAACATATCTGGAAAAACATTTGCGTCACGTGATTAATCACATTGAACAGGTTTCTCCTATTGAACTGCTTGCGATTGGTATTGGTCATGATGTGACGCGCTATTATCGTCGCGCGGTAACGATTGTCGACGCTGAAGAACTTGGCGGCGTCATGACAGAAAAACTCGCTGAGCTATTTAGCGATACCGGTGAAACAGTATCCATAACACCACGCTCTCATAGCGCAACAAAGCGTAAAGTGATCTGATGCGATTATCACGGCGCGGCTTGATGATCGGTGCTTGGGCAACATGCGCGAGCGGTCTAGGAGCTTTAGGCTGGCACAAGGCACATGCAAATACGCATCATAAGCCCCTTAAAGCGCAAGATATCAAAATCACAGCTCAAAAATTCAATTCTTTTCAGCCTTCACACCCTGAAAAAACACGTTTTGGCTCACTTAACATGCGTTCTGGATTGAGCCTCAAATCGGATCACGAGGCATTTGGTGGCTTTTCTGGATTGTCACGCTCTTTAAAAGGAGGGCGTGATTTACTGAGTATAAATGATAGAGGCTGGTGGCTTAAAGCGTCAGTTGAAAGGAATGCAGACGACGGCCTAATGACAGGGCTTTCTCATGCCCTGATATCGCCCATGCTTTCACAAAACGGCAAACCCCTCGCCCAAACCCGTGCATACGATACAGAAGGGCTATATGTGCATGAAGACATGGCCTATGTCAGCGTTGAGCGCACGCACAATGTATTCACATTTGATTTAGCGAAAAAAGGCCTTAGTGCACGTGCCCTTACACTTTTGGTTCCACCTGAAACACGACGGTTAGCCGCAAATAGAAGTTTAGAAGCCATTGGGCGAGCGCCTGAAAACAGCCCCTTAAAAGGAGCACTCGTTGTGATCGCAGAGCGATCTTCAGGAGAGCGCGACAAAGAGAGTAAACCCACAAAAGGATGGATATTAAGCGGCCCCCTTAAAGGAGCTTTTGAAGTAGCGCGTCATGAAGGATATGACATCACGGATTTAACATTCCTGCCCAATGGGGACATGCTTCTTTTAGAACGGCATTATTCGCTTTTTCGCGGTGTTGGCATGCGCATTAGATGTGTTCGCGCCCTAAATATTCGCCCTAATACCCAGCTTGAAGGGGATTATGTCCTGACCTGTGAAGGAGGATACAATATTGATAATATGGAAGGCATGAGCCTGCATCACGATTCACAAGGACGTATCATCCTTACATTTATCTCAGATGACAACTTCTCAATCTTTCAATCAACGCTTATTTGGGAGGCGGAGTGGATGGGTTGACCGAGGTGAATAGTGAATAGATTTTTTAGGTAATCCTGACACCGTGCTTAACGCTAGAGAAAGGCATAACTTAAGTTTGAGTACCGAAAGTGCAAATACGCAGCCGCACACATGTGTGTGAACTAAAGACAAAAGCCATATTTGGCTGTGGGTGAAGACAACATTGTCTTGCGTCATAGCGCAAGGGTGCGATACTCCCTTGATGAATTGCATCGTGATTCTCCCTAATTTTACGCACAGGTTTAACGCAATATGAGCGCCGCCAACGCTAAAAATACAGAACCCTCCATGGAAGAGATTCTTGCTTCCATACGTCGGATCATATCCGACGATCAGGGAAATGCGTCAAATCCAGAACCCCAGTCGCTGGAAGCTGATTTTGATGGCTTCGACACCGATGTGATCAGTGTAGCGGACACAACACCCGAGGAGTTGAGCGCCGTGAGTATGCCTCAGTCCAATGTTGACGATCTTTTCGATAGTTTTGATGGCACGCCAGAAGAAGCTGAAGAACTTGAGTTTCGTGATGCGGAAGAGCCTCATGATGAACAGGCTTTTGAGCAAGATCAAGAATCCGAAGAGCTTGAATTAAATAATCCTATTGAGCCAGAGCCAGAACCTTTTTATTCTGAACCTGCCCCACGACACATTGAAGCACCGCGCCAACGTTTCAATGAAGAGCGTCTTATTTCTTCATCAACCGATCATTCCGTCACTAACGCCTTCAATGCGCTTGCCCATACTATTTTGACTAATAACGGACGTACGCTTGAAGATTTGGTGAGCGATATGATGCGCCCCATGCTTAAAAACTGGCTTGACGACAACTTGCCCACAATCGTTGAGCGACTTGTACGTGCCGAGATTGAACGCGTAGCACGTGGTGGGCGCGGATAAAAATAGCCTTTATATTGAATGGCTTAAATCTAGCTTACAAGTAGGCCTAAAATGATCATCCATTGTCAATGAGATCGCGTCATGGATTTAAAAAGCGCCGTCCGAGAGGCTCTCAATGTACTTAAAGCGCCTGATGGCCTCACGCCTTTAGGACAATCTGACGCGCTATCTGACATTATTATAAAAGATGGTGATGTCTTTTTCACAATTTCAATTGATCCAAAACGGGCAATCGAACTAGATATTTTACGTGAAAATGCGCAAAAAATAACTCAATTGGTTAAAGGCGTGCGTCAAGCACGGGTGACGCTCACATCCGAGCGTGCAAAAAGTGAGGTTCAACCTGCCCACGTGGCTCCCATTGCAACGCGTGAGGTCAGTGCAAAAGTGGCGTCACTTAAAGCCAAAGCCCCTATAAAAGGGGTTCGCCACATTATTGCTGTTGCCAGTGGGAAAGGTGGCGTAGGAAAATCGACAAGCGCTGTCAATCTCGCACTCGCGCTACATCAACTTGGCTTGAAAGTTGGTATGTTAGATGCAGATATTTATGGCCCATCCCTGCCGCGCCTGCTCAAATTAACAGGGAAACCAGCGCTTGATGATGATAAACGTATGATCCCAATGTGCGCTTATGGTTTAAGCGTGATGTCGATGGGTTTCTTAATTGAGGAGGATACCGCCGTCATATGGCGTGGCCCCATGATTATTTCTGCGGTTCAGCAAATGCTGACACAAGTTGCGTGGGATGCAAACGGTGCGCTTGATGTCCTTGTTGTTGATATGCCACCAGGAACGGGAGATGCACATTTAACACTCGCACAATCTGTTGCTTTATCAGGCGCAGTTATTATCTCAACACCTCAGGATCTTGCACTGATTGATGCGCGCCGCGCCGTAAGTATGTTCATGCGCCTTGAAATCCCGATTTATGGCATGATTGAGAATATGAGCTATTTCGTATGTCCGTCATGCGGCACGCGTTCTGACATTTTTGGACATGGTGGAGCACGCGAGGATGCTCAAAAAATAGGCATCCCGTTTTTAGGTGAAATTCCCCTTCATATGGCATTGCGCGAAGCGTCTGATATTGGCACTCCAGTCAGTATCAGCGCCCCTGATAGCGCCCACGCTCAAGCTTATCGTACTATTGCTCAGCAGATTAAAGCAGCTTTAAAGTGATGGAGAGGCATCAAGCGCCAAAATCAAATCTGCTATATCAGCGGGTAAAGGACTTTCAAAGAAAAGCTCTTCTCCAGTTAAAGGATGGGCAAATCCAAGCTCTTTAGCATGGAGCGCTTGTCGTTTAAGCGCATTCAATGCGTCTTGTGCAGTGTCTGACAAACGGTTGGCTTTAGTGCGAAATCCCATTGCATAAGTTTGATCTCCTAACAATGGATGGTCAATATGCGCCATATGCACTCTAATTTGATGTGTGCGTCCTGTTTCAAGTTGACACGTCACTTGGCTAACTTCCGTGATCCCCTCAACGCCTTGAAATGCACGCTCAAGATGCCAGTGGGTCAATGCATATTTGCCTCGTTCAGCTGGCGCACGGGTAGGAACAACAGAAATTTTCTCACGGCTACGAGGATCACGTTCGAGAGCAGCATCAATCGTTCCATGCGCGCGCGACATTTCCCCCCATACGAGCGCGGTGTAAGCACGATGAAGTGATCCTGTACGGCCATGATCTGCAAATTGCGCGCTCAGATGCTGATGCGCCAGATCAGTTTTCGCAACAATAAGCAGCCCTGTCGTATCCTTATCAAGGCGATGCACAATCCCAGGGCGTTTGACACCACCAATTCCAGATAAGGAAGATCCACAATGATGAATTAAGGCATTGACCAATGTGCCATCTTGATGCCCCGCGGCAGGATGCACCACGAGCCCAGCTGGTTTATCAATAACGATTAAGATATCATCTTCATAAATGACTTGAAGTGCGATCGGTTCAGGAAGTGGCTTAGCGGGCAGCGCCTCTGGAACTTGAACAACGATATGATCCCCTGCATTGACCCCATATTTGATGTCTTGGATAACAAGACCATTTAGTGTGACATGGTTGGAGCGGATCAAATCTTGCAAGCGAGTTCGTGACAGCGCAAGCGGATGATCTTTAAGATGCTCAGCAAGCGTTTTATCAAGACGCGCCCCTTGATCACATTGCTCTAATGTCACTTCAATAAGTACTTCACCGTGCTCATTCATCATGATGCCAAAACGCGCGCTTCATCAGGAAGCATGATCGGAATACCTTCGCGAATGGGATAGGCCAATCCCGCTTGACGACTGATAAGCTCTTGTCGAGATGCATCATATTCAAGTGACCCTTTTGTTAAAGGACACACAAGAATCTCTAATAATTTAGGATCAACGTGGGGTGATCCGATATCTTGAGGATGAGGCTGTGGATTTTGAGGTGAAACATCATTCATGAAAACATCGTCCTATTGTAAGCCATGATCACCATGACCGGATGAACCTTTTGCTTCTTCGATTTCGGTTAAAGCAATTAGGAGATCAGCGCGCTCTTTCAATGTCATCGCTTCAAGTAGCGCTTGCTTCTCGCGTACTCCATAAGGACACATCATCGCAAGCGCATTAACAAGTGCTTCTAAAGGAACCGATTTTACGCTTGTCCAGTCAATATCAAGTTCATGACGTTCCGCAAATCGGCGTAACGATTGAATAATGGCATCTCGATCTACATCATCTTCGCCAGCACGTGGCATAAAGTCGCTTGCATAACGGCTGTAATCCACTTGGGCTTGCCGATATAATGTAGTTGTCAACACTTCGTGGGTAATATGAAAACGTGAGATACCCGTTAAAGTGACGAGATAACGTCCATCCCCCGTTTCAGCATACTGGGTGATCCGGCCAACACATCCAACAGAGAAGAGCGCAGGAAGAAGAGGCGATCCCGTCGTCTGAAAATCTGGTTGTATAAGACCGATAAGTCGTGATCCCTTAAGCGCATCATCAATCATCATCATGTAGCGTGGTTCAAAAACATTTAGTGGTATTTGCCCACGCGGCAACAAAAGCGCTTCGACCAGTGGAAACAGTGGCACGACAAGCGGACAATCATCAGGATGACTATAAACAATATTGCTCGACATTATAGACTCATAAAAGTGAGTTTGAAAAAAGCAATCTATTTCCAAGCTCAGCGCCTAAAATCAATACGCTTTAAGACTTCAATAGCCATTTTAAGATACTAAAGAAAGACTTACATTTTATTTTTATGATGTCTTAGAAGCAAATTATTAATACAATTTGATTGAGTAACATGACACAGCTTACTGCCGAAATGATACAACGTGGTCGGGGATCAGGTGATCCATCACAAATCGCCCAAAAGCGTAAAGCAACGCTTGAAATTCGCGCCGCGAGAGAGCGATTAGTATCATCAACAGGTTTAGAACGCTCATTTGATTATGAACTTTTGAGAGTATATGCACAACAACATTTGAGTGCATCTCTGGCTATGATTATTCTTGCAGGTGCGGTAGGGCTTGTTGCTAAGATATGGTTAGAGTGGGCTCCGATTTTATTGTGGGGAACATTTATAATGGCCTCAACAGGTCTGCTCCTCTTGCAGTGCCAAGGTTTTAACCGTGAAAAACCAAATGAAGATCGTGTAGAGCACTGGCGACGTCGCTTTATTATTAGTGAATTTATGCAAGGCTTTAGCTGGTCTGTAATTGTTGGAATGTTATTATTTACTGGCACTGAACAAAGTAAAGTCTTTGTTCTTTTTGTATTGATGATTGTTGCAGCGATGACGGCAATGCTCTCGTTTGCTATCCCTCGCGCCGTATACGCAGCCCTCATTCCATTAACACTCTCACTGACGGGGTTCTTAGATTTAAATTCAGTACATAATTTTAATGCTTTTGGCATGGTGCTCATGGGATCAGGGGCACTTTTATATTTCGTGTTCCTCACCAACCGATTGCATTCAAGCACAGTAGCCAATTTTGAGTCACGCGCAGAAAAAGACGTTTTATTCATTGAATTAGAGCAAGCACGGGCAAACTCTGATGAAGCACGTCATAAAGCTGAAGAAGCGAATTTAGCAAAATCACGTTTTTTAGCAACGATGAGCCATGAATTGAGAACGCCTCTCAATGCTATCTTGGGATTTTCAGAAGTCATGAAGAATGAGGTTTTTGGTCCTCATTCCGCACCCGCTTATAAGGAATATGCCGCTGATGTTCATGGTAGTGGCCAACATCTTTTAAATCTGATCAACGAAATTCTTGATTTATCACGTATCGAAGCAGGAAAATATGAACTTCATGAAGAAGCAATTAATATTTCTTATATAACTGAAGAATGTAATCATATGATGAGCCTGCGTGCAAAAACTAAAGGTCAGGTAATACATGAGCATATTGAACCAAATCTACCTAAGTTGTGGGCTGATGAGAGAGCAATTCGCCAAATTATTCTGAATATACTCTCTAACGCAATTAAATTTACTCCCGTTGGAGGAGACATTATTATTAAAGCAGGCTGGACACAAAGTCGCGGTCAATATGTTAGTGTGCGTGATACGGGTCCAGGAATTCCAGAAAACGAAATTGCAACGGTGCTCTCAACTTTCGGCCGCGGTTCACTAGCACTTAAAACAGCAGAACAGGGTTCTGGGTTAGGATTGCCAATCGTCAAGGGTCTTGTTGACCTGCATGGCGGTACATTCAAACTTAAATCCCAAGTGCGGGTTGGGACAGAAGTGATTGTAACCTTTCCAGCGTCACGCGTCATGGATGCCCTTGCTGCCGTTCCTGAAAGCAATCGAAGTGTACGAAGTGTCAATCAAGCGTAATGCCGTACGCACGCCATGAAGTCAAAGATCCATGAAGCAACAAAAATCTATTCAAATCCGCTATGCTACACGCGATGACATCAGTGACATTACAACAATTTATGCCCGTGAAGTGATTGAGGGAACAGCAACGTTTGAGCTTGATCCCCCAACTGAACAAGAGATGCTTGAGCGCTTTTATGCGCTCTGGAATGCACAATACCCCACTTATGTTGCTACAATTGATAATAAGGTTGTAGGTTATGCGTATGCCAATATGTTTCGCCCACGTCCCGCTTACCGCTTTACAGTGGAAGATTCAATTTACATTGCACCGAACTGGCAGCGTTATGGTGTAGGCTCAAAATTAATGCAGGAACTCATAAAAGCGTGTGAAGAAAAGGGCTTTCGTCAAATGATTGCTGTCATTGGTGATAGTGCTTCAATTGGTTCTGTCCAACTCCATACGCGAATGGGTTTTAAACATGTTGGCACGCTTGAACACACTGGATATAAATTAGATCAATGGCGTGATACAATCCTCATGCAGCGTGCGCTTGGTCGAGGTGGCCTTGAAGAGCCAAAGACGTAAATCGATTACTCTACACACATAAAACAGGTTTATCTTGTTGCGAAATTACGCTTGCCAATGATATTAACAAAGTATGAACGACGATTCGCTGCGTGTTGTGTTAATCGTCATCAATTTAACGAAAATGCAGCGTATCTGACAAAAGTTCCGGAAGTATTCTTTAAATTATAATGATGACGCAGGTCACAATGCACCTTTAAATCCATAAGGTAAAACCGTTGAGCAAAACTTGTTTTTCACTTATACGACATAAAAAGCGACCAATATCAAAGGTCTTAATGCCTTATGTGTATGTTTTGTTAACATCGATCGCTCTACCAGCAGGTTTTCAAAGTTTGAATGCGCAAGAAACACTTGAGAGCGCTTTAGCGCGTGCCTACAACGCACATCCAAGCTTAAATGCTTTTCGCGCAAGCGTCCGCGCTACAGATGAAAATTTACCACAAGCTTTGTCTGGTTATCGTCCACGGATCAATGTATCAGCAGATGGCGGTATTGAATATAATGATACAGACCTTCCAGGGCGGGTTGGTTCTCAAGAGCCAAGTTATCCACGTGGTGTTGGTCTTAATGTCACGCAGACGATCTGGAATGGACACCGTACATTTAATCGCGTTCGCTCTGCCGAATCTGGTATTTTTGCCGCTCGTGAAAGTTTACGCGCAACAGAACAAAACATCCTGTTTGAAGCAGCCCAAGCATACATGAACGTCTTGCGTGATTCAGCGATTCTCAATTTACGAGAAAATAACGTTGAGGTTCTCGATGAGCAGCTCCGACAAGTACGTGATCGCTTTACAGTTGGCGAAGTCACGCGCACCGATGTGGCACAAGCAGAGGCACGACAGGCTGGTGCACGCTCGCAAGTGAGTGTAGCGCAAGCCTTACTCAAATCAAGCTTAGCACGTTATCGGCAAGCTGTTGGCGGAGAGCCCAAAAAACTATCTCCAGGCAAAACTGTTGAGCGTTTGTTACCTGTGAACCTTACTCGTGCGCTTGAACTTGGACTGAGTGAGCATCCCTCCTTAAACGCCTCCCTGCATCAACTTGATTTGGCTGAATTTAACGTCAAATTGGCTGAAGGAGAGCTTTATCCAACAGTCGCTTTAACAGGTTCTGTTGGGCAGCGTTATGATTTGCAAGGGCTTGGTGATCGCCGTTCAAGTGCATCCTTAGTTGGTTCTGTGAATGTGCCTCTTTATGAAGGTGGAGAAGTCACATCGAGGGTTCGCGCTGCCAAAGAAACAGTTGCACAACGTCGGCTTGAAGTTGATGTCTCACGCGATTCAATTCGTGCAGGAATTGTCGCAGCATGGGGACAACTCGAAGCAGCTAAAGCACAAATTCTTGCGGCGCAAGCGCAGGTTCAGGCCGCGGAAACTGCTTTAAGCGGTGTACGTGAAGAAGCAAAGGTGGGGCAAAGAACAACACTGGATGTTCTTAATGCTCAACAGGAACTCCTTGATGCGCGTGTAACGCTTATTTCAGCACAACGCGATCGTGTCGTTGCATCATATCAGGTTATGCAAACCATCGGGCAGTTATCTGCAGCACGTTTAGGATTAAAAGTTGCTCAATATAAACCCAAAAAGCACTTTCATCAGGTGAAAGACAAAATATGGGGTACACAAATCCCCGACGGGCGTTAGCATCATTAACCAAGAGACAGCCTTGGATAGCACTGAATATATCGCGAACCATAGACAATGAATGCCGACATGGCGTAGGAGCAAAAAATGTCAGAACAACAAGATATTGTTATCGTAAGTGCAGCACGCACAGCTGTTGGTTCCTTTAATGGCGCATTTGCGAACATACCCGCACATGATCTTGGCGCAGCAGTCATTAAGGCTGCACTGAATAAAGCAAATATTGCCGCGAGCGAGGTTGATGAAGTAATTCTTGGACAGGTTCTCACAGCGATACAAGGCCAAAATCCCGCACGGCAAGCAGCGATTAAAGCTGGATTACCCATCGGATCGACTGCTTGGGGACTGAACCAAGTGTGTGGTTCAGGCTTAAGAGCGGTTGCATTAGGTTTACAGCAAATTCGCAATGGCGATGCTGATATTGTTATCGCAGGTGGGCAAGAGTCTATGTCACTTTCTCCACACTGCGCACAAATGCGCTCGGGAACAAAAATGGGCGATATCGCTTTTATAGACAGCATGATCAAAGATGGCTTGTGGGATGCCTTTAACGGTTATCACATGGGGCAAACTGCGGAAAATATTGCGCAGAAATGGCAAATCAGCCGTGAAGAGCAAGATCAATTCGCGGTAACATCACAAAACAAAGCCGAAGTAGCCAAAAAAGGGGGACGCTTTGTTGATGAGATTGTGCCTTATGTTATCTCTGGTCGCAAAGGGGAAGTTATCATTGATCAAGATGAATATATCCGTGAAGGAGCAACTCTGGATTCCATGACCAAGCTTAAACCAGCGTTTACAAAAGAGGGTACAGTCACAGCTGGGAATGCATCAGGATTAAATGACGGTGCTGCAGTACTTGTTCTTATGAGCGCAACAAATGCTGCTCAACGCGGACTGACACCTCTGGCACGTATTGCATCATGGGCAACCGCTGGTGTTGATCCTGCGATTATGGGATCAGGCCCTGTTCCTGCCGTGCGTAAAGCTTTAGACAAAGCAGGTTGGTCAATTAATGACCTTGATCTGATTGAAGCAAATGAAGCTTTCGCCGCTCAAGCGATTTGTGTCAATCGTGAGTTAGGTTGGGATACAAGTAAAATCAATGTCAATGGCGGTGCAATTGCTATTGGCCATCCTATCGGAGCTTCCGGCGCACGTGTTCTTGTCACCTTACTTCATGAAATGAACCGCCGTGACGTTAAAAAAGGACTTGCAACGTTATGTATTGGTGGTGGTATGGGTGTTGCATTGACAGTTGAGCGATAAAAACTAACATCCGCAAGATCCCAAAAATAATATAACTTGGCCACTGTGATCGCAGGATCATTAACTTGGAGGAACAATAGAAATAAGTTTATTGCATAACGGCGTATCTTTCAATTTTGTCACTTAAGCTTTTTTGTTTGGGTAGGGTGAACTTTAAAGTTAATTCTTGCAGATTAATTTTGTCAGTTCAGCAAAGATATTTGTTATCTGTAATTGAAACTGACGCACTACTTAAGAGAATTTTATCTAAAATTTATCAGCTCTCCCCTTTTTAAAATTTCTAATGTTTGATGTACTAAAACCATGCGCGATGAATTGGGGATGCCCCTTTCTATTGAAATTTTGCCGAAAAAGACGGCTTACGAGTCTGCGCCTGATCTGCTTACCCGCGGACAATGGATATGTCTGAACATCGAACCATCCTGTCCATGGCCAACGCTGCCCCAAAGGGTAGAGTTTGATGGTCACACACTTTGGATTATCCCTCTTACCCAAGAAGATTACCCCGGCGTTGCAATCAATTATCCTGTGGGAATGTCTCAAGACAAAGGTGAATGTTTACTCTATCGATTTTTGAGCGTTATAGCCTGGCAGCATAACGCCGGGATAGCGGTTGCCCATCGAACCGGCGGCAGTATGCTCTTAATGAGGAAGCTTAATAAAAAGTCCGGTTTTGGCATCCGGCAAGCATTTGACTTCACTGAATTGATTTGCCCGAAAGAAGAGAAGCCTCAGATCGCGCTGGCGTTGATGCGCGAGGCACGCAGCCTCAACCATCATGGATACGCCTTTCTCTCATATTGGCGTGTACTTGAACTGGCTTTTCCAAAGCCTCACGATCGGATAGCTTCGATGGATGCTGCCTTACCGACCCTCAGTGGTTCAGGTGTAAAGGAGGCGAAAGAGAGTATCACTGCTCAGGGGGTAACAGATATATCCAAGCATCTGCGTGACTCTGGCCGGTGCGCTATTGCGCATGCAACGAGTGAACCGATCATCAATCCCGACAATCCACGCGATGCGTTACGTCTTTATCGAGAGTTGCCGCTTGTACGCGAAATGGCAATCCGGTCTGTGGAGGAACGGTTTGGTATTCCCACACCAATGACCGAATATCGCCAACATCTTTATGAATTACGTGGCTGGAAAAAAGTTTTGGGCGAAGAGCTTATCGCCGCAGTCATAGAAGGCAAAAAGCCTGAAGCAGAAGAAATTATTGACTTACCCATCATCCATGTTCGGTTGAGAACAAGTGCGCCTTACAGCCCATTTGAGTTTATGATTCCCAAAATTATTGATCAGCAAGAACAGGAACTGCTGATGACCTATGCTTCGCCTGACGGTTTGGTAGAGATACGGTTCCGATTAGCACCTGCTGAAGAAAGGTTGAAATTCGATATCTTTAATGGCGTTTATGGAAGCGATGACGGTTCAATTACAGCTGCTGAACATAAAATCGAAACTGAACGATTCTTCCGTGACTACTTGCTCAATGGAGAATTGCAAATGTGGAATGCAGACTCAGGCGAACTGCTATCGCGGCTCGACTCGTATAGGCCGGTCAACATGATGGTTGACTTAGAAGCCTGCAACGCAAAGATTGCAAGTGCGCGAAAAGAAGTCGAAAATCGCCGTACTATTCAGCTCATTAAAGGGCTTTAAAGCCGTTTAAGTTCGAAGTCTTTGACATAAACTCTCCAACTGATCGAGTGATTGATAACGAATACGTATTTCACCACCTTTTGCTTGGTGATGTAAACTTACTGATAATCCTAGAATTGACTCCAGGGCTTCCTCAAGAGCAAGTGTGTCAGGGTCTTTTTCAACTGCTTCGCGTACAGATTTTATGTCAGGAGCAGCATGTCCAGAACTCTCATGTTGTGCAATTTTCTCAACATCGCGAACATTAAGTCCTTTTTGAATGATATCTTTTGCCACAGCTTCAGGATCAGCGACAGAAAGCAACGCACGAGCATGACCCGCACTGATCTGACCATCAAGTACAAGCTGTTTAACTGAGGTAGGTAGTTTGAGTAAACGAAGCGTATTTGTAACATGACTTCGGCTTTTTCCAATAACTTTAGCCACATCAGCCTGTACATAAGAAAATTCCGCCATGAGTTGCTCGTAACCAGCAGCCTCCTCTATAGGATTAAGATCAGAACGCTGTACGTTTTCAATAATGGCAAGTTCCAAAGATTGTTGATCATCTGCTTCAACGACTAAAACAGGAACTTCATGCAACCCAGCGCGCTGTGCTGCACGCCACCTACGCTCACCAGCAATAATTTCAAAAACATCACTCATTCCAGAGATTGAGCGAACCAGAATGGGTTGAAGAATACCTTTTTCTCGTATTGAAGCTGTTAAATCCTCTAAATCAGTTTCTTGAAACAAACGTCGTGGATTGCGTGGATTAGTTTTTAAAAATTCAATGGGGACACGTCGAGATCCTTGCGACTGACTTACAGACAAGTTTTCTTCAGCACCATCACCAATAAGTGCAGCCAATCCTTTGCCTAAACGACGTGGTTTACCCTCAGTCATAACAAAAACCCTTCATAACGATAACGAATCAATTTCCAAAGTATTTTTTAGTGTCGCAATTGGCGTTCGCGCTGAATCACTTCAGAAGCGAGTTTAAGATAGGCTTGTGAACCAACGCATTTAAGATCGTAAATTAAAACAGGCTTACCATACGATGGCGCTTCTGAAACACGTACATTACGCGGGATCATCGTATCATAAACTTGAGCTCCTAGAAATTCACGAACATCTGCAACAACCTGCTGCGACAAATTATTGCGTGGATCGAACATAGTCATAACAACTCCATGAATACTCAGTCGGGGATTAATTGTCTGCTTAACTTGTTCAACGGTCTTAAGTAGCTGGCTCAAACCCTCTAGAGCAAAAAACTCGCATTGCATTGGCACAACGACAGCATCTGAAGCGGCAAGCGCATTGATCGTTAATAGATTAAGTGAGGGTGGACAATCAATCAAAATATAGGTGATAGGTGAAGAAGAAGCATCGCTGATGTAAGCCGCAATTGCATGGCGCAATTTAATTGCACGATCACGCTCTTGAGCGATGGTAAGCTCAACACCAAGCAAATCAAGCGTTGAAGGCGCAACATATAAACCAGGAACCGCAGTTTCATAAACCGCATCACTTAAAGACGACTCACCTGTCAAAACATGAAATGTAGACACCAGTCTTTGATTTTTTTCAATTCCTAAACCAGTCGATGCATTGCCCTGTGGATCAAGATCAATAATGAGAACCTTCTCGCCGATTGCTGCAAGTGCCGTCGCTAAATTAATCGCGGTTGTCGTTTTGCCAACACCACCTTTTTGATTAGCAAGCGCAAGAATGCGAGGTAAAACGTGGTCAGATTTAATTTTAGAACTTGAAGCAATATCATCTTCAAAAAGAAAGTCGCTCACGTTTAATCTCCCTGCTTCATGTAAGAAGCAATGCATCAATGGAAAAAATACATAATACGCTAGACAACACAGGACTATTTAAAGTTTGTCAAAACCAGCTATTAAAACAATGCATCCAGACGAATCTATGTGACTTGGATAAATTGTATGATTGAAACTCCATCTTTTACGTGCTTGCGTCAACTCATCATCAACACCTTTCCCCTTAAGAAAAAGCATTTTATGTGGTGGCCTATTACAGTAGGATGCATATTCCAATAAAGCATCAAGCGATGTGAGAGCCCTGGCTGAAAGTACATTAATTTCTGTCATCTTTTGTAAGGTGACTTCAATACGCTTTGCGTAGACTGTAACAGGTAAATCAAAAAGCGTTGCGCAATGTTGCAGGAATGCTGCTTTACGTGTTTGGCTTTCTATTAAATGCATATGAAAAGATTCAATATCACGTTGAGCAATTGCAATCACAAGACCGGGTAAGCCACCCCCCGAACCTAAATCGACCCAAATTTTATCATGATTATTTATAAGCGATATGAGCTGCAGTGAATCCACAATATGCCTATTCCAGACGTCCTGAATTGTGGAATGTCCTATAAGATTGTGTGTTTTCTGCCATTTGAGAAGTTCATTCACATACCGACTAAGGAGCGCGTATGTTTCACGTGAAACATTGTACTTTTTATGAAGCAACTCGAAAAGGATGGGACACGAATCAATTATTGACATTGGTCATGCTGCATATTGATCGGTATTAAGATGTCTTACGTGTGAGGCAATAAGCAATAATGCCGCTGGAGTGATGCCTTCAATACGTGAAGCTTGTCCTAATGAAATAGGTCGAATAACTTTAAGTTTCTGCTTAAGTTCATTTGATAGACCTGAAATCACTGCGTAATCGAAATCAGCTGGCAACTTCAAACGCTCATCACGTTGAAACGAAGCAACATCTTGTGTTTGGCGATGAAGATATACAGAATAGAGGGCGTCATTTTGCACACATTCAATAATCCGCTGCTCATAAGATTTTAATTGTGGCCATATACGTGCTATGTCACCCCAAGAAATATGAGGATATGATAAAAGTTTAAAAGCTGAACGCTTTTGACCATCTTGATTAAGTTCAATACCAATTTTACTTGCCTCTGATGGCGTTATAGTCAAAGATTTCAACTCATCACGAAGGCGATTCAATTCGTTATTGCGATTTTGAAAATGTGTCATACGGGTTCCGCTGACACATCCGAGTTGATAACCTAAAGCTGTGAGTCTTTGATCTGCATTGTCGACACGCAAACTAAGCCGATATTCAGATCGCGACGTGAACATACGATAAGGTTCTGTTACCCCATGCGTCGTTAAATCATCAAGTAAAACACCAATGTACGATTGAGAGCGATCAAATATTATCGCTTCAAGGCCGCTCACAACGCGTGCTGCGTTCAGTCCTGCGACAAGACCTTGCGCCGCAGCTTCTTCATAACCTGTTGTACCATTAATTTGACCAGCAAGAAAAAGGCTTTTTAAACCCTTTGTTTCAAGCGTTGGATAAAGTGCACGCGGGTCAACATAATCATATTCAATCGCATAACCAACACGCTTGATAATAACGTTTTCCAATCCTGGGATCAGGCGTAACATATGATGCTGAACATCTTCGGGCAACGAAGTTGATATGCCATTTGGATAAACTGTACTATCATCAAGACCTTCAGGTTCAAGAAAAATTTGATGTCCATCCCGATCACCAAAACGTACAACTTTATCCTCAATCGAAGGACAATAACGTGGACCCCTGCCCTCGATATTGCCGCTATACATCGCCGATAAATGAATATTCTGGCGTATAAAATCATGAAAGGCAGGTGTTGTACGCGTAATAGCACAAGCAATTTGTGAATTTAAAATTTTAGCTGTCATGCTAGAAAATGGCTCAGGAGCATCATCACCATGTTGCATCTCTAATGATGACCAGTTAATGGTCGATCCATCAAGACGTGGTGGCGTCCCAGTTTTTAAGCGTCCCATAGGTAATTCAAGCGCATGTAATGATTGCGCGAGTGCTTTAGAGGGTGCCTCATCAGCACGCCCTGCTGGTATCTGTTTCTGCCCAATATGAATAAGGCCGTTTAAAAAAGTCCCTGTTGTAATGACAACAGCACCTGACATTAAATCTTGGCCGGACGCAAGCTTAACACCCTTAACACCGTCCTTAAGGTCATAGATGAGCGCTGTAACTTCATCTTCTATAACAATCAAATTTAACTGATTTTGTACTGCAGCTTGCATTGCTTTTGCATAAAGCTTACGATCAGCTTGTGCACGTGGACCTCGAACAGCAGGGCCTTTACGGCGATTGAGCATACGAAATTGTATACCGCCGCAATCCGCAACGTGTCCCATTAAACCATCCAACGCATCAATCTCGCGAACAAGATGCCCTTTACCTAAGCCTCCTATTGCCGGATTGCATGACATCGTGCCAATCGTAGAAAACTGATGTGTTATCAATGCCGTTTTTGCGCCCACGCGTGATGATGCTGCTGCAGCTTCAACACCCGCATGTCCACCGCCAATGACAATGACATCAAACTTCTGAACGGACATAAAAAGACTCACATTGCTTTGAGGAATAAATTAAACATGTTTCACGTGAAACATTTTAAACGATAGGATCGTTATGCCTTAAAATTCACGTTTTTTCAATAGAAACCTATTGATATCATTTGAGCCAGATTACGCCCAAATTACTTACCAATGCAGAAAGATGAAAAGAGTTGATCAAGCACATCCTCGACATCAACAATACCAATCAGTGATCCAAGTTTACGCATCGCTAGTCTTAAATCTTCGGCGCATAATTCGTCATATTGATCGCCAAGATTACTTTGAAATCTTTGTAAAATATCAAGACATTCTTTGCATGCGATACGATGACGTTCGCGCGTTAAAAGCCCCACCTCAGGAGCAGCAAAATTTTTCAGTCGATTGGTAATCAGTTTCGCAAACGAATCAATTGATTTCGCATCATGAATCGTAAATTTAAGAGGAGTTTCATCGCTTGAATGATAATCATGATTTAAATCCGATTTACTCTCAAAAATCATTAATTTATTAGGATCACATGCTTCATCTGGCAGTGTAGGATCATCGGCAGGCGATAGCCAAATCTGAATATCAGCCTGACTAGCTTTAAGCCGCGATTTTGCAACACCCATAAGCTCAACAGGATCATCTGTTTTTCTCAAACCTGCTGTATCGATAAACGTAACAGGAAGACCTTCTAGATCACAATATACTTCTAATGCATCGCGTGTTGTTCCGGCATAGGGAGAAACAATCGCTACATCACGCTTTGCAAGTGCATTGATCAAACTTGATTTACCAGCATTGGGAGGGCCCAATAATGTAACAACAAATCCCTCTCTTATTTTTTCATTGAAATGAGATGTGCTGACATGCATTTGTAGATCAATACACAAACGTGAAATTTCAGAACGTATGTCTTCATAAACGTTTTGGGGAACATCGCCTTCATCAGAAAAATCAAGGTGCGCTTCAAGATATGTCAATGCCGAAATAAGAGATTGGCGCCAAATTTTAACCTTTTCCCCTAAAGCACCCTCTAATTGTCGCAAAGCTTGTTGACTTTGGGCTTGTGTCTCTGCGTCTATCAGATCTGCTAATCCCTCCACTTGGGCGAGATTAAGTTTTCCATTATGAAAAGCGCGCTGAGTAAATTCACCAGGATGAGCCAACCGAACATTATCAAAATCAAGCAATGCACTCATAACCCGAGCGATCACAGCTTTACCACCATGAATATGAAATTCAGCGCAGTCTTCTCCTGAAAAACTATGAGGGGATGGAAAAAATACGACAAGTGCCTGATCAAGTAGGTCGCCGTCACATGATATAAGATTTGTAAGGTGCATCATACGAGCTGGTGGAATACGTTTTGCAACTGTTTCGAAAACGAATCGAACACGCGGCCCACTCATGCGGATAACAGCGACAGCGGACTTTGCAAGTCCGCCACTTGCTAAAGCAACAATGGTGTCATTCATGCGCACATCCAATACGATTAAACACACGCCTGAAAATATAACGCATCCGAATCGTGGGCGTCAAAATATAGTTTAAGCGCATATTCAAGGAAAGATTATGTGTTCATGGATTCAAAGAAGTCACTGTTACACTTCGTTTGTCGTAGTTTATCAAGCAAGAACTCAATGCCATCAACGCTTCCCATAGGGTTGAGAATGCGGCGCAGCACATAGATTTTCTTAAGTGTATCAGAAGGCACAAGAAGCTCTTCCTTACGTGTTCCAGAACGCGCAATGTCAATAGCTGGGAATGTGCGCTTATCAGCCACTTTACGATCAAGAATAATCTCTGAGTTACCCGTTCCTTTGAACTCCTCAAAAATCACTTCGTCCATACGACTTCCGGTATCAATCAAAGCAGTAGCAATAATCGTAAGTGAACCACCTTCTTCAATATTGCGTGCTGCACCAAAAAAGCGCTTAGGACGCTGCAAAGCGTTTGCGTCGACACCACCTGTAAGTACCTTACCAGAGGAAGGAACAACAGTATTGTAGGCTCGCCCCAAGCGCGTGATTGAATCAAGTAATATAACAACATCTCGGCCATGTTCTACAAGGCGTTTTGCCTTTTCAATCACCATTTCAGCAACTTGAACATGTCGTGCTGCCGGCTCGTCAAACGTAGACGATACAACTTCACCACGAACGGATCGTTGCATATCTGTCACTTCTTCAGGACGCTCATCAATCAATAAAACAATCAGATAGCACTCAGGATGGTTTGTAGTGATAGCCTGCGCCATATTCTGGAGAAGCACTGTCTTACCGGTGCGAGGCGGTGCAACGATCAAGGCGCGCTGCCCTTTACCAATTGGTGCAACAATATCGATAACGCGTGCGGAATGATCTTTACGTGTCGGATCATCACCCTCTAAGCGCAAACGCTCGGTCGGATAAAGGGGAGTGAGATTGTCAAAGTGAACTTTATGTTTGATTTTATCAAAGTCTTCAAAATTGATCCGGTTAACTTTGAGCAAGGCAAAATATCGTTCACCTTCTTTAGGTCCACGAATAGGCCCTTCGACCGTGTCACCAGTGCGTAGAGCAAAGCGGCGTATCTGCGCAGGAGAAACATAAATGTCATCAGGCCCTGCCAAATAATTTGATTCTGATGAGCGCAAGAAGCCAAAACCGTCTTGCAGCACTTCCATCACGCCTTCGCCAATAATCTCAACATCACTTTCAGCAAGTTGTTTGAGAATAGCGAACATCAGCTCTTGCTTACGCATTGTGCTGGCATTTTCAACAGAAAGCTCTTCAGCAAATGAAAGCAGTTCGGTTGGTGTTTTAACTTTAAGCTCGTGAAGCTTGATCTCCCGCATTGGGCTGATCCTGTAATTTGGGGGCGTAAACGCCGAAAGGGAGGGAATAATAAAAGGAAGGCGAAAAGAAAAGCCCATGAACACAATCAAAGAAGCGAGGCTTCAAGGCATCGTTGAATAACGATGCTTAAGGACGTATGCTCAAAGACAATGGGTAATGCGGATAAACACGCACAACAATTATGCCAAAAAAACGCATGAGCAAAAACTCAAAAACTTTAAGGCAAAGCGCACAGCCACCCACAACAATACACAAATCACCTATAAGCATAATACAAATAAAATTCAAGAGATAATTACAAAATTATGTCGCTTAAAAACATCGTTAAGGTTTAATAATCACAAGCACGACAATAAGCACCATTAAAACCGTAGGAACTTCATTTAAAATACGATAATAACGGGAACGAAACGTATTTTCACCCCGCCCAAATAAAATCATATGCTGATAAAGACGGAAGTGAACGCCAAGTAGCAAAATCACACACAGTGCTTTTAAAATAAACCATATATCCCAATAAAATACGGCGATATAAGCAAGATAAAGCCCTGACATAAGCGATATAATCATGGCAGGTATCATAATCGCTTTCATCAGGCGCCGCTCCATAACCCGGAATGTCAGATCCTGTGGTGTATGAAGAGGGGTGTCAGCATGATAAACAAAGAGGCGCGGCAAATAGAGCAACCCTGCCATCCATGATATGATACTGATTACGTGAAGCACTTTGATCCATAGATACATGTAAAATTTATCCTTTGAATGCCTTAACGCGTTCAATGAGTCTTTCAACATGAGCGATGGGTGTTTGTGGCACAATGCCATGTCCTAAATTAAAAATATGTGGCCGATTTTTAAAACCGTTCAAAGTATGATCAATGGCCTCATCCAGCACAGCTCCTCCAGCAACGAGCACAAGCGGGTCAAGGTTGCCTTGCACAGGGGTTTGAGCCTCAAGATAAGCATTCACATCATAAGGATCAGTTTGCCAGTCCATGCCAAGAACCTGTGCATGTCCTTCAAACTGTGCTGTATAGCGTCCAACACCTTTTGCAAAAACAATAATTTTCGCTTGAGGAATACGTTTGCGAACCCCTTCAATAATTTTTAAAATTGGTGCAACGCTCCAACGTTTAAAAACTGAAGGCGGCAAAGCACCGCCAAAACTTTCAAAAATTTGCACAGCGTCTGCTCCGGCTTGAAGTTGCGCAATAAGATACTCAATGGAAGCTTCAATAAGACGTGTAATCAAGTTTTCAAAAAATAACGGATTTTGATAAGTAATGAGACGGGCAGGGGCTTGATCGGGGGTGCTTTTCCCAGCAATCATATAGCTTGCCACTGTCCATGGCGCACCACAAAATCCCAACAATGCAACATGAGAAGGTAATTCATTTCGCACGGCTTTTAGCGCTGTAAAAACAGGTTTAAGGTGCTCAAGATCAAGTGTAGAATTAAGGGCATTAAGATCATCATTTGAAGCTAGAGCATCGAGTTTTGGTCCCTCACCTTCAACAAACCACACCTTTTGGCCAAGAGCATGAGGAAGAACGAGAATATCTGAAAAGATAATTGCAGCATCAAGATCAAAACGTTTTATAGGTTGAAGGGTCGCTTCAATGGCCATATCTGGCGTATAACAAAAATCCAAAAATGAAGGAGCCTTTGTGCGAAGCGCACGATATTCAGGTAAATAGCGCCCCGCTTGACGCATCATCCAAAGAGGTGGTGAATCAACACGTTTACCGCTCACCACTTTCAAAAACGATCCTTGTCTCTCAAAATCTGTCATGACACCCTTCCATCCACAGACCAAGGGTTAGCACTCAAATAGAAAGAAAGACAATTATCTAAATTATTAATTTTTTGTTAGGGATGCTTGAATCAGAGTAAAAATTTTTTACACAGTTTATTCACATCATTAAAATGATCAACAGATTTGAAAAAGGGAATCAGTTTGTAAAAAAATATTTATTTATCAAAAACATATAAAAATGTTCCTTTAACTTATTCAACTTAAATCCAATCATTCACACTTTTAAAGCAATTCACTCAGATTCGGATCACCTTCATTTTAATGTTGAAAGATTCCCCCACTCACATGCATCCCTCACTGCTGAAGCAACATGAATGTTCATTCCTCCCCAAACTATTCTCTTTTGCAAAGCACTTACCCACAGAATCAGAAGCTGCTATAACAAAGCGTATGACGTGGTGTTTAGAATATAGAACACGCACACTTCCTACGTCCTAAAAATAAAAAGGATGATCCCCTTGAACTCTCAGCGCAGCTATTTTCATGTTCACCTTGTGTCCGATGCGACAGGTGAAACGTTGACGACCGTCAGCCGCGCTGCATCCGCTCAATACGAAGGTATTTCAGCCATTGAGCATATGTATCCACTTGTACGCAGTGCATCTCAACTTGATCGTGTAATTTCAGAAATTGAAACAGCTCCTGGTGTTGTTCTTTTCACGCTTGTCGATCAAGACCTTGTGACACGTCTTATTCAAGCATGTGAAGCATGTGGATCACCATGTTTGTCTGTTTTAGAGCCGGTTCATAATCTTTTTCAGGCTTATTTGGGCGCAGCTTCAACGGCACGTCCTGGCGCACAACACGTTTTAAATGCTGAATATTTCCGCCGTATTGATGCCATGAATTACACCATGATGCATGATGATGGTCAGCTTACTGAAAATCTTGATAAAGCGGATGTCATTTTATTGGGTGTTAGCCGCACATCCAAAACACCCACAAGCATTTATTTGGCAAACAGAGGTGTTAAAACTGCTAATATTCCACTCGTGCCTGGCGTTCCTATTCCGCCACAACTTGAAAATATCCGGAACGCTTTGATAGTGGGATTGATTGCCTCACCCGAGCGTATTGTGCAGATTCGTCAAAATCGTCTGCTTTCACTTAAAGCTGACGAAGACACCGAATATGTTGATAAAGAACGTGTCTCAGATGAGATTGCACAATCGCGCAAACTCTTTGCCCGACACAACTGGCCCATGATTGATGTCACGCGGCGCTCCATTGAAGAAACAGCCGCTGCTATTCTTGATCTTTATCGCGAACACCGCATGAAATTTATTGCGGTTTGACGATGAATGAAGAAAAATTTGCCTCTACAATGCGTTTCAGTAGCGGTCATTGTTAATTAAATGATTTGAGCGCCAAAGCATGTCACCAGCATCAGTATTCATTTCATTTAAATCATTTAAAGTGGCAAAATTAGTAATAGATCCTTTTGAAATACCATCAGTTTGGTTATCAACATTTACAATACGTTCTGCTGCCCATGATAGTTGATTGAGACGCTCTTTCAAGCGTGGGTCTGTTACCGTGTTTGCTAAAGCAGCAAGCTCAGCTCTTTGATCAGCTGGATATCCTGTAACATTATCACTCATCGTTCGATCACTAGAAGGTAGCACGTTGATGCCATCCACGCCAAATGTGGCAAGGTTAGTACCAAGACTTTTATTGATTTGTGTAACTTGCCGATTAAATTCAATTGCATTGTGCGCATTGTTACTACGCACACTAGTCACGCTTGAGTCTGGTGAATCATTTGATGATATACCCCTCACATTTGAAGAGTTGGTGCCTGAAGTATTTTGAAGTTATCGGATAGGCGGTCAACCCATAATCGTGCTTTTTGCGGAAAAGTGGTATTCAGGAAGCCAAGGATGGCCTTCACGA
>JBIKVP010000090.1:0-7689 GCA_044356745.1 Beijerinckiaceae bacterium | reverse complement strand
AGAAGGCACACCAGAACGAGACGGAGCAGAAGAAGGCTGTCCAGACCTCGCGACAATATTCTTGCCGCCAGCGTCACCAGCCTCCTTATCCTTCGACTTGATCCCACCTGACGACATCAAAAACCCAACACCCATAATGTGATAAACACATTATGGTTTACAATCCAATAGATTAGATTTCAAGTGAAAATAATCAATTTATAACTATTTTGTATAGTGTAAAGTTATATATTTAATTGCAGAGGAGGACTAAGTCACAATGAATTGCACATTTTTAATTCTTCAAAAACAACAGTGACGCATCACCATAAGAATAAAAGCGATAGCCGTTTTCAATGGCGTAAGCGTATGCCTCGTGCATTGTCTCAAGGCCACAAAAGGCACTCACAAGCATAAAAAGCGTTGATTTAGGGAGATGAAAGTTGGTCATCAAAACATCCACCACTTTGAATCGATAGCCAGGAGTGATGAAAATATCTGTCGTGCCATGAAAGGCGTTGATCCTGCCATCACCTTGCGCCGCACTTTCAAGAAGGCGCAGCGATGTCGTTCCAACGGCGATAATCCGCCCCCCCTGTTCGCGCACATGGTTGAGGGCACGGGCGGTTGTATCATCCACCTGTCCCCATTCTGAGTGCATGACGTGGGCGTGAACATCCTCAGTTTTCACAGGCAAGAACGTTCCCGCCCCCACATGAAGCGTCACGGTATGGCGCGAAACACCCGCCTCATCCAAAGCTTTGAGCAGCTCTGGCGTAAAATGTAATCCCGCCGTGGGAGCGGCAACCGCCCCGCTTTTATCCGCATAAATGGTTTGATAGTCGTTTTTGTCTTGCGCATCGGTAGAGCGTTTGCCTGCAATATAAGGGGGTAACGGCAATTCACCAAAGCGAAGCAAGGCCATATCAAGGTTGACACCTGTAACGTCAAATTGAAGCGTCACCTCCCCTTCCATTCCCTTTTCAACCACTTGTGCCGATAAAACGGCATTGGAATCATCAAGCGTCTTAAAAAAAATCACATCATCTTTTTGGAGTTTTTTAGCGGGTCTGGCAAATGCGAGCCATTCATCAGCGCTTAAACGTTGATGCAGCAGCACCTCAATTTTTGCTTGCGCCTCGCCCCTCACTCTCAGGCCATACAACCGAGCGGGGATCACTCTCGTATCGTTCATGACGAGCGCATCGCCACGGCGCAAAAAACGCGGCAGATCACGCACAACCGCATCACTGATATGCGTTGTCTCATCTGGGTTCACGATCAGCATCCGCGCCGCATCCCGTGGTGTCACAGGGCGCAGCGCAATGCGATCATCAGGTAAATGAAAGTCAAAAAGCGAGAGGTGCATGAGACGTTGTGCAAGGAAGCACTGGAAACGTCAAGACATCTCACCCTTCCCAAAACACATTGACAAAACCCTCAAATCCCTATCAACTACGCACATCCGAGGGGTGTCGTGCTTTTTTAAAAAACGGCTGAGACAGTTTAATCTGAACCCTTTGAACCTGATACGGGTCATGCCGGCGAAGGGACGGGATTGCGTCTATCTTATGCTTTCATGACATATAGATTTTTAAAATATCTCATGGATGTTTTCATGACGCTTGAAGAATATAACACATTTTGCGGCTCTCTCCCCCACACCCATCATGTGGTGCAGTGGGGCGGTGCGCATGTGTGGAAAGTCGCTTCAAAAGTTTTCGCCGTTAGTGGTTGGGATGATGGACAAGGTGATGGAAGAGGAATCACGTTTAAAGTCTCACAAATCGCCTATGAAGTCCTCAAAACCCAACCAGGATTGCGCCCCGCTCCCTATCTTGCCTCACGGGGCATGACATGGATACAGCGCACAACGCAAGAAACAATGGACGATGAAACTCTGAAAGACTATCTCAGACAGAGCCATCACCTTGCCGCACAAAACTTAACTCAAAAAATGCGAAAAGAACTTGGTTTGTATCAAGATCACCCTATCGCTCCCTCACGCCCATAGGAGGCACGTCCCATGAACCGCCCCACAAAGCCTGATACGCTTAAAACCGCACGCATCACCACCGATCCTCTGCCATCGTCGAAAAAAGTTTATGTGAGTGCGCCTCAAGCCCCTGATGTGAAGGTTCCTATCCGTGAGATTATTCTCTCGTCTACTGCAAATGAGCCCAACCTCCCCGTATATGACACTTCAGGGCCTTACACTGATCCTGATGTCACGATTAATGTCGAGAAGGGTTTGGATCGCACGGCGCGTCTCACATGGGTGACAGAGCGCGGCGGTGTTGAGTTGTATCAAGGGCGCGATGTAAAGCCTGAAGACAACGGCAATGTCTCAGGTGATCATCTCGCGCGCGCCTTCCCAATTCAAAACCAGCCCCTACGCGGCCTAAACAGCGCACCCGTCACGCAATATGAGTTTGCGAAAGCGGGGATCATCACCAAAGAAATGATCTATGTCGCGCACCGTGAAAACGTGGGTCGTCAACAGATGCTGGCGAACGCCGATGCCGTGATCAAAGATGGTGAAAGCTTTGGCGCGGACATCCCCGCCTTTATCACACCCGAATTCGTCCGCTCAGAAATCGCCCGTGGCCGTGCGATTATTCCGTGCAATATCAATCACCCTGAACTGGAGCCAATGATCATTGGCCGTAACTTTCTGGTGAAAATCAACGCCAATATTGGCAATTCCGCCGTTACCTCTTCAATTGAAGAAGAGGTTGAAAAACTCGTGTGGGCGATCCGTTGGGGCGCTGATACCGTGATGGATCTCTCCACGGGGCGCAACATCCACAACACCCGCGAGTGGATCGTGCGCAATTCCCCAGTACCGATTGGCACAGTGCCGATTTATCAAGCGCTTGAGAAAGTGCATGGCGATCCTGCAAAGCTGGATTGGGAGGTGTATAAAGATACGTTGATTGAGCAGTGCGAACAGGGCGTCGATTATTTCACGGTTCATGCGGGTGTACGCCTCGCCTATGTGCCAATGACGGCCAAGCGCGTCACGGGAATCGTCTCGCGCGGCGGCTCGATCATGGCGAAATGGTGTCTGACGCATCACAAAGAGAGCTTTTTATACGAGCGCTTTGATGAGATTTGCGACATTATGCGCAAATATGATGTGTCCTTCTCGCTTGGCGATGGCTTGCGCCCAGGCTCGATTGCGGATGCGAATGATGAAGCGCAATTCTCAGAGCTTTATACCCTTGGCGAACTCACGAAAATCGCGTGGGATAAAGGCTGTCAGGTCATGATCGAAGGGCCGGGTCATGTGCCTATGCACAAAATCAAAGTCAACATGGAAAAGCAGCTTGCCGCATGTGGCGAAGCGCCATTTTATACACTTGGCCCCCTCACCACCGATATTGCCCCAGGGTATGATCACATCACAAGCGGCATTGGCGCAGCGATGATTGGCTGGTTTGGCTGTGCAATGCTGTGTTATGTCACGCCTAAAGAGCATCTTGGTTTGCCTAACCGCGATGATGTGAAAACAGGGGTTATCACCTATAAAATCGCCGCGCACGCTGCTGACTTGGCAAAAGGCCATCCAGCGGCACAACTTCGAGACGATGCGCTCTCACGGGCGCGCTTTGAATTTCGGTGGGAGGATCAGTTTAACTTAGGTCTCGATCCTGATACGGCACGCGCCTATCACGATGAGACATTGCCCAAAGACGCGCATAAAGTCGCGCATTTTTGCTCAATGTGCGGCCCTAAATTTTGTTCAATGAAAATCACACAAGATGTGCGTGATTTTGCCGCCGCTGAAGAAGAGCGTAAAAAAGGCCTTGCCCAAAAATCAGCAGAGTTTGTGGAAAAGGGTAGCGAGATTTATCTGCCTGCTGCGGAGTAAATTTTACCCCATACTTCAGGAGCTTAGATGGGACTATCTAAAGACGAAATGAAACTGGTTGAAACGTTGCGTGAGCTTAATCCCGCTAAAAGCTTAGCGTCTTACAAGCGTAAGCGCACTTTTGGTGAGCGCACGTCAGATAGCATCACTGCGATTGTCGGTGCATGGCGTTTCTTGATTATTCAATCGGTTATTTTGCTCATCTGGGTAGGCATGAATATCACGGGTTATGTTCAGCATTGGGATCCCTACCCCTTTATTTTGCTGAATTTATTTTTATCATTCCAAGCAGCTTATACCGCCCCGATTATCCTGATGAGCCAGAACAGAGAAGCTGGGATGGATCGTGATAAGCTCGAATATTATTATAAAATCAATCTCAAACAGGAACTTGAAATTGAATTACTTCATGAAAAAATAGACGAGCTATTGTCTTTGGTGAAGCGCACATAAAACGACAAAAATAAGCACCATCAAGACATTGAAGCGTAATTATCTATTGTTAGACGTGCACACTGAATATATTCTCCATAAACTTGAACTTGAAACCTGAACTTGGCTCTTAGAAAGCAACCCGCTTGTCTGATAGAAATATCCTGCATGATTTTGTACGCTTGTCAGGAGGTTTCTGGCGAGGCAAGGGAAGCCGCATTGGCTGGATATGGACAGGCTTGTTGCTGCTGGCATTGATTTTTAATGCTGGCGTCCAATTGCTCATGAATGTATGGAATGGCTGGTTTTTCAATGCGTTAGAGAAGAAAGATATTCACATCCTCACACAAGCCGCCTATGCGTTTTTAGGGCTTGTGGTGCTTGTGGCGAGCGCAGGTGTTTTTGTTCTGATTGCCCGTGAAACACTCCAAGTACGCTGGCGTGAATGGTTGACAGGCAATCTCATGCGCGTCTGGCTCGATCACAAGCGCTATTATCATCTGAGCACCGATGCACAATCTCCCGCCAATCCAGAGTATCGCATCGCCGATGATGTGCGTATGGCCATTGAGCCGATTGTTGATTTCGTGATTGGCCTGTTCTCTGCCCTTTTGAGCACACTGATTTTTGTCAGCATTTTATGGTCAATCGGTGGGCATTTTCGATTTGAAAGCGGGTTGACAATACCCGCCTATTTTGTTGTCGCAGCACTGTTGCACGGCGTGATTGCCTCCAGCCTGATCATGATGGTGGGGCATTCGCTGATCCACAAGGTGAGCGCACGCAATGAAGCGGAAGCGCACTTGCGCTTTAATCTCATGCGCGTGCGTCACGAAGCACAGAGCATTGCCGATGCACAAAGCGAGAGCGAAACGCATCATCACCTCAAAGAGATATATGCGCTTCTCGTGACGCGATGGTTGCGCGTTGTGCGCAAATGCGGGCATCTGACATGGATCACGAATGGTAATGGTGCTTTGAATCCCGTGGTTCCTCTCTTGTTGGCCGCCCCTAAATATCTCTCAGGCGATCTGACATTGGGAGATGTGACACAAATCACTGCCGCCTACATCCATGTTCAAGCGGCGGTGACGTGGTTTGTCGAAAATTACCGCCGTATTGCCGAATGTTATGCCTCTTGTGGGCGTGTCGTTGCGCTGGCAAATGCACTTGATATGAACAATAAAAACCATCATCCCATAACGGATGTTGAACCGATCCAAGCTTTAAGGGGCGAATATGTCTGAAATGCACTATTGGGATGCCCATTGGGATTTACGTGTCGCAGAATGTCCATGTGATGTGGAGTTCACCGATTACGTGAGAGACAAAAAAATTGTCGATTCAACGATTTTTCACTTTGGTACAGGTGGGCATCATCATCTTGGTCATTCATTCCATAAGGCGCGTGACAACAACGCCGTGATCGGGATTACTGCCTCACCCAGTGAATATGAGGCTTATATCAAGCTCTCCATAGAGAAACCAGAGATAGTGCGACTGTATAAAGTTTTCTTTGGCGACATCTATCAGTTGGAGCAACGTCTGTTGCCCACTTTTGATATCGTAACACTCTTTCATTTATGTGAATTTCGCAATGAGAAGAACGACACATATGGTGCTCTAACAGACCTTGGAGTTGTGGAATTGTTTATGAAAATCCTCAAATCAACTGGTTCACTCGCTCTCTATACCGGCTCTTACGCATGGCCTCAGGCGAAAGTTATTATCGATGATTTGTGCGCGCAGCAACGGCTTGTGAAGAGTCATGTATACAAAACATTGATCTTCTACACGCTGCCATAAACAATGAAATCAGCATTATATGCAACTCACCCTCATTAAACATATTTCAGATATTCTCACGCAGTTACGTGTGCAGAACCCAATGGTACACATTTTGACAAACCCTGTTGCACAGGTGATTTCAGCTAATGCTTTACTTGCGCTTGGTGCTCAACCATCAATGACACAAAATATTGAGGAAACACCAGAATTTTTAAAAAAATCAGCGTCAGCGCTTATCAATCTTGGTATGATGACGGGTGAGCGACGCGCTATTTTAGAAGCCTGTCTGCCGCATGTGAAGCGCTGGGTGCTTGATCCTGTTAAAGTCAACCTATCCTGTCATCGTCTTGCCTTTGCGCAAACGTTAATTAATGCACGACCTGATGTTATTAAACTCAATGCAGATGAAGCTACTGCCCTGTTTAAAACAGATCAACAGCGCAAATTCTCATATGATCATTCACTTGTCACAGCACTAACAGGCTCTGAAGATGTGATCACAGACGGAACACGCACAAACTATATTCGTAATGGTCACTCGATGATGACACAAACAACGGCTATTGGTTGCACTGCCGGCGCCATTATTGCGGCCTGCCTTGCTGTTGAAAATGATGCTTATGTGGCCACTATGGCCGGCTTACTGATTGTTGGAATTGCAGGCGAGCGTGCTGCACAAGTAGCAAATGGAGCGGGAACATTTCCTGCTGCATTTATTGATGCGCTATCTCACCTAAGCCCTGACCTTATCATGCAAAATGCGAAAACCTCATGAGCTGTGATATCAGTCTTTATGTCATTATTGATCCTGAACATTGCAATGGCCGAGACATTGTTGAGATTAGCTTAGCTACTATACGTGGAGGGGCGAGCATCATTCAATATCGCGATAAGGTTAGCACAACGCGCGAGCTCATTCATAATGCAAATAAACTCAAACAAGCTATTGAAAAATATAATATTCCATTGATTATTAATGATCGCGTTGATGTAGCGCTTGCAAGTGATGCGGATGGTGTTCATCTCGGACAGTCTGACATGCATCCAAATGATGCACGCCGCATTCTTGGAGCGCATAAAATCATTGGCCTTACCATTAAAACACGTGAACAAGCGCAAGAAACAGGCACTTTACCAATTGATTATGCGTGTATTGGCGGTGTCTTCACAACAACTAGCAAGCAAAATGTTGAACCGCCCTTAGGACTTTCAGGCTTAAATGAACGCGTAAAAATTATACGAAAAGTCGCGCCAAACTTAAAAATCGGTGCGATAGCTGGAATTAATGCATCAAACGCTGCTTCAGTGATGCAACAGGACATTGACGGTGTCGCGGTGCTTTCAGCAATCACAATGGCGCATGATGTTGAACGTGATACTTTGCGACTGCACGCCATATTGAATAAAAAAACTTGAATATTCTATATTTTTTATGTATGTAATTTTTATTTGAAATGCAGGAGATGGTTATGGTTGATATTTTTAAGGAACCTATACCCCTCGTGAGTGAAGAGTTGGCGTTATCTTTTTATTAAGGTTGTTTTGATTCCAATTTGGTATGGGTACGCTTTTAGAACCAGACCAACGTCAGGAGCTTTTGAAACGCCACCGCACCG
>JBIKVP010000089.1:0-7915 GCA_044356745.1 Beijerinckiaceae bacterium | reverse complement strand
TTCGTGAAGGCCATCCTTGGCTTCCTGAATACCACTTTTCCGCAAAAAGCACGATTATGGGTTGACCGCCTATCCGATAACTTCAAAATACTTCAGACACCAACTCTTCAAATGTGAGGGGTATAGCATGCTCGTCGTTTGAATTATGTAAGTGATGCGCTATATTTTCTAGATTGGAGATTTGAATGATGTCTCGTCGTTTACGCACCTTGATTGGCACGTTTGTCATGATCGCATATGTTTTCATGTATGCAATGATCGCGATTATGTTGATTCAAAGTCGCATTTTGGAGTGGCCGCACCTTGCACAAACAGCTGCTTATCTCATTCTCGGTATTATATGGGTTTTTCCCTTGTTACCATTGCTCAAATGGATGGCACGAAACAACGGTACATCAACACAATAGATTTAGTTCACATTGTAACGACGACCTTTGTTCCAAAGAAAAAACGGCACACCTGATAGCATACCTTTAAGAGCTGTATGCGTTTGAAATAAGCCATTCAGAGAGACACGCGGCAACGCGTGTAAATGTTTAATATGCTTTTTAAATAAATGACCTGGCCGCGTCGTGAGTGCCGCCTCAAAACCAACATCACGCGCAAGTTCGAATTCGCGCTGCCCTGCACTCGTTGGATCGCCCACTGGATAAGCGAAATGTGCGATAGGTCGACCCAATTCAGCCGAAACTTTCTCACGGCTTAATTCCATCTCTTTTTTAACAATGCCATATGGATGTTTTGCTAACATATTGTGCGTCACAGAATGTGCACCAAAACTCACGAGAGGGTCTTGAGATAGCACTCTCAGCTCATCCCAAGACAAACACATTTCGCGCACACGCTTAAGGGGATCAATCCCGTGTAATTGACAGAGAGATTTCATTGTTTGACGCAAATGTGCTTCACTACCCTCTCGCAAACTCCAATACATTGTGTTTGCGGCAAACTGCTTTTCATCAGGTGTAAGACTGGATAAGCTATGATGATTGCCATGATCATCCGTCCACTCCAGTCGATCAAGATTAGTTACAATATCTTCGAAATCCAGCCACCAGAGCGGACTTGTCGCATCGGCAAATCCTGTTGTAACGAATAGGGTCCAAGGCGCTTGATGCTTTTGGAAAACGGGCTGAGCATAATCACGATTATCTTTATAACCATCATCACTTGTAAACACAGCGAAGGGCTTAGCGCCCCGTATGGGTTTTTTTAGTCGCTCAACAGCTTGTGTCAGTGAGATGATCTCGAAACCTGCTTCACGCGTTGCAGTCAGTGTTTGATCAAGGAACTCTGGTGTTATTTCAAGCAGGCGGTTGGGGGCAAAGTCTTTTTCCTGCTTTGGACAGATACGATGAAGCGTAAAGATTAATCCGGAGCCTTGTGTGAGGGGCGCCATCCACCTATGCGCCCTCGTCCTCTCTAATGCCAGAAAGGCGCGTTGCATCACTGCATATTGATCGAACATGAAACACCCTTAACACGTTGTGAACCACATTGAGACAAGCAAGTTGCTCATTCAAGCAATCACAAGCACTACACGTGGTTTACAAAGACTAACAATATGGCCTGATATTTGCTGGTTGTATGCTAACAGCTCGTAAATTTTTTATATAGTGATGAGACAGATGACATACCAACTCATAAAAAAGTCAAGCATTAGGCGGCATGATCCACTTCAACAGCGTATGCAGCGCTTTGTGAGAGACGAATCTGTTATTGTTACAAAGACACACAACCCTTTACCATCAGAGCGCGTACCACTATCTATGACCACCTCGAATATCAATCGTCATGCTCATTCCACTGTAAATTTCACGCACAGTGGATCATATCACGTGAGCATCCTCACGAATATTGATGACATGAGAGATGAGTATCAAGAAATAGTGACGAAGGGCTTCTCAACGCCATATCAACATATGAACTGGATTGAGTCATGCATTACTTCATTTCATGCGGAAAATAGCAAAAACTCTCATTTTGTTTTTGGTGTCGTGCGCAATGCTTCACAGCACATCCAAATGATCTTACCACTTAAAATCGAGTCTGTAGCAGGCGTGCGTTATGCAACATTTTTAGGTGAAAAACATGCCAATTATCACATGCCTTTATACAGCGTAGAGGCGATGCGTGATTTAACTGTTAGCTCTTTAAAAGTGATTTTAGAACATCTTGCAGTCGCTTTGAAAAAGCAATTTGGTCAGATTGATCTATTTTCATTTTATAATCAGCCTGAAAAATGGATGGAGCGTGTAAACCCACTTGCGCATTTAAACAGTCAATCAAGCCCAAGCGATGCATACGGTCTTGCTCTCGAACAAACATTTGAGGGCACAATTGCTCAGGTCATGAGTAAAGAGACACTCAAAAAGCTACGCAAAAAATTAAAAGCGCTTGAAGCAATGCCTGATTTTAAAGTCATACACGCGCAAACAGAAGAAGAGGTCGATAGACTGCTCAATGCTTTTTTTGAACAAAAACGTGTGCGCTTTATGCAGCAAGGCATTCAAAATCCATTCGAAAGAGAAGATGTAAAATCATTTCTCACGACACTTTTCATGAATGGGCGACTCAATCACCCGCGTAGTGCATCTTTAAATGGCATTAGCATTGACGGTAATATTATTGCCGTCAATGGAGGCGTTATGTGTGATAATCACTTTACCGCGCTTATATCCTCTTTTGACATGAACCCACTCTACACACGCTATAGTCCTGGACAGGTACTTTTTCTCAAAGTGATTGAGCTTAAAGTCTCACAAGGTTTAAGTTACTTTGATTTTGGTGTTGGTGAAGCAAGCTATAAAGAGATATTTTCAAGCCATACCATATCACTACGCGATAGCCTTATACCGATGTCCATGAAGGGACGTATTGCCCGTAAAATCATGAATCGATATTACAATACAAAGCGTGTTATCAAACGTACGCCGCAATTATGGCAAGCCTTTCAGGGAATGCGCACCATTAAAGCGAAAATCAAAGCTATCATCAGCAAAAAATAATCGGATCAGTGCAGATCAAGCTGGAGTTTGGCGATGGAAATTTCCGCTGGCTTGATTAAACCTGCATGAGCAACACGCACAGAATGTAACGGCCCTTCAAGCTTATCTTTCCAGAATTTCAAAAATTCAAGCAGTATAGGAAATTTTGGCGCAAGATCGTAATCCTGCCAAACATAACTTTGTAAGAATGATGGATGATCCGGCATACGGTAAAGTATTTCAGCCGTCGTCAATCCATAGCCTTCAAGCTGCTTAATGAAATCCTGTGAAACCATGACAAACCTCCTTGCCACGGCTCCACGTTTCCCGTGGCATTGTTGATTATACATCTCAAATATAAATAAAATGCGGCAGGTGAGATATGCGAATATTGTATCATGATGAAACAATATGGTGAATTGGGAACGGCGTTTTGACATAAATATGTCACAGTGGATCAAACGGTTAAGAACATTCCTTGTTCCACATCCTTTTTAAGGCGCTTAAAATCTGTTTTTCCCGATATCAGACGTGGCCAATCACAACATTTTAAAAAGACTTGAGGGACTTCATACTCTGGATGATATGAACGGACATGAGCGACGATATCTTGCCGATTAAGTGAATATCCATCCCGTAAAGCTATCACAGCGACCAACCTTTCACCGCGTTTTTCGTCCATAATGCCCATGACTGCCGCTGTTTGAATAGCCGGATGCATTAAAAGCGTTTTTTCAATGCCTTCAGGCGCGATATTGCGACCACCAACGATAATCAAACGCTCAAAGCGTCCTGTCAGATAGAGAAAGCCTTTCTCATCAATAATGCCACGATCACCAACACTGATCGCGTTGCCAAACCTGAGCAGCCGATCATCAGCAGGATTGAGATAAGATGAAAAGATCAGATCACTTTCGACACAGACAAACCCTTCTTGTCCCGTTTGCACGCCCTGCCCCATCACATCACGAATTGTGAGTGTAACCCCTTTCATCGCTCTCCCGACACTGTTGTGCGGCACATTCTCACTCTCTTTCGCAACCGTAACAAAGCTTAGTTCTGATGCGCCATAAAACTCATCAATGTGCGTTTGAGGATAAGCGCGCTTCAAATATTCACGCTGATTGAGTGACAACTTATCACCTGATGAAAGAATTTTTCGCATGCCCATAGCGGGAGTTTTCGATTGCGTGAGTGCCAATGATTCAAGCTGAGTTGGCGTGCCATAAATCACGCTGATCGCCTCTTTCACAATGGTTTTCGCTATTTTAACGGGGTGAAAATGGGGCGTAAAAACGGCTTTCGCACCCGTATGAAGCGCATGGACAATCGCATAAAGATGAAGCGAATGGGTGAGGATTCCGAGCGCAAGAATGGTATCATTGGCCGTTATGTCAAACGTCTCATCACCGCTCGCAAAACTAGCCAGCCACGAGGCATGATTGCGCCTGAACCCTTTAGGGATGCCTGTTGATCCAGATGTAAAACCGCAATAAAATAAAGATGATGATGATTTTTCTTCATGTATTTTATGAGATTTTTCTTCCGAAAAATACTCTTTAATTCCACTAAAATTCAAAGCGCTTTCTGGCAAAATATGCGTTGTGTGCTCAAATGCTTTGTCTTGATCACATGTGATCATCATAGACGGCCTAAGCTGCTTGAAAATCGCATTCCGCTGCGTATTTGGCCATGCAGGATCACAGATCGCAGCTTCTCGTTCCGCCCGCGCAATCGCTAAAAAACAGACGATCAATGCGGGGGAATTTGGCAGATTAAGCGCTATCAGTTGATGGGGTGAAGTGGTTTTAAAAACCTCAGCAAGCTGATCAATCAGATCATCGAGTTCACGCCATGTGATAGATTCGTGATGCTCTCCTGCAAACACAAGAGCTTGCGTGTCAGGGCGCTTTTGAGCGTGCTCACGAATACGCGTCGTGATATTATGCACGGCGATGCGCGGTGAGATTGAACGTGGATGGCATAGTTCGCTTGACTGTTTCAGCAATGAATGCTGTCGCCAGAACTTTGATAAGTGATCCCGGTAAGAATACAAGGCTCGCAACGAATGCTTGCCATAGTGTGAGATCAGCTCGCCACGCCTGTACGGGAATACCCAAGGCATGAACAATCCCAACACCGCCAATTGTCGCGGCAATGAGCGCGTTCCAAAAAACGGGGATTTTTCTCAGGCGCGCAAACACAAGCCCCGTCACATAAGCCCCCGGCACAAAGCCAATCAGATAACCGGCTGAAGGGGATGCAAAAACGCCAAGTCCGCCACGCCCTCCTGAAAGAAGCGGCAAGCCAAGCGCCACGAGAAAGAGAAACAACAGCATCGACAATGCACCGTGACGTGCTCCTAAAATCACACCCGCAAGCATCACACCCATGGATTGCGCTGTAATCGGCACACCGCCGCCAAACGGAACATTGATTTTTGGAACAAGCCCAAGCGCTGCAATAATCGCGGCAAAAAGGGCGATGTGAATGATTGAGCGTAGGGGCATCGATGTTCTCCCGACAATTCGTTACCGCAATGGATTATAAAGGCGTGGATGGCAAGCACAAGGCTTGCCATGACACGGTAAAGGTTCAGACCCATGAATGATATTTATCCAATGCGTGTCACGCCGCCCATGTAGGGCTGAAGCGCAGATGGAATGGTGACGGAGCCATCTTCATTTTGATAATTTTCAAGCACGGCAATCAGCGCACGACCAACCGCAATGCCAGAGCCATTCAGCGTATGTACGAATTGCGGGGATTTTTCATTTTTAGCACGATAGCGTGCGCTCATTCTACGTGCCTGAAAATCGGTGCAGTTTGAGCATGATGAAATTTCGCGATACATCTTTTGCCCTGGAAGCCACACTTCAATGTCATAGGTTTTTGCCGCCGCAAATCCTATATCACCTGTGCAGAGCGTGACAACGCGGTAGGGCAAATCCAGCGCTTTGAGCACGTTTTCAGCGCAGCCAAGCATCTGCTTATGTTCATCCGCTGATTTCTCAGGCGTGGTGATCGACACCAGCTCACACTTCATAAATTGATGCTGGCGCAACATGCCGCGTGTATCTCGCCCTGCTGCTCCTGCCTCTGCACGAAAACACGGCGTAAGCGCCGTAAAGCGCAACGGCAATTCCTCTTCACTGAGGATCGATTCACGCACAAGGTTCGTGAGGGGGACTTCTGAGGTTGGGATGAGGTAGTCACGCTCCTGCTCTAGTATATGACGAGTTATTAGATTTTGGAAATGTGGCCTTCTAGATTCTGATTCTATATGACACGACATCTTTTCTTCTATACTCATCACGCTCCAAAGTTCGGGACGAACACTATTATCATTATTATCAGGATTATTATTATCATAATCTTGCATAAGGCGATCGATTTCGGATTTAAATATCGCTAAATCCAATGTCGCAAACAAATCCTCTTCAAATTTCGGCAGTTGCCCTGTGCCAAATAAGGCCGCATCACGCACCAAAAGAGGCGCGTTGATTTCCGTGTAGCCGTGCTGCTCGGTGTGCAGATTGATCATAAACTGACCAAGCGCGCGCTCTAAGCGTGCCAGTTGTCCTTTAAGCACCACAAAGCGCGAGCCTGAAATTTTTGCTGCCGCTTCAAAATCCATCAAGCCCCACGCTTCGCCCAATTCAAAATGCTCTTTGGGGGTGAAAGCGTAGGATTTTGCGACACCAAACGTATGCTTCTCAACATTGTCTTTTTCATCCTTGCCCTCGGGCACATCGGGCAAAGGCTTATTCGGGATGATGGCAAGCTGCGCATCAAGTGATTGCTTCAAAGCTTTTTCATCATCTTCAAGCTTGGGGGCGGCTTCTTTAAGGGCTGTGACTTCAGCTTTGAGCGCCTCGGCTTTGGCGAGATCTTTTGCAGCCATCGCCTGCCCAATCTGTTTGGAGAGGGCGTTGCGCTTTTCTTGCATCTCTTGCGCTTTGGTGATCGCTGCTTTGCGTTGATCATCAAGATCAATTAGCGTTGCCGACAACGGATCAAGCCCACGCCTTTTTAATCCCGCATCGAACGCATCAGGATGATCGCGGATCAGTTTAATATCATGCATCGGGCGCTTTCATAAAAGGGACTCAAGGAGGATTAATTTTATAGGCACAAAATGCGTGAGGTAGACCTCTGACGCAAGAGGGTTATCGAATAAAGGCAGACCCCATCAACATGTCATCCTCAATACGCAATGCGTTGCTTGAGTGCAGTTGCAAGGGTTCCATCATCAAGATAATCAAGCTCACCCCCCACTGGCACACCATGCGCGAGGCGTGAAATTTTTAGTCCCGTTTCTTTAAGCATGTCCATGATGTAATGCGCTGTGGTTTGGCCATCAACAGTTGCACTCAGTGCAAGGATCACTTCTTTAATCTCATCCGAATTTTTCAGGCGATTAATCAGTGGAATGATATTCAAATCCTCAATGCGAACACCATCAAGCGCAGACATCACACCGCCCAAAACATGATAACGGGCGTTGAGGGCTTGCGAGCGCTCCAGTGCCCATAAATCTGCGACGTCTTCAACGACGATCAATGTTGATGGATCACGCTTATAATCTTTGCACACCGTGCATGGATCGCACGTGTCGATATTGCCACATGCCGAACAGACCTTCACATGTGTATGCGCGACATGCATCGCCTCGGCGAGCGGTGCAAGGAGTTGTTCTTTTTTCTTGATGAGATGAAGCGCCGCACGCCGCGCCGAACGCGGCCCAAGCCCTGGCAACCGCGCCAGAAGTTGTATTAAGCGCTGAATTTCTGGCCCTGCTGGATCACGCATCTGAATTTATATATACCCCTCACATTTGAAGAGTTGGTGTCTGAAGTATTTTGAAGTTATCGGATAGGCGGTCAACCCATAATCGTGCTTTTTGCGGAAAAGTGGTATTCAGGAAG
>JBIKVP010000024.1:0-25966 GCA_044356745.1 Beijerinckiaceae bacterium | reverse complement strand
CCCATACCAAATTGGAATCAAAACAACCTTAATAAAAAGATAACGCCAACTCTTCACTCACGAGGGGTATATTTGATTAACTATAAATATCTTTCTGACGTAAAATACGAATTTCTACTATTGATTTAACAGCTCTGAAAGAAGTCTCCATTAAAGTCATAAATGATCTGATCGATACCACTGTTATAAAGAGTTCGACAGATGTGAGCACAAATGGTACAAATAGGAGCCAAAACATGAAAAATATTCTTAATCGCTTTGTTAAAGACGAGTCAGGTGCAACTGCTATTGAATACGGCCTGATCGCCGCTCTCGTTGCTGTTGCTATCATTACAGCATTGACCACACTTGGTACAAAGCTGACAGGCACATTCACTAACGTATCCGCTAAGCTTTAATCATATGAAGGGCAATGCGACTAAGCATTGCCCTTTATTATCAGAGACAGGGTGGTTAAAATGAATATATCTATAAAGAATTTTATAAAGTGTGAGTCTGGAGCAACTGCAATCGAATATGGTCTTATAGCTGCATTAGTTGCTGTGGCGATTATCACAGCTTTAACAAACATGGGTTCTAAACTTAAGGGAACTTATGGAAACGTATCTGCAAAACTTTAAATTTATTTTAGAGCGTACATTCAAACTAAGCTTCATTTTTTTGTGCGCTCTAATTAATTCATTAATTTTCTACAGCTTTTAACTAAAATTTTATTCAAAAGAAGCAAAAAAATAAAAAATTTGAGTATTAATAAGCTACTAAATTTTAATAAACAACATGTGAGTGTACAAGATAGTTATGTTTGAGACACTTTTCCTCGTTATTGTCGTTCCAATACTGATTGCTTGGGCAGCGAGTAGTGATCTTTTAACAATGACAATTTCTAACTGGTTGTCACTTGCTCTTATTGTTCTTTTCCCAATTGTCGCGCTTTTAGTGGGCATGCCTTTGAATGCGATTTTATTATCGCTCGGAGCAGGTTTTGTTGTGCTTGCATGCGGTTTTGCACTGTTTTCCTTTGGTGTAATCGGGGGAGGGGACGCAAAATTTGCGGCAGCAATGGCCGTTTGGGTGGGTTTTTCAGAACTTATGCCTTATTTGATTGTCGTATCGCTCTTGGGCGGTGCGCTAACATTTGCGATCATATGGATTAAAGCAAATCCAATCCCAATCTTAGCATCGCGTATGCCATGGTTTGCGATGATGCAGGATCCAAAAACAGGCATTCCTTATGGGATTGCATTGAGTTTAGGCGGTTTGATCATTTTGCCGCAAACACCTGTTTGGATTGCGGCATTCGGCAGCTAATGATTTTTATCATTTCAACATACGTTTGATGCTTTTCGTTGCGTCTGTTTTCGCTTAAACAAAACATGCGAAAGGACGTTTCTCATTGCGCCGTGTTTACAGCCTTCCCAACCTTTTAACATATGCCCGCATCGTGGCTGTACCGCTTGTGGCGGCGTTTTTGTTCTGGCCTCAAGAAGAATGGGCGCGCTGGTCAGCATTTACGCTTTATGCGCTAGCAGGTGTGACCGATTATCTTGATGGATATCTTGCTCGCGCATGGCAGATGCAGTCCGCTTTAGGGCGTATGCTTGATCCCATCGCGGACAAACTGCTTATTGCGGTGTGCCTGATGATGCTTGTTGCAGATGGCACTATAGGTGGTTTTTCCATCGTTGCTGCAATCATTATTTTAAGTCGTGAAATTCTTGTGTCAGGACTGCGAGAATATCTTGCAGAACTTCAAGTGAGCGTGCCTGTGAGCCGTGTTGCTAAGTGGAAAACTGCGGTTCAAATTATTGCCGTTGGTTTTCTTGTCGTAGGACATGCAGGGGAGAGCATTTTACCATATACCGTAACAATCGGCCTCATCTTCCTGTGGCTTGCCGCAATCCTGACATTGTATACAGGCGCAGATTATGTTGTGAATGGTATTAGCCCACTTTTAGATGAAGATGATTCCTTCTCATCAAAAGATCATTGATCCGCCTATAGATTTCCATAACTCAACAATTTTTATATGGCAGCTATGAAAAATTATTTGAAGGCTATCACCGCAGTATTTTTTGTTCTGAGTGTCCATCCAGTGCAAGCAGCGTCCCTTGATGGTACAGCAATGGGTTTGGTGTGGGGATTACCATTCTTGGGAATTTTGCTGTCTATCGCGCTGGGCCCTCTCCTTTTTACCCATTTCTGGCATCATCATTACGGCAAGATTAGTGCAGCTTGGGCTTTTGCAACGCTTATTCCTTTGACGCTTTTTATCGGCGCTGAACAAGCGTTTCAAGCGTTCATCCATGCTATGCTTGCTGAATATATGTCTTTCATTATTTTGCTTTTTGCACTTTTTACTGTTGCAGGCGGAATTGTCGTAGAGGGCAATATCAAAGGTAAGCCATTTATCAATACGATGATGCTCTTAATGGGAGCGGTTCTTGCAAGCTTTATAGGTACCACTGGGGCATCAATGGTGATGATTCGCCCATTATTGCGCGCGAATGATAATCGCGTGCACAATGTGCATGTGTTCATATTTTTCATTTTCTTAGTCTCAAACATTGGTGGCGCGCTAACGCCTTTAGGCGATCCGCCACTGTTCGTTGGTTTTTTGCGGGGGGTTGACTTTTTCTGGACCACGACAAATCTTTTTGCGGAAATGCTCTTTGTGGTGGGTTTCTTGCTCGTTATTTTTTACGTTCTAGATGTCTACTATTACAAAAAAGACATTCAAAACCATGGTTTAATCCATGATCCAACACCTATTTCAGGTGTGGCTATGAAAGGCATTATCAATTTGCCGCTCTTAGGTGTGATTATTGGCGCAATTTTATTAAGCGCGCTGTGGAATCCAAATGTGACTTACAATGTATTTGGAACAGATGTGAAATTACAAAACCTGGTCCGTGATGGAATTCTGGTGCTTATGGCGTTGGTTTCACTCAAAGTCACGCATCAAACTTATCGTGCTGCAAATGACTTTAATTGGGAGCCTATTAAAGAGGTTGCCAAATTATTTTTCGGCATATTTGTCTGTATTATTCCGGTTCTTGCGATATTAAACGCGGGCAAGATGGGTGCAGCTGCTCCTCTCATTGATCTTATTACACACCCCGATGGGACACCAAACAATGCAGCCTACTTCTGGCTGACTGGATTACTTTCAGGGTTTCTTGATAACGTGCCAACGTATCTCGTATTTTTTGAACTTGCGGGTGGAGATGCTAAGGAGCTTATGGGATCTTTAGCACTTACTCTTACAGCTATCTCATCAGGTGCAGTGTTCATGGGGGCGATGAGCTACATTGGTAATGCGCCCAACTTCATGGTTTATGCCATAGCTAAGAATGGTGGGATTAAGATGCCAAGCTTCTTTGGCTTCTTGGGTTGGTCATGTCTCATTTTGCTCCCCATTTTTGCTCTTATGACGCTTATTTTCTTTAGGGTTTAATTGATGGGTGTTTAAGCAAAATGGGCACCTGTTCGCTCTAAGATAATGCGACAGAACAAAGAAACTGAGTGTTATTTTGATGAAATTAAAATTAAGAGCGCTTTAGTGAGCGAGCAAACAACGTCAGAACGTTTTGATCTATTACAGATTTTGCGCGCTATAGCAGCATTGATGGTCGTTGTTCATCACGCGATCTATGAAGCTGGACTTTATACAGAAGGGCAGGGATGTACAGCGCCCATTCTTGTGACGTTACCGTGGATGGCTGGTGTAGACCTTTTCTTTGTGATTTCTGGATTTGTGATGGTGTATGCCTCCCGCAATCTATTTGAAGAAAGTGGTGCTTGGCATCTATTTTTGCGTCGACGTATCGCACGGATTGTTCCGCTATATTGGTTCGTCACGCTGTTGGTCGTTCTTCTTATGATGGTCATGCCATCGGCGTTAAATACGGATGTGAGCCTGACACATATTGTTGCATCATTTTTGTTTATTCCGATGATCAATACACAAGGGAATGTTCAACCGCTTTTCACACTCGGATGGACACTTAACTTCGAGCTGTTTTTTTATGTGCTCTTTGCGATTATATTGGTTTTCCCATGGCGCATGGGTTTAAGTCTGCTCGCACTCATTATGTGTGTTTTGGTTGGATTAGGCGCATTTTTCTCATTGCCACTTCCATTTGAATTTTGGACGCGCCCCATTATTTTGGAGTTTTTAGGTGGGGTTGCGATTGGTGCGCTCTGGCTTAAAGGGATCACGCTTTCCAATTTAAGCCGTATCCTTTTAAGCGTGGCTGGATTTAGTGCGTTACTGCTTAATGGTTCTGAAAACGTATCACAAACGGGTTGGGAGACGTTACTTTTTCATGGCGTCCCCTCACTATGCCTTGTGAGCGCAGCAGTCTTAGGAGAGTGGCGCGATACGTCACAGAACAGGCTCATACGCTTTGGCGTTATGATGGGCAATGCATCTTATGCACTTTATCTCACGCATCCATTTGTTATAAAAGGATTGCATGTTGCCATTGTAAGAGGGCAAGCCGCAGCGGTTATTTCTCCAATATTGATGATTACAATTGCCATAGTTTTAAGCATGATTATTGCAACCACCATCTATCATCTGTTTGAACAGCCAATGACGCGAGCCATGCGCGCGTTTCTAAACGCATAAATTTTTGATTGACTTTATAATAATTAATATTAATTATTATAATTGTTTCTTAAATTTAACATCTATAAGAGAGAGGATGAAGCTATGGGCGATATTACGGGTTCCACTGGTGTTAAACAATCTAGCAACCTTATGACAGGTGACGATGCTACTGAGATTGGTGCTGACGCAGTTAAAAGATTTAATGAAATGGCTGCGCAATATGCTAAAAATTATAATTTAAATCCTGAAACATACAACTATCCTGAGTTTGAGCCTGAGTCGGGTGTTAATCCTAACGCTCAACTTAAGGATTATATTTTAGAAAACAAAACGGATTTTACAACCGCAAGAGATGGATTTAGAGAGGATCTGAGCGATCCTTTATTAAGTGACGAACAAAAAAAAGACATAGAGGCTTTAGAGGCATTGAGACAAGAGACACTTGATATTCTTGAAGCTATGGGGTCAGGTATTACAAATTATGACCTAATACAGCTGCGTGATGCTCAAATTCTAGCTGAGACCGAGTTGACATATTAAACTTTTTCTACTTAGAATTTTAGTAAAAAGTTTTTAATTATGATTTCTTTAAGTCTCGTTGTTGCCGTGGCTCAAAATGGTGTTATTGGCCGCGATAATCAACTTATATGGCATCTGCGCACAGATTTGCAGCGTTTTAAAGCATTGACGCTTCATAAGCCTGTGTTGATGGGGCGTAAAACGTATGAGTCGATTGGCAAACCGCTGCCAAATCGCGAAACGATCGTCCTCACCCGTGACGAGGCTATTCATAAAATTATGCCACACAGCGTGCATTGTGTACAATCGCTTGAAGAAGCACAGCAAAAAGCATTTGAACTGACGCAAGATGCGTCATCAAAATCCTATAATGCACAAGAGCTCATGATTGCAGGCGGTGCACAGATTTATGCCCTGACATTACCTTTCGTGAAGCGTATTTACCTGACATGTGTACATGCAAAACCCGAAGGTGATACATTTTTTCCTGAAGTTGACTTAGCGCATTTTTCTGAAGTCTCTCGTGAAGAACACGCGTCAAGCCTCGTAGATGATTGCGCTTTTACATTTATTGATTATGAGCGGCTGGATTGATTGCAGAATAATATGGTAGCGGAGGAGGGACTCGAACCCCCGACCTAGAGATTATGATTCTCCCGCTCTAACCAGCTGAGCTACCCCGCCATAACAATGTGCCAATGTACCTTACACATTGTGAACATTCTTTTTCGTATAGGGATGTTTGCCAGTGCATGTCAAGAACAGGGTTCGCTTTTATTCCTGAATCGACACTGGCTTATTATAGTTTACTCAATGCCAAGCTTCGACTTGAGAAGATCATTGACTGCTTGAGGATTGGCTTTACCATCTGTACCCTTCATCACCTGCCCCACAAACCAGCCAAGCAATGTCGGTTTAGCTTTCGCCTGTTCCACCTTATCAGGATTAGCGGCAATCACTTGATCAATAGCAGCTTCAATCGCCCCAGTGTCGGTAACTTGTTTTAATCCTCGCGTTTCGACAATTTCGCGTGCATCACCGCCCTCATTCCAAAGAATATCAAACACGTCTTTGGCGATTTTACCCGAAATTGTATTATCAATAATTAGATCGACTAAACCACCGATTTGTTTAGCTGACAAAGGCGATGCGTCGATATCACGCCCTTCCTTATTAAGTCGGCCAAAGAGCTCATTAATAATCCAATTCGCAGCTATTTTGCCATCACGTCCTTTGGCAACGGCTTCAAAAAAGTCGGCGGAAGCGCGCTCAGCAACAAGCACAGTGGCATCATACGCCGACAAACCATATTCAATTATAAAGCGCGCTTTCTTTGCATCTGGTAATTCTGGAAGAGCCGCTTTAAGCGCTTCAACATCTTGTTCGTTAATGACAAGTGGAAGCAGATCAGGATCAGGGAAGTAGCGATAATCATGCGCTTCTTCCTTAGAGCGCATAGAGCGTGTCTCACCTTTCACATTATCAAATAGCCGCGTTTCCTGATCAATTGCACCACCTGATTCGAGGATATCAATCTGGCGACGCGCTTCATATTCAATCGCTTGGCCAATAAAGCGGATCGAATTAACATTTTTAATCTCACAGCGTGTACCAAGTGGCTCACCTGGGCGACGCACTGAAACATTTACATCAGCTCTTAGATTCCCCTTTTCCATGTCTCCATCGCACGTGCCAAGATAGCGTAAAATGGTGCGCAATTTGGTGACGTAAGCTTTTGCTTCATCTGCAGAGCGCATATCTGGCTTAGAAACAATCTCCATGAGTGCAACACCTGCGCGATTGAGATCAACAAAGCTCATAGATGGATGCAAATCGTGCGTTGATTTTCCCGCATCCTGTTCAAGGTGAAGCCGCTCAATGCGCACCGTTATGCTCTCTTCAGGTGTGATATCAACAATGACCTCACCTTCACCAACGATTGGATATTTATATTGGCTTATCTGATAACCTTGAGGCAAATCGGGATAAAAATAGTTTTTGCGATCAAAAATAGAGATTAAATTGATCTGTGCTTTGAGACCTAAACCTGTACGAACCGCTTGCCGCACGCATTCAGCATTAATGACGGGAAGCATTCCGGGCATAGCCGCGTCGACCAAACTCACATGATCGTTGGGCTCACCACCAAAAGTCGTTGATGCCCCAGAAAAAAGTTTTGCATTAGTGTTGATTTGTGCATGAATTTCAAGCCCAAGTACCACTTCCCACGCGCCTGTTGCGCCTTCAATCAACTTAGATGGTTTTACATTTGCATTCATAATGATCACGACTCAAAGCTAAGAGTTTTTATAATCTTTTAGCTAAGCCGTTAGCGCAAAAAAATCAAAAGATTTTGGAAAAGACATCTTTAGGCAAACATGCGACTTGAAGCGTCACGTAATTGCTTGTTGATGCCAAATGACATATCGCGCCATGCGGAAGCAACAGTATTAACATTGTTAGCACTGACCATCTGTCCAGATGTTGCAGCTTGAGACTCTGCGAGAGATAAGGCGGCGCGTCCAATATTAGCATTCACACTCAACGCTCCGCCGATATCTGGCATGAAAGAAAATCCACCAAAAGATGGACCACCTACAGAATCAACCATGACAGCCTCCTTATCTAACACTTATAAATTAACTATATTCTCTGATAAAGGCCAAATCTTGTTGGACATTCATAAAAAGGATGCGGTTTTTATATTTGAATTTTCTCACTTGCGTTTTTTGCGGGTAACGGGTTATGAATAGCTCGATCATAAGATATTGAGCAGCTGTTGATAGCTGTAATTAATTATGTTTTGCCATTTTGCAGCCTTAGCTCAGTTGGTTAGAGCGTCGGTTTGTGGAACCGAAGGTCGCTGGTTCGAGCCCAGCCGGCTGTACCATTTTTTATAACATTTGCACATAATCCTTCTGCATGAGTTCTTTGTGTAGGGTTTCTGGTGTTGAAACACCCTGTAACACGGTGTTATAGCGATATGATCATTTAAAAGCGCGAATCGCTTTATGAGACGCCCGTTATTATCGTGAAAGAATGTGTTATGTCCGCCTCTGCTCCAAGTTCAACAGTGATTGACGATGCGACGGTTAAACGCGTGGCGCGTCTGGCTCGCATCGCTGTCTCAGAATATGATATTCCTCATCTTAAAGCCAAAATGACGGCTGTTTTAGGCATGGCTGATAAACTTGCCGCTGTTAATGTGAGCGATATTGAGCCTATGACTTCTGTTGCGCCAATGGCCTTAATTCAGCGCGAGGATGTTGTCACGGATGGCAATCGCGTTAGTGATATTCTCACCAATGCTCCCATGTCCGAAGATGGTTATTTCATGGTTCCAAAAGTCGTTGAATAAATGTTTCTTTTTATTCGAACATCTGCCCTTTAAACGAGTTGTCCCTTATTATGAACGATATCACCAGACTAACCATTGCTGAAGCGCGAGATGCCCTGAAAGCAAAACGTTTTTCCGCTCTTGAGTTAACGCAAGCACATATTAGCGCAGTTCAAAAAGCACGTGCATTGAATGCTTATGTGCTTGAAACACCAGAGCTGGCTTTAGAGCAGGCAAAGGCCTCAGATAATCGATTGGCTAAGGCAGACGCTTTACCCCTTGACGGCATTCCTATCGGGATCAAAGATTTGTTTTGTACTAAAGGTGTGCGCACCACTGCGTGCTCAAACATTCTTAAAAACTTTATTCCGCCTTACGAATCAACTGTCACAAGCCAATTATGGCGCGATGGCGCAATTATGCTTGGCAAACTTAATAACGACGAGTTTGCGATGGGATCATCGAATGAAACATCCGCTTTTGGAGCTGTCGTTTCTCCATGGCGTAGGAAAGGCGATACACAGGCGCTTGTGCCAGGTGGCTCATCAGGAGGATCAGCTGCGGCGGTAGCAGCACATCTGTGCTTAGGTGCTACAGCAACTGATACAGGTGGATCGATTCGTCAACCCGCTGCTTTTACAGGAACTGTCGGCATTAAACCAACTTATGGACGGTGTTCGCGCTGGGGCATTGTTGCGTTTGCATCTTCGCTTGATCAGGCGGGTCCGATGGCAAAAACTGTGCGTGATTGCGCTATTCTGCTTCAATCCATGACGGGTCATGATCCCAAAGATTCAACAAGCTCACCTTTAGCTGTGCCCGATTTTGAAAAGGCTGTCTCGCGCGGTGTTAAAGGTTTGAAAATTGGTATTCCCAAAGAATACCGCATCAAAGGCTTATCAACTGAGATAGAAAAGTTGTGGGATCAAGGCGTTGCGTGGCTCAAAGCAGAAGGTGCTGAAATTGTGGAGGTCTCTTTGCCTCACACAGAACATGCTCTATCAGCGTATTACATCATTGCACCCGCTGAAGCTTCTTCCAATCTGGCGCGTTATGATGGTGTGCGTTATGGCGTACGTGTCTCTGGCAAAGACATTACGCAGATGTACGAAAACACCCGTGGCGCAGGTTTTGGCGATGAGGTTAAACGCCGCATCCTTATTGGCACATACGTTCTTTCTGCAGGTTATTATGATGCTTATTATGTGCGTGCGCAAAAAATTCGCTCGCTCATTAAGCGCGATTTTGATGACGTATATGCATCGGGTGTTGATGCAATTCTCACACCCGCGACACCGACAGCAGCCTTTGCAGTGGGGGATAAAGGATCGGCTGACCCACTCGCAATGTATCTCAACGATGTGTTCACGGTCACTGTCAATATGGCTGGTTTGCCGGGGATTGTTGTGCCAGCGGGTTTGAGCGGGGAGGGGCTTCCTTTAGGCTTACAGCTCATCGGTCGTCCCTTTGATGAAGAAACGCTGTTTGCATGTGCGCAAGTCATTGAAAATCACGCAGGTCGATGCGCCCTGCCACAAGCGTGGTGGTAAGTTGAATACGGAGAGAGCCTCATGCTCACCCGTCTGACAATCCGCGATATTGTGCTGATTGATCAGTTGGATTTGCCATGTGCAACAGGTTTAAGCGTTCTAACAGGCGAAACAGGTGCAGGAAAATCCATTTTGCTTGATGCGTTCGCATTAGCACTTGGTGGGCGCGGGGATGGTTCGCTTGTGCGTCATGGGCAGACACAAGGGCAGGTGACAGCCGTATTTGATCTTTCGCTTGATCATCCCGCAGCTCAATTTGTAAAAGATGCGGATATATCGATTGAAGGTGATCTAATTTTACGCCGTATTCAGATGGCGGATGGTCGCACCAAAGCGCTCATCAATGATCAGTCTGTAAGTGTGCAGATGCTCAAAGCCGTTGGAGCCTTACTGGTCGAAATTCACGGCCAGCATGATGATCGCGCTTTGATGGAAACAGGAACACATCGCGCTATTCTTGATGCATTTGGTGGACTTGATGGTGATGTGAAAGCACTTCAAGAGACCTCCCGCGATTTAAAAGCCGCACAAAAGGCTCTTGCTCAACATCAAGCAAAACTGGAAGAAGGCAGACGCGAACAAGATTTTCTCACTCACGCGGTTGAAGAGCTGACAAAATTATGTCCACAACAGGGGGAAGAACTGCAACTGACAGAACGTCGTCAAGTCATGCAGCAAGCGCAAAAAGTCGTCACAGAATTACAAGATGCCTATAATTCCATTGCTGGACAATCTTCTCCCACACCTTTTATCACAGCCGCGATACGGCGTTTGGCACGGCGGCAAGAGCAAGCCTCACAACTCGTAGATCCATCCGTTAAAGCGCTCGATACGGTGCTCATCGCTATTGATGAAGCGCGCCATACGCTTGAGAGTGTGTTGCAAGATGCGCAGTTTAATCCATACGAGCTTGAGGAGGTTGAAGAGCGCCTCTTTGCGTTACGCGATGCGGCTCGTAAATTTAATGTTTCTGCTGATGAACTCGCCGCGCTTGTCGAGCGCTATCAGGAGCAGTTATCAGCCCTTTCTCATGATGAAACAACATTGACAGTATTACAAAAGCACGTTGCTGACTTAGAGCAAAATTATATCCACCAAGCAGATCGTTTGAGTGAAGCACGCAAAGCCATTGCTACGCATCTTGATGTAGCAGTAAATAATGAATTGCCGCCCCTTAAACTCGAACGCGCCCGTTTTATGACATCTCTAACGCGTGATGAGGCTTCGCGTGACGATACGGGCTTTGATCGCGTTGAGTTCCATGTTCAAACTAATCTGGGAACGCGTGCAGGACCAATGATGAAGGTCGCTTCAGGGGGCGAGCTATCACGCTTTCTTCTCGCTTTAAAAGTTGTACTTGCAGACAAAGCATCGGCGCCTACGCTGATTTTTGATGAAATTGATACAGGTGTTGGTGGAGCGGTTGCTGATGCAATTGGTCAACGTCTGGCGCGGTTGGCTTCAAAAGTTCAGGTTTTATGCGTCACCCACGCGCCGCAAGTTGCGGCACAAGCGAATACGCATTTTCTCATCCGCAAAGATATGCACGCTGATTCAGAGCGCATTGTGACATCGGTGCGCGCACTTGAACATGCACAGCGCCGTGAAGAAATTGCGCGCATGTTAGCAGGAGAGCGCATTTCAGATGCCGCTCGTGCCGCTGCAGATCACTTGCTTCAAGGTGTGCGGTGAGAGAATTATTTCACCAATTCTAACCATTCATCTTCAGTCAAGATAGTGACACCCAAATCTCGCGCCTTTGTCAGTTTAGAGCCAGCAGCCTCTCCTGCAATGACATAATCGGTTTTAGCGGAAACAGATCCTGCGACTTTTGCTCCTAGTCGCTCTGCCATGGCTTTTGCTTCATCTCGGCTCATCTTTTGCAAAGAGCCTGTGAATACAACGGTTTTTCCTGATACAGGCGTCTTTGAGAGCGGCTTTTGTGCTTCTTGAATTTGCACCTGTTCACACAGACGCTGTAAAACAGCACGGTTGTGTGGCTCACTGAAATAATTATTAAGACTATCAATTACCGTTTCACCAATCTGATCAATAGTGAGCATCTGCGCACGTGCTGAGTCATCGCTATTAGCAATTGCATCGCATGTCGCTTCAAAAGCTTCCCACGAGCCATAATGACGGGCGAGAAGCCGCCCTGTTGTTTCCCCTACATGGCGAATACCAAGCGCGAAAATGAAGCGTTCAAGTGAGATTGTGCGGCGCGATTCGATAGCTGTAAAAAGATTACGCACGGACAAAGCACCAAAGCCATCCAGATTTTCAAGCCGAATCAAACCTTGATTACGTTGCTCAAGCGTAAAAATATCGGCGGGCTCACGCACCCATTCTTTTTCAAAAAAGAGTTCAATCTGTTTTTCCCCCAAGCCATCGATATCAAAAGCTTTGCGTGAGACAAAATGCTTGAGGTGTTCAACGCGTTGGAACGGGCAGGCTAATTCCCCTGTACAACGGCGCACCACACCTTCAACGCCTCCAGCGCTTACCTCACGCACTACATCAGATTGAAGGGGACACGGACAAACATGGGGAAAAACATAAGGCTCAGCAGATCTAGGTCGCTTGTCTGTTACGACTGCGACAATTTGCGGAATAACATCTCCCGCACGTTGAATCACCACCGTATCACCAACGCGCACATCAAGACGCTGAATTTCATCAGCATTGTGAAGTGTCGCACTTGAAACCACGACACCACCAACCGTGACGGGCGTAAGCTTAGCCTGAGGCGTTAGAGCGCCTGTGCGCCCTACACTAATTTCAATGGCCTGAAGCGTCGTCGTTGCTTGTTGAGCGGGGAATTTATGCGCGATTGCCCAGCGCGGTGCACGCCCCACAAACCCCAAGCGCTCCTGTAAAAGAAGGTCATTCAGTTTGTAAACAACCCCGTCAATGTCATAACCCAATTGTGCACGCTGATTTTCAAGGTGCTGATAATGCGTTATTAGATCATCAACATGTGCACAAAGTTTTGTAAGGGGATTTGTTACAAAACCCCAATTCTTCAATGTATTGATCAATGTGCTTTGTGTCGGGGGCGTGAAAAATGGATGCTTTACAGGCTTTATTTCACCGAGTGCATAAGCAAAAAACTTTAAGGGACGTGTTGCAGTAATTGATGCATCAAGTTGTCTTAATGATCCTGCCGCGCCATTGCGTGGGTTCGCAAACGTTGCTTTTCCACTCTCTTTTTGACGCACATTAAGTGAGGCAAAATCCAGATGAGTCATATAAATTTCGCCGCGCACTTCACACACGTCAGGGATATGATTGCCTTTTAGCGTCTGAGGAATCTCATAAACCGTGTGTGCATTAGCTGTAACATCTTCCCCTACCTCACCATCGCCCCGTGTTGCGGCTTGAATCAAAATACCTTTTTCATAACGCAGGTTAAGTGAAAGACCATCAATTTTTGGTTCAGCAGTAAAATGTAATGCTTGTGCGCTATCTAAACCTAGAAAGCGCTGAATACGTTTGATAAATTCCGTTACATCTTCACGTGAAAACGCATTGCTCAATGAGAGCATCGGTACGCCATGTCTTATTTTTGCAAAACCCTCTGCTGGTCTAGTACCGACTTTTTGCGATAAACTGTTTGGTGTTTTAAGTTCAGGAAATGCTTTTTCTAATGCTTCATAGCGCTGTCGAAGGGCATCATAAGCTGCATCAGAGACAGTGGGCGCATCATGCTGATAGTACGACAGATCATGTGCAACGATCTGCTTGTGCAAATCAGTATGTTCGCGTTTTGCATCCTCGAATAATTGTAACAAGGTAAAGGATGATGGTGTCATTATCCTTGTCCTTTTGTCACGCCTTTTTCACAAACATGCCTTTAATATTATCCCATAACTCGATTCTCGTGCCTTGCTGTTTCATAATATAGCCCTGTTGCAGAATTGAAAGCAGGTTATTCCACGTCCAGTAGATAACAAGGCCTGCTGGAAATGCCGCAAGCATAAATGTGAAGAGGAGCGGCATCCATGTGAACATGGTTTTCTGAATAGGATCAGTAGGCTCAGGGTTCATTTTCATTTGAACAAACATCGTGATCCCCATCAAAATAGGCCATATTCCAACAGTTAAAAACGCAGGTGTTGAAAACGGGAGCAAGCCAAACAGATTAAAAATTGATGTTGGATCAGGCGCTGCAAGATCTCTGATCCACCCATAAAATGGAGCGTGACGCATCTCAATTGTCACAAACAGAACCTTGTAAAGCGCAAAGAATACAGGGATTTGAATGAGAACAGGCCAGCATCCCGCAAGTGGATTGATTTTCTCGCGTCGATAAAGCTCCATCAATTCCTGTTGCTGCTTCATACGATCATCTGCATAACGCTCACGGATCACCACCATTTGTGGTTGAACGGCTTTCATCTTCGCCATTGAAGCATAAGATTTGTTTGCAAGTGGGAAAAATACTAATTTAATCAAAACTGTTACGATTAAAATCGCTAAACCAAAATTGCCTGTAAGGTGATTGAACCAGTCAAGCGCTTTAAAAAGCGGACGCGTGATGAAGTAGAACCAGCCCCAATCGATTAAAAGATCAAAACGTTTGATATTGAAAGATTTCTCATACTGTTCAATGGTGGCAACCTCTTTTGCACCTGCAAATAAGCGTTGCGTGTAAGTGAGCGGTATACCTGCTGTAAGAGTAAGCGGTGCAGATAATACATCTGTTTGATAAGTCACAGGTGAACCTGCAGCAGTTGAAAAACGCGCTTCATAAGGAAGTGATTGATCTGGTATAAGTGCCGCCGCCCAATATTTATCTGTTATGCCTACAAAACCACCATTGACATCTTTCCATGATTTGCCTTTCACCGTTGATGATAGATTGGGTTCTTTGGCAATATTATCATAAGTGAATTCTTGAAGCCCTTCTTCACCCATCACACCAATTAAACCTTCATGCAGAATGAAAAATCCTTCTGTCGGTGGTTTACCGTGCCGTGATACGAGGCCATACGGATAAAGTGTAACAGGCTCACCACCTGTTTTTTCTACCGTATGTGTAATTGTGAACATTGCATTGCTATCAATGCTAATTTTTCTTTTAAAAACAATGCCTTGTCCATTGTCATGTGATAATGTGACAGGTGTTTCTGGGGTCAATCGCGTTTGATCAGTATTCCAAACCGTTGCGTTATTCGGAAGAGCAACTGGTGCGCCTTGCCCTGCAATCCAGCCAAATTCTGCATAAAAAGCGTTCGCAGAGCCAGAAGGTGACAAAAGTTGAATATTAGCACTTTTAGGGTCAACCGTTTCACGGTAACTTTTCAACGATAAATCATCTATGCGACCGCCTTGAAGCATAATTGAGCCAGAAAGCTTAGGTGTATCAATCACGATGCGAGGTGATTGTTTGAGTATCTCTTCACGTGGCAATAAAACATTGATTGAAGGTGTATTTGGTGTTGCCACCGTGCCATTGACACGTGGAGCGGTATTAGGGGCTTGAGGAATATTGCTGTTACCGTTTTGTAAAACAGCTTGATTTTGCTCTGCTTTACGACGCGCTTCCTCAATTTGAGGGCCTGCGTAAAAATAGTGCCAACCCACCATGACAAGAATGGAAAGCAATATTGCGAGGATAAAATTTTGGCTATCGTTTTTCATCGGTGAATATTCTTAATCTGATATCAAAGTGTTGCTGAGTGTTATTAGGCACGGTGTCACCTGAAAAGCGCTTGAGGTCAAGCTGGAAGGCTATTTTTAGACAGAAAAGAGCGCAGTTCTAAAGTGGTGAAGTGTGTTCATGTTTCACGACACGCTTCCAATTCAAAATGAAGTCAGCTTTTAAGCGCTCAAAGTCCGCGCTCAACACACCGCGTTTAGCAATCATAACTATATCAAGCGGTATGGCAGGTGAATTATGAGATTTTATAAAGTCTTGTACAACAGCTTTTAAACGTCGTCTTATGCGATTGCGCTCAACAGCATTGCCTTGTTTTTTCGTAATTGTAAGACCGAATCGCAAGCCTGTTATATGATTAGTGGTTTCAGTAGAACGTATAAATACGCAGAAAAGAAAATAGGGCGAATGTAACTTCCGCCCATTTTGCACTTTTAAAAATTCATGACGCTTTTTAAGCCAGATCGGCGAAGACACGGATCTTTGACTTTAAGTTTATCTTAAGCAGACAAACGCTTGCGAGCACGTGAACGCCGCGCAGCAATCACTTTACGGCCGCCAACAGTTGCCATGCGTGCACGAAAGCCGTGACGACGTTTGCGAACTAGTTTACTGGGTTGATATGTACGTTTCACGTTCCAAACTCCTTCAACAGCTTTTTTGAGCAGCATCAAGCGCACCAGAAAAGCGTTTTAAAACTTCATACGCTTCTATGGCGAAGCGATGTGGCGATGTCAATCCATGTTATGAGCACGATCTTGATATTATGCGCTTTTAACAAGCTGCATGTAATCTTCCATCAAAGTTTTTGTCATATTTCCAACAACGAAATTGTAAGGTCCGATTTCTGATACAGGAGTCACTTCAGCAGCTGTGCCTGTAATGAAACATTCAACAAACCCTTCGAGTTCTTCAGGCATAATGCGCCGTTCAACAACTTCAAAACCGCGTTTTTTCGCAAGATCAATCACGGTGCGTCGGGTGATTCCATCAAGAAAACAATCTGCAAGTGGAGTATGAATGACGCCATCTCTAATGAAAAAAACATTCGCACCAGTGCATTCTGCCACGCGTCCCTGCCAATCCAGCATCAACGCATCAGAATAGCCCTTGCGCTCCGCTTTGTGTTTTGAAATTGTGCAAATCATATAAAGACCAGCGGCTTTTGAACGACATGGTGCTGTCGCAGGATCAGGTCGGCGGTACTCTGCCATATCAATGCGGATACCTTTAAGACGCTGTTCCGGATCGAAATAACTAGGCCATTCCCATGTGGCAATAGCGAGATGAATAGTATTATTTTGTGCAGAAACCCCCATCATTTCAGAGCCACGCCATGCAAACGCACGAATATACGCATTTGTGAGTTTATTGCCGCGCAATACCAACTCTTTGGCAGCATCGATTTGCTCAACTGTCCACGGAACATCCATGTCGAGGTATTCACCTGATTTGATCAAACGCTCAGAGTGCTCACGTGACTTGAAAATATGACCTTCGTAAGCGCGTTCGCCCTCAAATACACATGAGCCGTAGTGCAATCCATGAGTGAGCACATGAATCTTTGCATCTTTCCATGGCACGAGTTGACCATCAAACCAGATTAAGCCATCGCGCATGTCAAATGGAATAACTGACATCGTACTCTCCATTGTGTCTTTATTGATGCCGAGTTGAAACACTATTGCACGGTATCATTAACGATTTAAGTTATACGTTGGTAATGGATTGCTTGAATTATGTCAACAATGCTGACATAATTATGAATGTTTCGCGTCATAGTTTAAAGTGTAACGAAATGTCATAATTGAGAGTTAGTACGTGTTATGTCTAAATCTATCCCACATCGCGATTCTGAATATCAAATTGTGCATGATTTGCCGCAAGAATCAGGGCTAGGAACTGACATTGATTACTCTCTCATTGAAGCGATGTTTTTTGCATACCGCGATTTTATTCGTGAACCCGATCAACATCTTGCCGCGCTTGGCTTAGGTCGCGCACACCATCGAGCGCTTCACTTCGTGCATCGAAAACCTGAGATAACCGTTGCCGAATTGCTGACTTTGCTGCAAATTACAAAACAGAGTTTAAATCGTGTTCTCTCTGATTTGGTAACACGAGGCTACATCATACAAAGTACGGGGCGGATAGATCGCCGATTGCGACATTTGCACACAACAGTCGACGGAGCCTCATTGGTTGAGAGACTTGCACGCTTACAACATAAAAGATTATATTTTGCCCTTAAAGATCCTCTGCAACATGTTTTGGGTGATCCAACCCAAATACGGCGCGCAGTGCTTGACTTCTTGCATCGGGTTCAGGACTCTATGTCTTAATGAATATTCATCTTGAATCTGACCATGCCTTAAACGCGTTGCTTGACGCATTACCTGATGATGCGCATCACATCCTTGTGGTTGATGACGACACGCGCTTGCGTGATTTGCTGACGCGTTTTCTGATTGATCAAGGGTATCGTGTTACAAGCGCCGCACATACACTGGAAGCTGATCGCTATCAAACATTACTGATATTTGATGCCATCGTGCTAGATGTCATGATGCCAGGAGAAAATGGCTTTAACTATGCAAAGCGATTGCGACAAGCATCAGATGTCCCCATTTTGATGCTCACTGCACGTTCACAAATTGATGATCGCATTTTAGGGTTAGAAAGTGGGGTCGATGACTATCTACCAAAACCTTTTGAGCCTCGCGAACTCGTGCTCAGGCTTAATAATATTCTCAAACGCGCTCCTGTCCCTGTGATCATTGTTCCTGAACCTATACCTGATGATCAGATTAAATTTGGTGATTTCACATTTCGTATTGAACGCGGAGAACTACGCAAAAATGGTGAGCGCATCCGTTTAAGTGAGCGTGAAGTACAGATGCTTACGCTTCTCGCTAGTCGTGCTGGTGAGCAAGTGTCTCGCGATGAACTAGCTGGCTCAGAGGATAATGGCCATAATGAGCGCACGATTGATGTGCAAATGAATCGTCTACGCCGTAAAATCGAGCCTGATCCCGCTAATCCAATTTATATCCAGACCATGCGGGGAGTTGGTTATCGGTTGATTGTATCATGATTATCTGGTGGCAACGCGTGTTTGATCCCATCAAGCAACTTCATGACACAGCAACGCGTGAATTTGCCCGTATCATGCCTAAAGGGCTTTATGCACGGGCACTGCTTATTGTGATTGTACCAGTCGTAGTCTTGCAGTCGGTGATTGCTTATGTGTTTTTAGAACGCCATTGGCAACTTGTGACGCAACGTTTATCCTCTGCCGTAACCGCAGATATTTCTGCATTAATTGATGTATATGAGCGTTATCCGCAAACCACTGTTGAAGCACCAGTACTTGTACGCATTGCTGCTGAACGTCTACAGCTTGACGTTGATTTTCTTGTCAATGCGACTTTGCCGCCCCCAAGTCCAAAGCCATTTTTCTCGTTACTTGATCGAGCTTTGTCAGAGGAAATTCGCCGTCAGGTCGCGCGTCCATTCTGGGTTGATACGGTGGGGCGCTCAAATTTGATTGAAATTCGGATTCAACTTGATCGCACGGTAATGCGCATTATCGCGCGACGTAGTATGGCGTATGCGTCCAATTCGCATATTTTTCTCTTATGGATGGTCGGATCATCCCTTGTTCTTCTGACGATGGCAGTTGTGATTTTACGAAACCAAATTCGACCGATTATTCGCTTAGCAGAAGCGGCGGAAAGTTTTGGAAAAGGGCGTGATGTAGACTTCCGCCCACGTGGGGCGACTGAAGTACGTAAAGCAGGTCATGCATTCATTGAAATGAAGCGCCGCATTGAACGCACAATGGAACAGCGCACGACGATGCTTAATGGGGTCAGTCACGATTTGCGTACCATTCTGACGCGCTTTAAGCTCTCACTTGCACTGTTTAAGCCTTCAACCGATGTTGAAGCACTGAAACGTGATGTCGATGAAATGAGTCGAATGCTTGAAGGATATTTGGCATTTGCACGTGGGGATGGCGGAGAAGAAGCAATTGATATTGATTTATCACACTTTCTCAACGACATACGGGATGATTTAATACGTCATGGTGCGCACGATGTCAGTGTAATTGTTCAAGATGCAAAAACAATTCATGTGCGCCCTGATTTATTTAAACGATGCATTACAAATCTGGCTTCAAATGCCGCCAGACATGGGCAAAAAGTTATTCTTCAAGCGGCGCATGAAGGGCGTTGGCTGATGATACATGTTGATGACAACGGGCCCGGTGTTCCCTTCGAAAAACGCGACGAGGTTTTTAAGCCGTTTGTACGACTTGATGAAGCGCGTAATCAAGATGAAGGTGGCTCAGGTCTAGGCCTTGCTATTGCAAGAGATGCCGCGCGTGCCCACGGCGGGGATATTACATTGAGCGATAGTGCTATGGGTGGCCTGCGTGCAAGCGTGCGCATACCAGTATAATTCACGCTATTAATGCCACAATCATTCTTCACTATGAAACGTTATTAAACATTGCGTAAAGCTTGTCGCATAGTTTGAATAAACATCCTTAGATTGAGGTTATCATGCCAAGCACATCAAAACACGCATCCATCAAACCACCGATTAAATTTGAGCTTCTGACGTTGGCCGATGCTCAATCCAGTGACGTTATCGTGTTTGTTAACACAGATTTTGCTGTGTCTCCTGAGGCGATTGATGTTTTAGGTGAAGCGTTGCACAAGCGTGTGAATATCGCTGCGCAACTATCTGATTTTAAAGCAAAAACATATACATCATTGAGCTTGCTTTCTCCGGAGGAATTGCGCGCCGAACGCCTCTTTATAGTCGGCGTTGGTAAGAATGATGAAAGCGATAAACTAGACTGCGTTAAACTTGGTGGTTTTGTCCAAGGATTATTATCATCAGATCGACATGCAAGCATTATTGCAGGCTTTCCGCATTCAGAGATGACCCAAAAGCAAATTTGCCAACTAATATTAGGGATGCGTCTGCGTGCCTACACATTCAATCATTATAAAACAAAAAAAGAAGATGATAAACCTAAGGGCGCATTTCATGTAAGCATTCATGTCCTTGAGCCAGCATTACTTAAAAAAAGTTTCAAAGAGGCTGAGGCGATTGCGGAAGGCGTGGAAATCGCAAGAACACTTGTGAATGAGCCGCCAAATATTCTTTATCCAGAAGAGTTTGCAAACCGAGCCAGCAGTTTAAGCAAGATTGGCGTTGAGGTTGAGGTTCTTGACGAAAAAGCACTCAAGAAAATTGGAATGCGTGCACTCCTCGCGGTTGGGCAAGGCTCACATTATGAAAGTCGTGTCGTGGTGATGCGTTGGAACGGTGGCCATGATGGTGAAAAACCCGTCGCGATTGTTGGTAAAGGTGTAACATTCGATACAGGAGGTATTTCAATCAAAATCGCCGACAAAATGGAAGATATGAAAGGGGATATGGCAGGAGCTGCTTGTGTTGTTGGCCTGATGCATACACTCGCATCTCGAAAAGCAAAAGCGAATGTTGTCGCGATTATTGGCCTTGTTGAAAATATGCCAGATGGTAAAGCGCAACGCCCAGGGGATATTGTTACTTCGCTCTCGGGGCAGACCATCGAAATTATCAATACGGATGCCGAAGGCCGTCTCGTGTTGTGCGATCTTTTAACTTACATTCAAGACGAATATTCACCTACACATATCATCAATCTTGCGACACTCACAGGTGCGATTCTTATTGCTCTTGGTCAAGAGAATGCTGGTCTTTTCTCCAATAATGATGCTCTTAGCGAGGCTTTAACGCAAGCAGGAAAAGCTACGGGCGAAACAGTTTGGCGCATGCCAATGAGCGAAGCTTACGATAAACTCATTGATAGCAAATTTGCTGATATGAAAAATACAGGTGGCCGCTACGCAGGATCAATTAGCGCTTCACAATTTCTGCATCGCTTTATTAAAGACGAAACGCCATGGGCGCATCTTGATATTGCGGGGGTTGGTATGGCTAGTCCTGAGACAGAAATATGTAAATCATGGGGCTCAGGTTGGGGAGTTCGTCTGCTAAATCAATGGGTTGATAACTTGCCAGAAGCTTAAATAACATAAGATTATTGCGCATAGAATATTATAGCTGCTATGTGTAATGTTGCTTATCTAAAAAATGTCATAATTAATTCCCCTAAAAAAATAATAATTAGGGGAAATAATGTACTGGCTTTACAGAAAGTGTCTAACTCTGATGACAGAGTGGATAATCATCAAATGCAACGCTGTTGCTATCAGGGTGGATGCTCTAAGAGAACAGATCTTGAGATCAACCAATTCGGAAAAATGTATTTAAATGTTGTTAAAAAGTTAATTGAAGTTGGTGGTTATCACAGTAGTCCATGATGTCATTAACGGGACATATCGACAATTATTTTTCCTAAAGTATTTCTTTGCTTGAGGCTTGCGATATGTAAAGAAGCATCATTCAGGCTACAGCGCTTATAAATATATGGGCTTATCTGCTCTTCACTCGCCCATTTAAGAATTTGCATCAAGTTCTTGCGATACATGTCAGGTTCGTACTCCTGAAAGCCACCCAAGTGGACACCGCATAAATCAACCCCTTTGAGCATTGGAATATTGAGTGGAATGCGAGGGATATCACCACCTGCAAAACCGATAATTAGATAGTGCCCACCCCATGCAAGCGAGCGAATCGAAGGTTCAGCTAATTCAGCGCCCACTGTATCATAAATCACATTCACACCGCGCCCATGTGTGAGTTGTTTTAATGTCGCTTTAAGATTTATATCTGTTGTAATAATTGTTTCATCAGCACCTTTTTCACGCGCAAGCGCGCATTTTTCGGGTGTTGAAGCACAAGCAATAACGTGTGCACCTAAAATTTTGCCAATCTCAACAGCGGCAAGTCCTGTACCACCTGCAGCACCTAACACGACAAGGCTCTCACCAGCTTTAAGATGTGCACGATCTTTAAGAGCGTGAAGAGCTGTTCCATAGGCAATCGGAAGGCATGCTGCAATTTCAGGTGCAAGATCAGCAGGGCAGGGCGTTAAGCATGTTGTGGGTACAGCAACGACTTCGCGCAGTGCGCCGTAGGGTATGAGCCCGACAACTTGCTGGCCGACCTTGAATTCGTTAACATCTTCTCCAAGTTGTGTAATAACGCCTACAAATTCCCCCCCAGGTGAAAAGGGTAGCGGTGGTTTAACCTGATATTTTCCCTGAATGATTAGCGTATCATAAAAATTGAGTGCAACATGGGAGACGCTGACAACTACGTCGCCAAAATGCGGTGTAGAAAATGGTAAATCAACAACGTTGAGATTATCATGAGAGGCTAAATGAGTGCATAAAAGCGCTTTCAAAGGCTTCATTCCACTTCATTTATGCCCTCACGCTCTAACTCGCGGCGAAGCCGTGAAAAGGCGAGGCGCAAACGTGATTTAACTGTACCAAGAGGTAAACCTGTTCTTTCAACGATATCACCATGTGATAATCCTTCAAAGAACGCTAATTTTACCATCTCACGTTGTTCATTGGAGAGGACTGCAAGTGCTTTACGTACAGCGAGTTCGCGCTGTTGTGCATCAACGTATGCTTCAAGATCAAGCGAGTCTTGCTCTTGATTCATTAGTTCATTGTCTTGAGGATCAACGAAATCAACGCGATCACGGCGCATAGCATCAATGTAGCGGTTAAGGGCGATTCGGTAGAGCCAAGTTGTAACCGATGATTTGCTCTCATCAAACATCGTCGCCTTGCTCCAAAGCGTAACCATCACGTCTTGAATGATCTCCTCAGCATGTGCGACACTCATGCCCTGACGCTGCAAATAACCATTTAATCGTGGGGCGTAATGATCAAATAAATGGCCGAATGCTTCCCTGTCGCGCTTTTGCGCAACTGCCATGACCCATGTCAATAACTGGGCGGGTGTACTCACCTTCTCCCCCTCAGGCATTCAAAGCGCTGGCATACATAAATTTTACGTGTGGGAAAATCTGACATGATGCCCATAGGTTGAGCAAAATATCGCTTCACCGTCAATCGGTTCAATGGATAATTTTTTGCCAAATACGCTCGCATCACATTTATCAGCGCCTTATAACTGCCTATCTTGTTTCTTAAAAATAAACGTCTGATTGATGTATTTTGTTCATTTTACACATTCATTACGTTGTTTATTTTTTTTACAGGTCAGTTAAATAGTAATAATTCACAAGGACTTTTCGTTTTATGGCTCACGCGCATCCCCCACAATCAACAACAATAACATCGTCTCAAGCCAAAAGGGAGACAACTTTTTCGCACGTGAGTGCACAGTTGATGCCTTACCTGTGGCCGTGGGGGCGGCGTGATTTGCAAATGCGTATCTTTGCGGCTTTTGGCTTTTTATTGATTGCTAAAGTTGTAACGCTTTTAATGCCTTATGCGTTTAAATGGTCAACCGATGCGCTTGTTGCGATCAGTGGGGGACAACAAAAACCAATAACCGATCTTGCGCTTTCAGGACTTTGGGCTGCGCCTGTAGTTCTCACGCTTCTTTACGGTGCATTTCGTGGATTAACAGCGCTTCTCACACAAGTGCGAGATGGAGTTTTTGCGAAAGTGGCGATGCACGCTGTGCGCCGTGTTGCGATGGATGTATTTGAGCATATGCATCGTTTATCACTTCGCTTTCATTTAGAGCGTAAGACAGGCGGCATTACACGTGTTTTAGAGCGTGGACGCAATGGCGTTGAAGAACTCTCACGACTTGTTGTACTCACACTTGTGCCAACTGTGATTGAATTTTTCATGGTTCTTGGCGTGCTAACCTACGAATTTGATTGGCGGTATGCAGCGATTACGGCACTGACAATCGCGCTTTATTTGTTGTTCACCTACAAGGCGACAGAATGGCGTATTACGATCCGCAAGCAAATGAATGAGTCTGATACCGATGCCAATACCAAAGCGGTCGATTCACTTCTTAACTATGAAACTGTGAAATATTTTGGCGCTGAAGGGCGCGAGAGCGCACGTTATGATCGTTCAATGGAAAAATATGAACGTTCATCCACCCAAGCTTACACGTCGCTTGCAATTCTAAATGCAGGACAAGCGCTAATTTTCACAGCAGGTATGACATTGATGATGGTGCTGTGTGTGCAGGATATTAAAGCGGGACGCGCAACTGTTGGCGGGTTTGTGATGATCAACGCCATGCTTATTCAGCTCGCAATTCCACTTAACTTCATGGGAATGCTTTATCGAGAGATTAAACAAGCGCTCATCGACATTGATGCGATGTTTACAATTTTAGGACAAAACCCTGAAGTGGCTGATGTTGAAGGCGCAAAACCTCTCGAAGTCTCTCAAGCCGTTGTAACCTTCGAAGACGTTCATTTCGCTTATATTCCAGAGCGTCCTATTCTTAAAGGCATCAGTTTTGAGGTAGGTGCAGGTAAAACAGTGGCTATTGTTGGTTCTTCAGGAGCGGGTAAATCAACCATTTCGCGGTTATTATTTCGTTTTTATGAGCCACAACAGGGACGAGTTTTAATTGATGGGCAGGATGTGCGCCATGTTCAGCAGGTTAGTTTACGTGCTGCCATCGGTATGGTTCCTCAAGATACAGTGCTGTTTAATGATACAATCGGCTATAATATTCGTTATGGACGCTGGGAAGCGGGAGAGGATGCTGTGGCAGAAGCTGCGCGTCTTGCCCAAATCGACGGCTTTATTCGCTCGCTTCCAGATGGTTATGACACGCAAGTCGGTGAACGCGGATTAAAGCTCTCAGGTGGTGAAAAACAGCGCGTCGCTATTGCGCGTACAATTCTTAAAGGGCCACCGATTCTTGTTCTTGATGAAGCCACATCAGCACTTGATTCGTTTACAGAAAAAGAAATTCAAGATGCTCTTGATCGCGTCTCTCAAGGGCGAACCACCCTTGTGATTGCGCATCGTCTATCAACAGTGATCAATGCCGATGAAATCATTGTGCTCGACAAGGGTGTCATCGCAGAGCGTGGCACGCATTCGCAGCTTCTCGAAGCAAAAGGTGTGTACGCTGCTCTTTGGAACCGTCAACGTCAAGTTGATAAAGCGCGCCAAGTTCTACAGTCAGCCGCAACAAAAGAAGGCGAAAGCGTACGACTTGTTTTAATGTAAGATATACCCCTCACATTTGAAGAGTTGGTGCCTGAAGTATTTTGAAGTTATCGGATAGGCGGTCAACCCATAATCGTGCTTTTTGCGGAAAAGTGGTATTCAGGAAGCCAAGGATGGCCTTCACGA
>JBIKVP010000088.1:0-8001 GCA_044356745.1 Beijerinckiaceae bacterium | reverse complement strand
TGGCGTTTCAAAAGCTCCTGCCGTTGATCCGGTTCTAAAAGCGTACCCATACCAAATTGGAATCAAAACAACCTTAATAAAAAGATAACGCCAACTCTTCACTCACGAGGGGTATAACAATTGTTTTAGATCAGCTCGAAGAGTGGTCTAAAACATCTCAAAATCCTCTCGGACAACATGTGGACATCAATAAGGTCGGCATGGCGGGTCATTCGTTTGGTGCTGTAACAACACAATTTTTGTCTGGCCAATCAGATCCTTTAGGAAACGCACGCTTGACAGATCGACGTATCAAAGCGGCATTAATTTTAAGTCCAAGTCCTCCGCGTCGTGGATCAGTAGAGCGTGCTTTTTCGACTGTTTCTATACCTTGGATGCTCATGACTGGCACAAAAGATAACGCACCGATTGGGGGAATGACTCCCGAAAAAAGATTGGAGGTCTTTCCTGCTCTTCCGCCTCAAAACAAATATCAGTTAGTATTAAACAACGCTAATCATTTTGCATTTTCTGATTTTGATCACTCTAATCAAAAACAAAATCGTAATCCAAACCACCACAAAGTTATTGCAGAATTGAGTACGGCCTTTTGGGATGCATGGCTCAAGAGAAATATGGATTCTCAGCTTTGGCTCACAAGCAATAAACCTCTTTCAATCATAGACTCTCTTGATCATTGGCAGATAAAGTAGCGGATTATCTCGCCTTAGGCTTGTAAAGCTGGTCAAACAGCCCACCTTCAGCAAAATGAACTTTTGTTACCTCTGCCCAACCGCCAAATTCTGCATCAATTGTGATTAAATTGAGTGGCGGGAATTTTGCGCGATCTTTTTCAGAAGCGTGTTGTGGCAAACGTGGACGAAAATGATGCTTTGCCGCTACTTCTTGACCTTTTGGACTATAAAGATAATCAAGATAAGCTTGAGCAACAGCTTTTGTGCCCTTCGCAGTCACGTTACCTTCGACGAGTGCGACAGAAGGTTCAGCCAGAATAGATACGGACGGGATCACGACATCAAATTTATCTTTGCCGAATTCTTCTAAGATCAAAAATGCTTCATTTTCCCATGAAATAAACACATCACCTAAACCGCGTTGTGCAAAAGTCGTGGTTGAAGCACGCGCACCTGCATCAAGCACAGGCACATTGGCAAAAAGCTGAGCGATATATTCGCGCACTTTTGCATCATCTTTATATTCTTTTTTTGCCCATGCCCATGCGGCAAGGTAATTCCACCGTGCACCGCCCGATGTTTTAGGGTTAGGTGTAATCACTGAGACATCTTTGCGTGCAAGATCACTCCAATCTTTGATACCTTTTGGATTTCCTTTGCGCACAACGAGCACGATTGTTGAGGTGTAAGGCGCAGAGTTGTGAGGCAAACGTTTCGCCCAATCTTTAGGCAAACGATCTGTACGTTGGGCGATTTCATCGATATCCCCTGCAAGCGCAAGCGTTACGACATCCGCATTCAAGCCATCAATGACAGAACGTGCCTGCTTACCAGAACCACCATGTGATTGACGGATTGTAACGCTCTGCCCTGTTTTAGCTTTCCACTCATCGCCAAAAAGCTGATTGATATCTTTGTAAAATTCACGGGTAGGATCATACGACACATTTAGCAGTTCAATGCTTGATGGTGTTGCAGGGCTTTGCGCTCGTGCAGTTGTAACAACTGCTGCACAAACTCCTAAAGCTGCTGCAATCGCCGCCCATTGAATACCTTTTGAAACAAAAGTTTTGGTCATATCATGCTCCAACTGATTTTATAAAAGACCCATATCGTTCTTCAAAAAGAACGTGACAGATCATAATCCAAACGTCAATCTAAATTGCACAATTATTTGTCAAATTTTTTATTGAACAAAAATATTTGTTTAATTTTGATTTTGTGAATTAATTTTGTTTGGGCCAACGAAAATCATCGGCTCGCCCTTCGATGTTGGCTTTATGATTTGATGTAAAATTCTGTGCATCAACGCGGCTTTGTATCGTGCGTTGAGACGGAATAATGACGGGCATCAATGATCCATCGCGAGATATGTCTGATGTTGTTAGTGAAAATGTTGAGCCAATCGCTGGCCTTAGGCGTTGTACACGCGTTGGCTCAAGTGCTTCTACCAAGGGCAGACTTGCCGCAACCCCAGCCGCTGGAGGAAAGTTTTCCCCCTTGGAACTATCAGGTGATAAACTAGCAGGTGCTGCAACAGGCACGCTACGCTCCATCAAACGCTTCAACTCTGCATCAACAAAGTGTGCAGCTTTGCGCGCACCTTGCGCTGTTAAATGCACACCGTCGGGCGTCCGCATACGTACGATCTTGCCATTGATATCGGGACCCGTTGCAGTGAACTCGTTTTCATTATCTGGATCGGCAAAGGGTTGCCATAAATCGACAAAGCCCCCTACCCCGCCTTGTGTCGTCTGCAAAACATCTTTGAAGAGTGTATTTAATACAGCAAGATCAGCCGATAGCCTGTCATTTTTCATCGGAGGCAAACCAACCCACACAACGGGAACTTTGTGATCATCAAAAAGTTTAATGACAGCTTTAATCCGTTCGCGATAAAGATCTTTCCAGCGATCTGAAAGTGGCTCAACCATCACATCACCGTCACGAATTTGCTGGCGATCATTCGTCCCAATCATCATAACGGCAAACGTAGGCTTAGGAGATACGCTAAGAATCTCTTTAACAGACTTTGGCCAATCGTAAAAATCTGAACGCACAAGACCAGAATCTGCACGGGCTTTACGCAAAATCATCACATCCGTGCGCTCGCCGTAAGCTTCATCAATCCCCTGTGCGAGAAGATCGCCAAATGAGTCGCCTAAAACAGCGATGAATGTGGTCGGGTTGATTTTCGCTTGAATGACAGGCGCTTTTTCAATGGGAGCAACGGGAATAGTGCGGCGGGGCGCAGCAGTCTGCTCACCCAGCATCAACATATTACCACCTTGTGGGCGCACAGGGCGTACATTGAGTTGTTTTTGTTGAGAGCGAAGTTGCTCAATTTGAAGATGCGGATAACGGGATGTATCTTCATTTTCAGCGCGCGACATATTCCCAAGCGCAAAAACCAGTACAAGGCCGCACAATAACGTTTTTAAAAAAGAGTATACTTGATGCTCCATGCTAAAATTATGTCTAACTTTTTTTAATCGTGCAAGAGAGTGTGTCTTAACCATCTCGCACTGCACAACAGAATCTTACTTCCTTGGCCTATTGTTCAAGTTTTATATCACTTTCTTTCAGTGCATTGTCACGCTAGAGATTAAAATAAAAAATAGAGAATCAGTTTGGTTTGTTGATCTTTTGAAGATAAATAAATCAATTTTAGGGCGCCAGTATGGGGACAAGAGATGACGGCTTTTGATGAAATGGGTCTTCTTGGTACAAGGGGCGATCTGTCTCAAGTGCGTCCCGCCTATCGCCAGCTTATGGCTTGGTTGCAAGATGCCCCACCTGAACTTCTTGCGATGCGTCGCAGTCAGGCTGAATTGTTTTTTCGCCGTGTTGGTATTACGTTCAATGTCTATGGTGATGCTGAATCCACCGAACGCTTGATCCCGTTTGATATTATTCCACGTGTCATTACACGCCAAGAGTGGTCACAGGTTGAAAAAGGGCTTCAGCAGCGCGTCAAAGCGCTCAACATGTTTTTAAAAGATCTTTATGGCCCTCGTGAATGCATCAGAGCTGGTATTATTCCTGCTGATCTGATTGATCGCAACCCTTGTTATCGCTTAGAGATGGTGGGGATTAAAGTACCCCATGATATCTACGTCCACATCGCAGGTATTGATATTGTACGTGTGGATGCAGACACATTTTATGTTTTGGAAGATAATGCGCGCACTCCTTCGGGTGTTTCATACATGCTCGAAAATCGCGAAGTGATGATGCGGCTTTTTCCTGAGCTGTTTGCAGAACATCGCATTTCACCTGTTGAAAATTATCCTGACACGTTACTCAATACGCTGCGTTCAGTGTCACCTGCATCTGGTGCACGTGATCCCAATGTTGTTTTGCTCACCCCAGGACAATTTAACTCAGCGTTTTATGAGCATTCTTTTCTCGCCGATAAAATTGGGATTGAGCTGGTTGAGGGGTCTGATCTGTTTGTGAGCGATAACGTTGTTTATATGCGCACAACGGAAGGGCCACAGCGAGTCGATGTCATTTATCGCCGTGTCGATGATGATTTTCTTGATCCGCTCGCCTTCCGTCCCGATTCGATGATCGGTATTTCAGGCTTATTGGGTGCTTATCAGGCTGGAAATGTAACGCTCGCAAACGCGCTTGGCACAGGTGTTGCCGATGATAAAGCCGTTTATAGCTATATGCCTGAAATCGTAAAGTTTTTTACGGGTGAGGAGCCTATCCTCAAAAACGTACCCACCTATCGTTGTCGTGAAAAAGAAGCGCTGAGTTATGTGCTTGATAATCTGTCAAAACTGGTTGTCAAAGAAGTCAATGGTTCAGGCGGCTATGGCATGCTCGTTGGCCCTCATGCCACAAAAGAGCAAATTAATCTGTTCGCCAATAAACTACGGCATGATCCTGATGGATTTATTGCGCAGCCCACATTGGCGCTGTCCACATGTCCGACATTTGTGGCTTCGGGAATTGCTCCGCGCCATGTGGATTTACGACCTTTTGTGCTTTCTGGTGCAAAAGAAATTCATTGTATTCCGGGCGGCTTAACCCGCGTTGCGCTAAAAGAGGGCTCACTTGTGGTCAATTCAAGCCAAGGTGGGGGAACAAAAGACACATGGGTGCTCGATGCTGAGTAGAACTGCAAGTCATCTTTTCTGGACAGCCCGCTACATTGAACGTGCTGAGTCTCTCGCCCGTATTCTGGAAGCGACAATTCGTCTCGCCTCATTGCCAACGAGTTATAGCGGTCAACGCAATGAATGGCAAAGCGCTGTTGAAATCGCGGGAAGCGCTGATCTGTTTGAAACGCTCTATGATGTTGCGAGCGAAGAGAATGTGAAGGACTTTTTGGCTTTTAATCCTGATAATCCCTCTTCGATTAAAAACTGCCTTGAAGTCGCCCGCTCAAACGCGCGTTCCGTGCGAACAGCACTCACATCAGAGATGTGGGATGCTATTAACGGCGCTTGGCTTGAGCTTAAATCCTTTGAGCGCAAAAAAATGGGCGCTGAAGAATTTTCACGTTTCATTGACTGGGTTAAAAGTGTGTCGCTTGCCTTTGATGGATCGGCCTATCGCACCATGCTGCGCCGCGATGCGTTCTGGTTTACACGCTTGGGTCTGGCTATTGAGCGCGCGGATAACACAGCGCGCATTCTTGATGTAAAATATCATGTGTTGCTTCCCGAGCATGAAATGGTTGGCGGTAGCCTTGATTATTTCCAATGGACAACAATCCTGCGCGAAGTGTCGGCTTATACCGCGTATCATTGGGTTTATCGCCAAAGCATCAAGCCTTGGCTTGTTGCTGATTTGCTTATTATCAACAACCAAATGCCGCGTTCATTAGCGAGTTCATATGAAATTCTCGTGCGTCACCTTGATCTGATCGCAGATGCTTATGAACGACGAGGCCCAAGCCAGCGCATGGCACGCAATATGCAAAACATGCTCTCGAAAACAAAAATCGATACGATTTTTCAAGGCGGCCTTCATGAGTTCATCACCGATTTTATCGATACAAATAACGCTCTTGGAGCGGCTATTGCAGAGCAATATCTGATGTAGAATTAAAATTAGGATTGTGAGTGGATTAGCGCCATTAACATCGCGCTAATTCCAAAAAGCTCATAATTCATTGATTGAATTTAATCGCTACAGATACGCTTATGCTTTGATAATAATCATTAATTTCAACAATATCTTGTTGTCACAGATTACTTCATAAATCTAGCTTGCACTCATCATCTGTTTGTATCACAACGTATCTCATGCGCATCACGGTGACACATCACACGACATACCGCTATGAAACGCCGTTTAAAACGGTGGTGCAATCACTACGCCTCACTCCACGTGAGCACGAGGGACAGCATGTTGCGAAGTGGCGCATCGAGCTTAATGCTGATGGTCTTCTTCGTGCAGGTGAGGATCCGATTGGTAATCTGACCCATATGCTCACCGTACAAGGCCCTGTACAAGAGCTGACAGTGAGTGTGCTTGGTGAAGTGATCACCAGTGATACGAACGGTTTTGTACGCGGCACACTCGAAAAATTCAGCCCTGATATTTTTCTGCGCACGACTGAACTTACAGATGCGAGTGATGCCATCCGTCATTTTGCGAATGGCGTAATGAAGGATGCGAGTGATCCACTCGCGGCGTGGCATAAAATGCTAGATGCACTCCATAATGAAGTGACTTTTGATGTTGAGCCTACACACGTTGCAACAACAGCTGCTGAAGCTTTTGCGATGAAAAAAGGGGTCTGTCAGGATATGACCCATATTATCATTGCCGCAGCCCGTCATCGGGGTTTTCCTGCGCGTTATGTATCAGGCTATTTCAAACGGATTGATGGCGTGGTTGATCAAGATGCCGGCCACGCATGGGCAGAAGTTTATCTTGAGGGATTAGGTTGGATCGGGTTTGATGCTGCAAACGGCATATGCACTACCGATGCACATGTGCGCGTTGCTATCGGGCTTGATTATTTAGGAGCTGCACCCGTGCGTGGCAGCCGTTATGGTGGCGGGTTAGAAACGCTTGATGTTAATCTTCACGTCGATGCGATGATGGCTGTGGGGCAGTGAAAATAGAATAATTACTACCTACTGCGCAAAGTTGGAACATCCGTGTATAATAAATCAATTTCCGATTGTTCATCGTTTAATTTATTTATATTGTATAAATTATCTGTATAACGTGGGGCACTTAGTGCAACATATGCGTATTCTTTAGGATAGGCCTTAAAATTACGAATAATTTCTTCAATTCCAAATGCTTCAATATTTTCTCTTGATTTGTTGATCACATCAACAGTTGGAGGCATTTTTTCTGGTCCATACACACTCATAACAATCTCTTCTGCACGTTTTTTTCGTTCATTATCAGAGAGATTTTCAAGATTATACTTCCACCATGACTGATGTGGATATAGACGGTCTAAGTTTTTATGGAAAGCGTCCACAAGCTGGTCGCGTGTACCAATAAAAATACCTCTCTGACGATCATGGGCGACACCATTTTCATCGACAAACGTGGGCGTGAATAGAAATTCACCATTAGAATTTTGGCGTGAATTACTTACTCCCATTTCATTATTTTTATTTAGATCACCTGTTGATGTGAAAAACTGTGCAATTGTAGGGTCAATATATATTTCTTCTGGTTCACTACCATTATTTTGCACTGAAGAGCGTAAATGAAGGTGGCTGTAATTGCTATTTCTTCTGGCAAGGTATTTACTTCTGTCGTAATTTTCTTGATCATAACCATTTTCAGGAAAATTTCTTTTTGCGTATCTTAGCTCAATACTGTCTATGACCCATCCTGGAAGATATTGCGGGTTTGAAACATGATAATGATTAATACCTTCCATCTCAAGTTCAAGAGATAAAATATTTGATGCTGGACCGCAAAAGTTAGGCCGGTATGGGGCAACGCGCTGTAGCCAAGCAGTTGTGTATGAGTCCTCTATTATGCTGCGCAACTCATCTTCACGCGGTATGCGCCCGTCAGATATGACGCCCTTGGCTGTGATATAATCACCAGCACTTAAACTTTCTTCCCAAAATGTTCCTATATTTATCATAGGAAATGCTCTGGTGTGAGGATCAAGGGGCTTGTTGGGAAATTTCTCACCTGAAGGCAATTCCCATTTAGCGCCTTCTGAATTTGTATGAAAGATTTGTTCTTGATGATTTTGTTTATCTATACCCCTCACATTTGAAGAGTTGGTGTCTGAAGTATTTTGAAGTTATCGGATAGGCGGTCAACCCATAATCGTGCTTTTTGCGGAAAAGTGGTATTCAGGAAGCCAAGGATGGCCTTCACG
>JBIKVP010000087.1:0-8031 GCA_044356745.1 Beijerinckiaceae bacterium | reverse complement strand
TCGTGAAGGCCATCCTTGGCTTCCTGAATACCACTTTTCCGCAAAAAGCACGATTATGGGTTGACCGCCTATCCGATAACTTCAAAATACTTCAGACACCAACTCTTCAAATGTGAGGGGTATAATTGTATGCAATCACGCAAAAATCAACCCAAAAAATCTGGTTGTCGCTAAGCATGGCAACGCTTTGTTAGCGAGACGCTATAGCCAGCCAGATGATCATTCACAAATTGCTATCCTGAGCGGCCAATCAGTTGACCCATATAATGTTCCTGAGCCAGTTATTGTGCCGCTAGAGAGTATTGAGCGCAATTGCAAGAAGGTTGTGGGAACAATTTTTGCATCATATTTGTTACCGACTCCTCCCAAAAATGTTGAGGCTGAGCTGGTTGCACTTGAGAATTTCGTTGTGCTCGAAAAAGCCCTGAAGGATGTTCGACTTTTTAAAGTAGAGGGAAGAAGTGCTGAGCCTATTGCCTTAGACGGACAATATCTAATTACTCGTGATTTGCCTTTTGATAACGAGCACTTGAATAAAATGGATGGGCGACTTGTAATTGCGATTGATGAGAACGGAGCTCGCTACTTCAAGCGTCTACAGCTAAAAAACAAACTATTGCTCTTAGAGAGTTTGAATTCTGATGGAACAACCGCAGCAGAGATTTTGAGTATAGATGGTACTTGTGGCCTACCAAAGCTTAGCAAGCTTTTAGAAGTAGTAGGTGTACTTTTTGAATTGCCGTCATAGCTCATTGCTACTTATTCAACTTCCTAACCCAATCCAGCATGCATGTTGCTCGATTTTTAAAGTATCATACTCAACATTTAATCTTATCGCGGTGTCAGATTCGCAAACACAAGTTAAAAAGTGCAGCTCACAAATAAATTTGGTGCGGCCAAGAGGACTCGAACCTCCACGGTGTTACCCACTGCCACCTCAAGGCAGCGCGTCTACCAATTCCGCCATGGCCGCACACGCGAGTGATAACGTTTTGACACGTTATTCCGCAAGGTGCACTTCGCCTAACAGATCAAGCGCGTATTCACAAGTGTTGATTTGCACAAGCGTTGATTTACACAAGTGACGCTTCACCAACGTTTTGATTTCAAGCGCTCGTTAAACGCTTGCTTCAGCTGAAGGCGGCGTTTGAGCATCAGGGGTGGGTACGTTGTGAGCAGAGATGGCGGGGACACTGCTCGGCTTACGTAAAAGTTCGGTGATTTCAATTGAAATATCACCGTTATTGACCAGCACTTGGCCGCGTGCGATTGGCAAATTATTCGCGAGAATTTCAATCTCATCATTTTCAGTTGGGTCAAACGACACCACCGCCCCGCGTCCCATGCGCAGCACCTTATGAATAGGCATACGTGTTTTGCCTAGAACAATGGCAATATCCACGCTAAGATCATCAAGGGTACTCGCCAAAGTACAACTCCAGTGTACATCAATCTATTTCCGATTATTATCTTCAACAGAACAGGGTGAACCATTGGTTAACACGTGCGTGATGCAAGGCGGTTTATCTGCGCTTTATGCGCCAGAGTGCGCTGTTGAATGGCGCATCAGTGAGGGGCTTACACCTTATGAAGATGCTGTCGCATGGATGGAAAGCCGTGTTGCTGACATTCGCTCAGGAACCGCGGAAGAATGTGTGTGGCTTGTGGAACATCCACCACTTTATACAGCGGGCACATCGGCAAAGTCCGACGATTTGATCAGTCCTAGCCGCTTTCCCGTTTATGAAACTGGGCGTGGTGGGCAATACACGTATCATGGGCCAGGCCAGCGGGTGGCTTATGTGATGCTTGATCTGCAAAAGCGCAAACCAGATATACGCTGTTTTGTCTCGGCATTAGAGACATGGTTGATTGAAACGCTCGCCGCTTTTAATATTCGGGGAGAGAAACGCGATGATCGGATTGGCGTGTGGGTCAAACGTCCTGAAAAGGGTGCGCATGTTGAAGATAAAATCGCAGCCCTTGGTATACGTGTCAGGCGATGGGTGACTTTTCACGGTATCAGTCTGAATGTTGAGCCAGATCTAGCCCACTTTGAAGGCATCGTGCCGTGCGGCATTCGCGATTATGGTGTGACAAGTTTGGTCGATTTGGGACTTCCCGTAACAATGCCAGAGGTGGATAGCGTTTTGCGCCATACTTTTGAGGCAGTTTTCGGTGCAACAAGTCATGCATCAGGTGCACGTTGACGCATCCGCGCCATGATACGTTCTGCAATGATCGGAGTTGAATCAATGGGTGTATAGGGCGCTCCCGTTAGCTGTCCTGTAAAAAGATGCGCATAGCCCTTTTCCATCATCGCCTGTAAAAACTGTGTAATTTTTGGATGTCCGCCTGAGGGCTCGAACAGTAAAATCGGTTTACCTGTCGCAGCAGCTTCGCCCACCATGTTGGTTGAATCAGCGGTGACAACAACGGCATCTGCTAAAGCGAGTATAGCGAGATAAGGGTTATCGCCAGTGCCATCCCAAAAAAAGCTTTGAGTGCGCACGCACAGTGCTTTGATGTGTGCGAGAAGCGTTTCAGGCGTGCGCCGCGACGGTGTCACCATGATTCTTACGCCTTGTTCCGTGAGGCGCGTTAAATTGTCCATCAATCGCGCTTGATCATCATTGCTGAAATGATGATGGCGACTGTTTCCACCCAATAAAACAGCGACACGTGGGCTGGGTAAATCCTTTAAACGCGGATCAGGTGTTGCCCATGCGAGTGCAAGTTTCCCCGTTGAATGACGATGCGGCGTTGTAAGTGTCGTCATCACATGATCACCACGAAGCGTATCGTGTTCAGAAACCCAGATCAAATCAGCACCTGAAAAACGTGTGCGTGGATCTTTGAGAATGACAGTAAACACGTTGGCAATATGCTTTTTGATCCAGCGCACAAGCGGCACGGCACGACGTCCTGATGCAATCACGATATCAGGCGTTTGTGTCTCCAGCAAATCACGTACAAGGCACACATCACGTGGGTCAGCAGGTATCCATGGTGAGAGGCCTGCCCAGAGGGCACGAGGCCGAACGCGGATGAGTGTGACATCACCATACAGTGCATCGCTCACACCAAGACAGGGCATTTCATCGCCTGCCTTACCATCACTGATCACCCAGATCCGCAAACGCCGTGTGGAGTGCGCACTCATTTAACGTGCTCTATAAACAGAAAGCGCAAGCTCGCGTGAAAGCACCTCAAGAGCGGCAATGCCAGCGGTGGAATTTCCCGCTTCATTAAGTGCAGGAGACCACACAGCAATAGCCATTTCACCCGGTACAATCGCTAAAATGCCACCGCCCACACCACTTTTTGCAGGCAATCCCACCCGGAAGGCAAAATCACCCGCTGCATCATACATGCCCGCCACAGCAAGAAGCGCATTGATGCGGTGTGCCTGAATAGGGTCAATCACGCGCCGACCGCGTGAATCTTGCCCACCACTCGCCAGTACAAGGCCAGATGTTGCTAATTGACGCGTTGTCATCGCAATCGCGCATTGCTGACAATAAAGATCCAGCAACGCGTCAACCGGCCCTTCAATTGTGCCATAGTTTTTCATCAAGTAAGCAATCGCGGCGTTGCGATCACATGTGGCGCGTTCGCTATCGGCAACATCAAAATCAATATCAACCGTATCATCATCGGCTATGGCACGCACAAATTCGAGAATGACAGGCAAAGGCGTTGCAAGGTGCGCCATGACATAATCGGTCACGGCAAGAGCCCCTGCATTGACGAAGGGATTATAGGGCTTGCCTTGTTGTGCTTCGAGCCAACCTAAGGCATTAAAAGCTGCGTTTGTAGGGGAGCGACCAATACGTGTCCATGTTTCATCGCCCATTTGATCCACGGCCATCAGCAGTGTGAACAGCTTAGAAATACTTTGAATCGAAAACGTCTCTTGCGTATTGCCGATCTCATAGTAACGCCCATCAAGCGTAGCGATAGAGAGCGCAAAGCGATCAATCGGCACTTGACCCAAGGCAGGAATGTAATTGGCCACCTTGCCGTCAAAGCGCTGCGGCATGGCTTCAAATTCAACAGCTTTGAGCGCATTCAAAAAAGCGCGGCGCGAATGCATCATGAGGTTTATCTTACCAATAAGTGAGCCGTTGTGATGGTGAGAGGGGCAAGAAGTCAAGTCAGACGCAAAAAGTCAAGTTAAACGAAAGGCAGGGGTAGGTCTGCTGATGGTGAGAATGACACGTTTTATGTGCTAAAGGAGTGGAAAAGGGTCGCATGAGAGGTGTGTTTGTCGTGCCACAAATATCACCATTATTATGCCTCGTAATTTATAGGTAAGGCATAAAGCCAACGCCATTCTCAAACAGACAGAGATGCCAAACGCTTTTTAAAGTCTCTAAATTGTCCATCCATTCAGGTCACTCACCTTTGACGTTGTCACTGTGATGATTTAGGACGTTTTCATGAGAGATCAAAACGAATCACAGCGCTCGTGTCTAGCCGTTGTTTTAGCGGCAGGAGAAGGCACGCGGATGCGCTCAGCACATCCTAAAGTGCTGCACAAAATTGCCGAACGCACGATGCTCTCGCATGTTCTGCATGGGCTATCAAACGCTGGCGCGAACCACATAGCGGTTGTGATTGGCCCTGAACGTGACGATGTTGCTGACGAAGCGCGCCGCGAACATCATCATGCGCAGATTTTTACACAAGTTGAGCGTTTAGGCACTGCTCATGCGGTTCTTGCGGCACGTCAAGCGCTTGAAATGTCGCATGATGATGTGATTATCGCTTATGCAGATACACCGTTGATCACGCCTGAAACATTTAACCGTTTGCGGGAGGCACTCGCTCAAGGGGCAGCGGTTGTGGTGCTTGGTTTTGAACCTGAAAATCCTCAAGGTTATGGTCGTCTCATTATGCGCGATGATCAGGTCATTGCGATTCGCGAGGAAAAAGACTGCACACAAGATGAAAAGAAAATTCGCTTTGCCAATGCTGGCCTGATGGCGTTTTCGGGTCAACACGCCCTGACAATTCTCGATAAAATCGGGCGTAATAATGCGCAAAACGAATATTACCTCACAGATGCGGTCGAAATTGCGCAATCATTGGGATTAAAAACAGCCGTTGTGATGGCGTCTTCAAGTGAAGTGATGGGCGTTAATGATCGTGTGCAGCTTGCGCAAGCTGAAAGCGTGATGCAAGCCCGCTTACGTGATGTGGCGATGCGTTCAGGTGTAACGATGCGCGATCCACAAAGCGTTACGCTAAGCTTTGACACACAGTTTGCCAGAGATGTTTATATTGAGCCACACGTTGTGTTTGGAGCTGGCGTGAGTGTGGGGGAAGGTGCTGCTATCTATGCATTTTCTCATATCAGTGATGCAAAAATTGGGGCAGGAGCATCAATTGGCCCATTCGCGCGTATTCGTCCCGGTTCAGATGTTGGCGAAAAAGCACGGGTCGGCAATTTTGTTGAAATCAAGAACACACAGCTTGGCGCTGGTGCAAAAGTCAATCACCTTACGTATTTGGGGGATGCAACTGTCGGCGAAGAAGTCAATATTGGTGCTGGCACGATTACCTGTAATTATGATGGTTTCCGCAAATCAAAAACGGTGATTGGTGCGGGTGCGTTTATCGGCTCGAACTCATCGCTCGTTGCACCGATTAAAATTGGAGCAGGTGCTTACATCGGATCAGGGTCTGTGGTGACCTTTGATGTGCCCGACAAGGCACTCGCCGTTGCACGTAACCGTCAAATGATTAAAGAAGGCTGGGTTATCCAGTTTGAGGAAAAAGTTAAAAACAGCACGTAAGACATTGTATGAAGGATTTGGGAAGCGGAAAATCGCATTCCACGACGTATCAAGTCCTACCTACGATCTACCCTTCTTATCAAAAACGAGTGATCATTCATGTGTGGTATTGTTGGAATTATTGGCAAAACGCCCGTTGCACCGCTCATCGTTGATGCGCTTAAACGGTTGGAATATCGCGGCTATGATTCAGCGGGAGTTGCAACGCTTGAAAACGGCACACTCACCCGCCGACGTGCGGAAGGTAAGCTTAAAAACCTTGAAACGCGTCTGCAACAAGAGCCCCTTCAGGGTGTAATCGGCATCGGCCACACACGTTGGGCCACACACGGCAAACCGAATGAAATAAATGCCCATCCTCATGCCACTGAGCGTGTTGCGGTGGTGCATAACGGGATTATCGAAAATTTCCGAGAACTGCGTGAAGAGCTTCAAGCAAATGGCGTGCGCTTTGACAGCGAGACCGACACAGAAGTTGTTGCGCAACTCGTGTCAGCGCGCATGAAAGCAGGCGCTTCACCTGTTGAAGCAGTGGCAGGCACGCTGCCGCGCTTGCGGGGGGCGTTTGCGCTAGCATTTTTATTTACCGGTGAAGAGGATATTCTGATTGCCGCACGCCACGGTGCACCTCTGGCAATCGGGCATGGTGATGGAGAAATGTATCTGGGGTCAGATGCGTTGGCGCTTGCCCCTTTTACCGATCAAATTACATATCTTGATGACGGCGACTGGGTGATCTTAACCCATCACGGTGCTGATATTCGTGGACAGGACGGCAAGCCCGTCATGCGCTTGAAGCAAGTGGTTCCGGCTGGTGCGTTCATCACGGATAAGGGTAACTTCCGTCATTACATGGCGAAAGAAATTCATGAACAGCCTGAAGTTGTAGGACGCACAATCGCGCATTACCTTGATATGTCAGCGGGTCAAGTGATGCTCCCCTTCGAGCTCCCCTTTGATGTAACAGCCATCAAACGTATCGCGATTTCAGCGTGTGGTACAGCTTATTATGCGGGTCTGGTGGCAAAATACTGGATCGAAAAATACGCCCGAATTCCAGTTGAAATTGATGTCGCCTCCGAGTTTCGCTATCGCGAAGCACCGCTCAATGCAGGCGATATGGCGCTTTTCGTTTCCCAGTCAGGTGAAACAGCGGATACCCTCGCATGTTTGCGTTATGCCAAAGCAAATGCACAACACATCGTCTCTGTGGTGAATGTGCCAACGTCAACGATAGCACGTGAAAGTGCGGTTGTTGTTCCTACGCTGGCAGGTCCTGAGATAGGCGTGGCGTCAACCAAGGCGTTTACCTGCCAACTCGCTGTTTTAGCCTGTTTTGCGCTTTATTTAGCGCGTGCACGTGGCGCTATATCGGTTGATGACGAAGCTGAACTGGTGAAAGCATTGATTGGCGTCCCAGGTTTGATGTCAGAAGCGATGAAGCTCGAACCTAAAGTCGAGCAGCTTTCCCGTGATCTCGCTAAAGCCTCTGATGTGCTTTATCTGGGGCGCGGAACAGCCTTCCCGCTTGCCCTTGAAGGTGCGCTAAAACTTAAAGAAATTTCCTATATCCACGCAGAAGGCTATGCAGCAGGCGAGCTTAAACACGGCCCTATTGCTCTGATTGATGAAAAAATGCCCGTCATCGTTCTTGCTCCTTTTGATGATGTGTTTGAAAAAACCGTCTCTAACATGCAGGAAGTTGCGGCACGTGGTGGACGTATTGTGCTTATCGGCGATGAACGCGCCGCACATGAAGCCGCCGTTGATCTGAGTGGAGCACTCGTCTTGCCGCAAATGCACCCTTTTATTGCGCCTCTTGTCTATGCCGTGCCGATACAGATGCTCGCTTATCATACCGCTGTCACGATGGGTAAAGACGTTGATCAGCCGCGCAATCTCGCAAAATCAGTCACTGTGGAATAAACTAGCTTTTAAATTTTCATAAAGAACGAAATGAGCGTTTAAGTAGAGATTTTCCGCAGTATACACTTATAACATGTATTAAAAAATTAATAACGAATTAAAGAATCAAACATTGCTTTAAATTAAAATTTGCGCTAGCTTTGTCATATAGTCGTAATACCTATGATGTAGGGTTAGACTTGTTCATAGACCTATTTATTTTTTGAATATACCCCTCGTGAGTGAAGAGTTGGCGTTATCTTTTTATTAAGGTTGTTTTGATTCCAATTTGGTATGGGTACGCTTTTAGAACCGGATCAACGTC
>JBIKVP010000086.1:0-8043 GCA_044356745.1 Beijerinckiaceae bacterium | reverse complement strand
AATTGGAATCAAAACAACCTTAATAAAAAGATAACGCCAACTCTTCACTCACGAGGGGTATATGTTTTTTAGAAATAATTTCTATTGCATCTTTGATCATTCTTGGAATTGCACATATTCGTATAAAATTTGGGTCTTCACTAGTTGTGATATCAACCATTTTTTCAAAAGGATTTATATTATTTTTAGTCATCTGCATTAATGCGTAAGACCTCGCCATTTGCATAGCTGTCATGCCAATAATTGATGTTAAATCTTGTTCACTAATTCTTTTTGTATGTATTATTTTTTGGCAAAGCTTATCGAATTCAGTTTCTTTTTTAGAGAAATGCTCTTCAAAGCTAATTATTGAATCGTCGTCTTTATGTTGCAGAGCATATTTTTGACAAAACAATTTCTTTATATGTTTTAATTTAACAGTGCTGTCATTTTTATTAAAAATAAATACGGTTTTATCGTATTCTATTTTTTGTTTGTTTGCAAAGTTCTTAAGTATAAACTGCGGTACATAATGTCCGTCTGGTGTGTAATATCTTTTAACTTGCTTTGTAGTAACCGTATAATCTCTTTCACTATCCATAAAAACTATACCTTCTCAACCATCATCACCCCTTCGCCCCGTTGATGCCCAACGGATGAAATCAAAATTCGTGAGGCTTGAGAAGACTGAATATGTAATGCCGCAAGTGCTACGCCGAAAATGCTTTGAGGTTCAAGTGTGTGACCAATGAGATCACCTGTCGCAACAACAGGGGTATTTGGAAACGCATTTTTTAAAGCATTGTGCTCGGCATCCCACAAGTGAGCAATGCCTGTTGCATTCGTGAGAATAAGATCAGGGTTACTCGTTTGTACGTCGTTCAAAAGTGCATGCAAGGTATCAGGCAAATCAGGACGTACGGTGTTTTCAGAGGCATGACGGCGGGCGCGCCCCACATAAACCGTATTCAAACTTGCCAGTGGTTTTACATGGCGGGCGCGCGCATGATCAGGAGATTCAAGCAATATAAAAGCGCCGCCGCTGCCAAACACAAACCCATCCTCAGACGCACAACGTTCACGCACGGGGGCAGGGGTCTTGCCGCGATAAAGTGCACCACTGAGTGCATACTGCATGATTACATCATCACGTTCGGCATTAAATGAACCGCCCACCAAAATCGCATCTGCTTGACCAGAAGCAATACGTGCTTGAGCCGTGCGGAGTGCATCAACGCCAGACTGCTCTTCACCCATAAATGTGCGTGATGCCCCCGTCACACCATGAACAATCGAGATATTGCCTGCGAGAAGATTAGAGAGTTGTGCAAGAAAAAGCGTTGGCCTCAGATCACTCATCAAACGTTCATTGAGGAGCACAAGCGGTTCATCTGACTTTGCCATATCAGTGAGAAGAGCAGTATCAACGGCCTGATCGCGCTCGCCACCACCCGCCGCAACAATGAGATGAAGTTGTGACAGACGCTCTGCATCGCCCTTTAATCCTGCGTGATCAAGTGCAAGTCCTGCCGCATGAACCCCAATGCGCTGCCACGGCTCCATCTGGCGTTGATCAGATTTTTTCTGAATTTGCGTATCAAAGCTCACCTCGCCCAATGCATGGACAGGGTAATCAGCGAAGCGCCCGATGTTGACAGGTGCTTGAAACTTCCGCGTTTGCCCCTCACGCAACGCGTTTAAATGCACCTCATTGCCTTCGCCCAAGCATGAGAGCATTCCAACGCCAGTGATCCATACATCGTGCATAATTGTATCCTTGTACGTGCGTCATCCGGGTTACAACGTACTTTTTTCTTCTAATCCCATCTTTGCCGCTTTCTCACGCATCAACTGATCCATGCTTTCAGGAAAGGGCATAATTTTAAAGCGTAGATCCGCATCACAAACTGCTTTGCCATCAACACGTATACTTGCTTTCGTTGCGGCATAACCTGACCCTAGAACATCAAGCCGTGCTGTAATTTGAAGGTTGGCTTGCGGTTCAACAAAGGTGCGAAAACGCGCTTTATCAACAGCCATCAGAAATGGCATGTGCGTGAAACGCATGAGAGCCAACACAAGAAATCCTGACGCTTGCGCCATTGTCTCGGTGAGAAGTACACCAGGCATAAGCGGATGCCCCGGAAAATGCCCCTCAAACACAGGGCTGTGTAAAGGCACTTGTGCTGTCGCTTCGAGCACTTCACTTGTTCGATCAAACATCGTGACGCGATCAATCATATCAAAATATTCAAGACGCATAAGTTAAGCTCAGCCCTTTATCACTGGTACTTAATCAAGCTGCTTTAGCCTGAACCAACTCATCAATACGAGCGCATAAGTTTTTGAGAACGAAATAGTTTTCAGCGGGTGCTTTGCCGTCGTTAACTTCTTGAGTCCACTGTTCAAGTGGCAATTTAATGCCAAATGCTTTGTCAATCGCAAAGGCGATATCAAGGAAAGCAAGTGAGTCGATTCCAAGGTCATTAATTGCATGGCTTTCGGGTGTAACCTGCTCCTGAGGAATGTCACAGGTGTCGGCTATAATGCCCGCAACGGTTTCAAATGTGGAACTCATGGGAGTTGTCCTTCATATTGTGGTGTCGAAAATTTCTCAAATTTCTCTTTTGCACACGATTGATCTCTTGTCCAATCCATCAAGAACGCTTTTGTGTGGACATCGTGACAAGGCTTGACTTGAGCGTGTTGGCTTACAATATGGCAATGGGGAATAAAACGCATGACGCTGCCTAATTTTATTACAATATTGCGTCTTTTGACTGTTCCGCTCATTATTATGATGATCGCTCAGAAGCGGTGGGACGTGGCTTTTGCTCTATTTGTGCTAGCTGGCTTGAGCGATGCTGTGGATGGCTTTATTGCCCGTCATTATCACATGAAAAGCGTGCTTGGGGCTTATCTTGATGCCATCGCTGATAAAGCACTGCTTGTGAGCATGTATGTTGCACTCGCTATGGTTGGCATATTGCCGATATGGCTGGCCATTCTCGTTGTTTCACGCGATTTGATGATCGTTGCGGGTGTTATCCTTGCATGGGGGTTGATGCATCCTATCACTATTCGTCCACTTCTTGTGTCTAAAATCAATACTGGTTTTCAAATTGGCTTTGTTGCGGTGCTACTCGGAGCCAAAGCGTTTAATATTCCACTTGGAATGTGGGAAAATGTGGCTGAATGGGGTGTTGCAAGCTTGACGCTTGCCTCGATGGGAGCTTACCTCCTGATCTGGGTAAGGCATATGGCCGATCATGATCACTTTTGACGATAAAGGGAAGCCAACATGACAGTGCAACGCCAAATCATGTTCTGGTTCAGTGGATTTCTCCTGTTAGGCATTTTAATTTATGCGCTCTCAAATATACTGCTACCTTTTGTCGCAGGGTTTATTCTCGCGTATCTGCTTAATCCTACAGTTGAGAAGCTCGTAAAAGTTGGTATGAGCCGCGCATGGGCAACAACGCTTGTTTTAGTGTGCTTTGTGGTTATCTTTATTGGGGCATTGCTTGTGCTATTGCCCCTAATTGCCTACCAATTGAGTGATTTTATGGCCTCGGTTCCTGACATTGTTTCGCGTTTGCAGGCATTACTTCATGAGAAAGGTGCGCCACTTTTGCAAAAATTGGGCGGAGGCCCATCTCTTGATCAATTAAAACAATCTTGGAGTGGTTTTGCAGGCCAAAGCGCAAGCTGGCTTGGGGGAATTCTCACGTCGGTCTTATCGGGCGGGCAAGCAGTTGTAGGGGTGGTGTCGCTTCTCGTAATCACACCTGTTGTAACATTTTATCTTCTTTGCGATTGGAAGCAGCTTGTGCGCGGTGTTGATAATTGTTTGCCACGCCATCACCGTGACACCATCCACGAATTAATGGCGGAAATTGACCGCGCGATGGGTGGATTTTTACGGGGGCAAGCACTTGTATGTCTCTTTCTAGGTACGTTTTACGCCGTAGGTCTTGCGCTTATGGGTGTAAAATCAGGTGTTATCATTGGTGTAATCACGGGTGTGCTAAGTTTTATTCCTTATGTAGGATCGATCGCGGGACTTGTAATTGGTACCGCGGTTGCAGTCGCACAGTTCTGGCCGGATTGGACAATGCCCGTTGCCGTCATGGTGCTGTTTGGCTTAGGGCAGTTTATTGAGGGAAATTTTCTTACGCCCAAACTGGTTGGGGCTTCAGTAGGATTACATCCTGTCTGGTTGTTGTTTGCGCTTTTAGCGTTTGGCTCGCTTTTTGGCTTTGTTGGACTGTTGCTTGCTGTACCAATTGCCGCGATTATCGGTGTTTTAACGCGCTTTTTCCTGCGTCAATATATTGTTAGCCCCATATACAATACATCATCTGATGAGCCCTCCATTGAAATAGCAACACCTGTTACGAAAGAGCACGTTGCTAAACCTACTCAGAAAAGCATGTAAAATATGACGGCGCGATCATCATCATTCAAACTCGTAGGGGAGTCTGGTCAGTTAATACTTGATTTGCCTCATAACCCACGTTTGGAACTTGATGATTTTCTAGTCGGCTCATCAAATGAAGCAGCCTATGATCTGGTGACGCGTTGGCCGCAATGGTCGCATCCTGTTTTACGCATTGAAGGGCCAAAAGGAGCGGGTAAAACGCATTTAGCGCACATTTGGAGTCAGTTTTCACATGCTTGGATCGTTCCGATTGAGGAGATAACAACCGCGCGCCTACCTGCTTTGCTTGCACCCAAAGCACTTGTGATTGAAGATGCAGAAAATACGCTCCGTGATGAGGCTGCGCTGTTTCATTTGCTCAATTTAGCGCGTGATCAAGGTGCATATGTGCTCTTCACATCACGTAAAAGCTTAAATCGATGGAATATTCAAACACCTGATTTGCTTTCAAGATTGCGTTTAGCGCCTGTGGTTGGCTTGGGTATGCCCGATGATGCATTGTTTCGCGCTGTGCTGGTCAAGCTGTTTGTGGATCGTCAACTAATTGTAAACACCAGCGTCATTGAATATCTTTCAACGTATCTTGATCGCTCGTTTTCATTGGCGCAAGCAACTATCGCAGCACTCGATAAAAAAGCAATGGAAAAGGGACGACCTATAACCCGCGCTCTCGCAGCGGATTATCTCGCATCGTTCAGAGGCGAAGCAGAGCTATTTTAAAGCAAGATTTGGCATCACAGATAATGGCTTAAGTATAACGCACACATTATATATCAATCCAATACAATTCTTGCCTAATCCCCCTCACCAGGGGCTTCTGAAAAATATTTCTCAAACTTTTCAGGAACGCCATCAAATTCTTTGGCTTTTTCCATCGCTTCTTTTTTCTGAGTGATATTTGGCCACGTTTTCGCGAATTTTGCATTAAGCTCTAGCCAGCGCTCTAAACCCGGTTCAGTATCTGCTTTAATAGCATCTGCTGGACATTCAGGCTCGCAAACTCCGCAATCAATGCACTCGTCAGGGTGAATGACGAGCATATTTTCGCCCTCATAAAAGCAGTCAACGGGGCATACTTCCACGCAATCGGTGTATTTGCATAGGATGCAATCTTCAGTGACGACGAAAGTCATCGGCGCTTCTCCAAACAGATTATTGTGTTGTCTCTAGCGAGTCCCATGATCGTGCGCAAGGTCTGCGATGATTGATTACGCTAATTCCACCATGAACTGCACAACGCTCACACTCTGTTAACGATGCTTGTTTTAGTTTCATTGAGCATAATGCATTTGTGACCATTGAGTCTGGTATGGTGATCGATACCCCATCATCTCATAAAAATGCCTCGCATCAGCGGGCTTGCATGCGGCTGACTGTTGCTAGCTGTGTGATGATACTGGCTATAACAGGTGATATTATACGCCCCGCTTTATCACAAGATGCTGATGCGACATCGCAAGAGGCAGCATCACAAAATGTTGTCAGTCAAATGCGCCAACAAATGGATGCCTCAAATCGTTTTAGTGGATCGGCAACAGCTCCTGTTAATGCATTTGTGGATGATATATCAACCACTTCAAGTTCCAATTTTAAACCTATTCGCCGCTCTCGCCCCCCGACACAAGAGCCTGTGCGTGAGAGTGTTGATGAGCTTACGCAAGCGCCATCACCTTTTCGTGCGACACGCAACGATGTTGCAGTTTTACCTAATCCTGTTACGTCTGAGCCGCTACCAAGACGCCGACGATCAGATGAGGATCCATTTGCACCTGTAGGAATTAATGTTGGATCGCTTAACCTTAAGCCTGCGTTCGAGGTTAGTGGGGGGTATGACAGCAACCCCTTAAGACGCTCAAGCCCAAACGTTAAAGGTTCAAGTCTCATTCGCACGGAAGCAGAGCTGCAATTACAATCAGATTGGAGCGTACACGCATTAACGGGTGGTTTGCGCGGTTCCTATCAGTGGTTTACCGATTTGTCAGGCACTGATCGCCCTGAACTTGATGGGCGCTTAACTTACCGCCATGATTTTTTGCGCGACACACAAGGGGAGTTTGAAGTGCGTGGGCGGCTTGATACGCAGCGCCCTGGTTCACCCGATCTCACCTCCGCAGTAAGGGATCGTCCAGCCGTTTATAACTACGGTGCGTCAACTGGGGTGACACAAACGTTTAATCGACTATCACTAGGTCTGCGCGGCTCTATTTATCGCAATGACTTTGAGGATGCAACGCTTACAAATGGCACGATACTTCCGCAAGGTGATCGCAATGTGACAGAATATAGCGCACGTCTTCGTGTGGCTTACGAATTAACACCAGGTATCAAGCCCTTTATTGAAGGCCAACTTGATACACGAATTCATGATGATCGCATTGATAATGCTGGCTTTGAGCGTGATTCCACAGGTCTTACAGGGCGAGTGGGATCAACATTTGAACTCACTCGGCTTTTGACAGGAGAAATTTCGGCAGGGTATCAAGAACGTTATTATGAAGATGCACGACTCAAAGATTTACGCGGCCCTATTGCTGAGGGATCTTTGGTGTGGGCTGTTACACCTCTGACCAACGTTAAAATTACGCTTGCAAGCTCGCTTGATGATACATCCTTACCCAATGCAAGTGGTATCATCAATCAACGTGCCCGTTTAGAGGTGACGCATGACTTATGGCGCAATCTGACACTTGGCACGAGTATCGCCTTTGAGCATGCGGATTATCGGGGAATATCACTTAAAGAAGAAGCACTGAGTCTGGGCGCAAAGCTTGATTATCGTGTCAATCGTGCATGGGTGGTGCGTACAAGTTTTACGCATGAACGTTTGAAAAGTTCATCCATCGGATCAGACTACACTGCCAATATTTTCTTAGCAGGCTTACGTCTTCAACGATGAGCATGTAAAAAAGTAAGTGGTGATGGATTGTCATGACACCGAGGCTTGTGGCCACACCCTTTGCATTTTGGTGTAAAGGTAAATGCAGGCGTCGCCCCTTGCATCAAAGCATTGAAACGCGACACAACGTTTAATGCCCATGAATCATGATAATGAACTAAACTGACTTTAAGCGTATGACGCTCGCCTGTATCCCGATTATCAATAACCATATAACCATGGTCTGCGGTTTTCAGGCCATTCTGTCTCAGAATAAAAGCATATAACCCCAGTTGTGCTTCATCTGATGGGTAAATCATAAAATGTCCGCGGGTTTTGTATTCAACGGGGACATGCTCATTGTTTTGTAAGCAAAAGACTTGATCAGGTCGTCCCATAATTTGTGTTCGCTTCTCATCGTGTAAGCGCACCATAAAATCATGCTCTGCATAGACAAGGGTTGAATTCTTGAGTTGCTCAGGACACCATGCACGCTCAGCGCGTTTTATTCGATGTGAGCGTAATGCGACAAGTAATAGTCCAACGATTAACCCCACCATGAGCCAAGGCATAAGAAAAGTAAATGATATCATGGGTCGAGGCGTCCTTTGAGATAAAACGCAATATACCCCTCACATTTGAAGAGTTGGTGTCTGAAGTATTTTGAAGTTATCGGATAGGCGGTCAACCCATAATCGTGCTTTTTGCGGAAAAGTGGTATTCAGGAAGCCAAGGATGGCCTTCACGA
>JBIKVP010000085.1:0-8063 GCA_044356745.1 Beijerinckiaceae bacterium | reverse complement strand
GGTGCGGTGGCGTTTCAAAAGCTCCTGCCGTTGATCCGGTTCTAAAAGCGTACCCATACCAAATTGGAATCAAAACAACCTTAATAAAAAGATAACGCCAACTCTTCACTCACGAGGGGTATAGTAAGGACTGCAATATGAACCTCACGATGGATCCTGATACCGCCAAATCAAGTAGAGCAGATTTAGAGGAAATGGCAACTGGTTTTAATGAATATGCTGTGACAATATCAGAGCTCACAGAGGGTCGCATTAGCCCCGAGGAGATCGCCTATACCGTTCTGCCAGATAATCGCATTGACCCCGTCCTCTCTATCAAATATGGCGATTTCATAGCTGAGAGATTAAGACTCGAACTTGACAATCCTAATTTAACAGTAGCCCAAAAAAGTGCTTTATACGAAGCGTTCAAAGCCGCAAATGCCATGGAATATGCAAGCACGTCTTTATTTAATGCAGAAACAGCCGGTGGCTTCCGTCCAATGCCTTACGACCAAGAGATTTTACGTCAAGCTTTACTTATAGGCGATGAAGCGCTCAACATGCTTCCTACTGCTATTGCCACTGTTGAAGCAGAAAATAATATGATTGCTGCAGGCGTAACAGGCGTACTAAGCGATCCAAAAGCTTTGGCTCAATTACCATAATAGATTAAACGCTAAACCCTTTATCAAAATATTTGCTTAACCCTGTTGATGAAATCACCTCAGTTTGAGGCCAAGAACCTTTGACGGATGCATAGGCGCAAGGTATGCTTGATTCGACATGCAAGAAGCATACCGCAATTTTCGTCAGAGTATTTTTTATCGCTTTTTTTGCGCAAAAAATGGTTTGTTTTTTTTAAGAAATTGCGTCCGCCCGAAGGCAACCTTGTTTTATTCATTACAAACCCTTTGAGAGGGGGCACGTCTATGGCTGTGTCTCAACGCTTAGAGCTGCGTCAAACCCAATCATTGGTCATGACACCGCAGCTCTTGCAGGCGATTAAAATTCTGCAATTATCCCATCAAGAGCTATCGGCTTATGTTGAGGCAGAGCTTGAGCGTAATCCTTTGCTTGAAGAAGGTGAAGCTCCATCCACGTCTGTAAATGAGGCAATAAGTGATGGCTTGGGCGAAATTCAGGATACAAAACATCAAGCAGAAAATGCCGACTGGTTTGAAAGTGATTTAAACAGCACCACACAAAATCTTGAAAAAGCATTTGATACCAGTCTTGATAACCTGTTTTCAGATGAAAGCTCTCCTGTTATTGCGCCATCATCGCTCAGTGAAACAGTCGCTTTCTCCCCTTTTGAACGTGGGTCATCCAACAATAGTTTTGATGATGATAGCGGCCCTGATCTAGAAGCGACCTTAGCAGCGCAAACCTCATTAAGGGATCATCTGCTTGCGCAACTTGACGTCGCACATGTCAATAACACCCAACGTCTTCTTGGGGCGCACATCATTGAGGCATTAAGTGATACAGGTTATTTGGATGAAAACATTACCGACATCGCATCGCGCCTGAAAATCAGCGACACGCATGTTCTAGAAGCGCTTAAGCTTGTACAAACATTTGAACCAACGGGGGTTGGTGCGCGTAACGTCGCTGAATGCCTTGCGCTTCAACTGATCGAAAAAGATCGTTATGATCCTGCGATGCAAGCGCTTGTCGCACACCTTGATCTGCTGGCGAAACGTGATCTTCCCGCTTTAAAGCGTGTATGCGGGGTCGATGAAGACGATTTGCGTGATATGATTGCGGAAATTCGCCAACTTGACCCCAAACCAGGGCGTGCATTTGGCGCAGCACCAGTGCAGCTTCAAATTCCTGATGTATACGTGCGGCTTGCTCCGGATGGCTCGTGGAATATTGAATTGAACTCTGAGACATTGCCACGTGTTCTCGTAAATCAACGTTATTATGCCCGCGTCGCACGCGCCGCAAAAAGCGAAAATGATAAAGCGTTTTTAACTGAATGCCTCAACAACGCCAACTGGCTCACCCGATCCCTTGAACAGCGTGCAAATACGATTTTAAAAGTCGCTGCAGAGATTGTGCGTCAACAGGACAGTTTTTTTGCCTATGGCATCGACTATTTGCGTCCCCTTAATCTTAAAACGATTGCCGAAGCGATTGGGATGCACGAATCAACGATTTCACGTGTCACAGCGAATAAGGCGATTGGCACTTCACGCGGCGTTTTTGAGATGAAATATTTTTTCTCAAGTGCCGTGTCTGACTCTCACGGACAAGAGGGCGTCGCGTCTGAAAGTGTACGTCATCGTATCAAAGCGCTCATTGAGACAGAAACAAAGGCCAATGTTATGACCGATGATGCACTAGTACACGCGCTCAAAGAACAGGGTATTGATGTGGCACGCCGCACCATTGCAAAATACCGTGAAGCGATGGGCATCCCCTCATCCGCACAACGCAAGCGCGAAAAGAATATCAGCTTGCCATAGGCCTATATCAGGACGTATCCTTTTACACGTTAAGAAAAAAAGATAAGATTCCACACACCCAACGAAAGGGGGCTTTCATGACATTTCGGGTCTCGGGAAAGAATTTCGATATTGGCGAATCACTGCGTACTCAAATCGAAGAGCGTATTGAAGAAGCCGTCAAAAAATACGTTGATGGCGCCACATACACTGGTCATGCAACCGTCGACAAAGACGGTACGGGGTTTCGCACTTACTGTGTTTTGCATTTATCATCGGGGGTAACACTTGAAGCGCATGGCTATTCTCACGATGCCCATGTCAGCTTTGCGGAAGCTGCTGAGCGCATGGAAAAGCGTTTACGTCGTCATAAAAGACGTTTACGGGATCGTCATAACGGTCAAGGCGTTGATCGCCACGCTTTCGCCGAGCAAACAGCTTACAAAATTATTGAACCAATCTCTGATGAAAGCGTTGACCAAGAAGAGTATCATCCCGTCATTGTTGCAGAGACAACGTCCAATCTTCATAAGCTGTCAGTGAGCGATGCTGTAATGGAACTTGATATGACAGGCTCGCCCGTTATTGTGTTTCGACATGCTAGCCATGGACGTGTTAATGTCGTATACCGCCGCCGTGACGGTAGCATTGGATGGATTGATCCATCCTCAGAAGCAGCGTAACACTTGGTCAAGTTTCACATCAGTGAAGCGGGCGAGTGGAGCGTCAGCACCCATAACCCAGGCGGTTTTTTGAATGCCCTTTGTTGATATTCTTACGCCCGAAGCGGTGATACCCGCTTTAAAGGCGTCTTCCAAAAAACATGCTCTACAAGAGATCAGTGGTTTTGCTGCTGACCTTTTGGGTATGCAGGATAAATCCGTTTTTGATCTCGTGATGCAGCGCGAGCGTGTAGGTACAACAGGTGTTGGCCACGGTGTCGCGATTCCTCATGGCAAAATTGCAGGACTTGATCAAATTCATGGCGTTTTTGCCCGTCTTGATAAGCCACTTGATTTTGACGCGGTCGATGGCAATCCTGTAGATTTGATCTTCTTGCTGCTTGCCCCTGAGGATGCGGGGGCGGATCACTTGAAAGCACTAGCGCGTGTTGCACGCGCACTTCACGACCCTGAATTGTTGGAAAAAGTGCGCGCCTGCCATAATGGCGATTGTATTTACACCCTGTTGACGGAAGGTTTAACATCACATAACGCCTGATTTCGGGGAAACCCTTTTCACAAGGATGAACAATGTCTGACGCTTATTCGCCGCTTTTTCCACTCGGCCCTGATACAACGATCTATCGCAAACTCACATCAGAGGGTGTAAAGATAAGCGAGATTGGCGGACAAAAAGTGTTGAGTGTGGTTCCTGAAGCGCTGCGTCTTCTCGCCGAACAAGCATTTATTGATATCAATCATTTGTTGCGCCCCTCGCATTTAAAGCAACTTGCGTTGATTCTAAGTGATCCAGAAGCCACTGCTAACGATAAATTTGTCGCCTATGATTTGCTCAAGAATGCTAACATTGCCGCTGGTGGCATCTTGCCAATGTGTCAAGACACGGGCACGGCAATCGTGATGGGTAAAAAAGGGCGTTTTGTCTTCACCGATGGTCAAGATGAAACATCCCTCGCCACTGGTATTCGCGATGCGTACTTTAAACGCAATCTACGTTATTCCCAACTTGCCCCCCTCTCAATGTTTGAAGAAAAAAACACCAAAACCAACCTGCCAGCACAATTTGACCTTTATGCCTCTGGAGCAGGTGAAAGCGAAGATGCATATAAATTCTTGTTTGTCGCTAAAGGAGGCGGCTCAGCCAATAAAACGTTTTTATATCAGGCAACACCATCCGTGCTAACAAAAGAGCGGATGATGGCGTTTTTGAAAGAAAAAATCCTCACCCTTGGCACATCCGCTTGTCCGCCATATCATCTTGCGATTGTGATCGGAGGTTTGAGTGCAGAGTTAACCCTTAAAACCGTTAAGCTCGCATCCACCCGCTACCTTGATAACCTCCCCACCCAAGGCTCGGAAAACGCCCATGCGTTCCGTGACCTTGAGATGGAAGCAGAAGTTCATAAAATGACACAATCACTGGGCGTGGGAGCACAGTTTGGCGGCAAATATTTCTGCCATGATGTACGCGTTATTCGTTTGCCACGTCATGGCGCTTCGCTACCCATTGGCCTCGGCGTATCCTGTTCAGCCGATCGTCAAGCCGTTGGCAAAATTACCGCTGAAGGCGTGTTTCTTGAACAACTTGAGACAAATCCAGCACAATATTTGCCTGATATTGACGAAAGCGAATTAGGCGGGGATGTTGTTCACATCAATCTCAATCAGCCGATGCCGCAAATTTTAGAAACACTTTCTCAATATCCTGTACGCACACGCCTCTCTCTAACAGGAACAATCATTGTTGCGCGTGATCTGGCACACTCTAAAATCCGCGAACGCATTGAGCGCGGCGAGGCGATGCCTGATTATATGAAAAACCACCCCGTATATTATGCTGGCCCCGCAAAAACACCTGAAGGTTATGCTTCTGGTTCGTTTGGGCCAACAACAGCCGGACGTATGGACTCTTATGTCGATGCGTTTCAGGCTCAAGGCGGCTCCATGGTCATGCTCGCCAAAGGCAACCGTTCGGCGCAAGTACGTGAAGCATGTCAGAAATATGGCGGGTTTTATCTCGGCTCTATTGGTGGCCCTGCTGCGCTACTCGCGAAAGAGAGCATTCGGAAAGTTGAGGTTCTGGAATATCCAGAACTGGGAATGGAAGCGGTCTGGCGGATTGAAGTTGAAAACTTTCCTGCCTTCATTGTCATTGACAACAAAGGCAATGACTTTTTCAAAGAGCTGAATTTGGGGTAGCCACGACCTCAGCACCTTGTCGCTCATAAATGGAATGTGGTAATATGATTCTCTCTCAGGTGTGTGAGAGTCTGAGGAATCCCAGATGCCCACGCCCTTTTCTCGCAACGCCGCAGTGATTTTAACACTTGGTGCAATCACACTCGGGCTGTCTTTAGGCACGCGTCACGGTTTTGGCTTGTTCTTACAACCCATGAGTCTTGATAATGCTTGGGGGCGCGAAGTTTTTGCATTTGCGATTGCTTTACAAAATTTATTATGGGGCGCAACACAGCCTGTCACAGGAATGCTCGCGGATAAATACGGCGCGCCTAAAGTGATTGCCATTGGCGGTGTCCTTTACACCCTTGGCTTAACCCTGATGGCATTTTCACACACATCATGGATGCTCTCCGCAAGCTTAGGTATACTCATCGGGCTAGGCTTGAGTGGAACATCATTCTCTGTCGTTTTTGGCGCAGTCGTTCGTGCGGTAAAACCTGAACAGCGCTCACGCGCGATGGGTATTACAAGTGCCGTTGGCTCTTTTGGGCAATTTGCCATGTTGCCCGGAAGTCTTGGCTTGATCCAAAACTTTGGTTGGTCAATGGCACTTTTAATTCTTGCTCTCCTGATTGCCGTGATTATCCCGATTGGACTTATCATGCATACGGAAAAGCAGGGTGCGCATCCCATAGAGGTTAAGGTCACCGCACGTGAAGCCTTATCTCAGGCGATGGCACATAAAGGCTTTTGGCTTTTATGTTTTGGTTTTTTTGTTTGCGGTTTTCAGGTTGTGTTTATTGCAACGCACCTGCCCGCTTATTTGCTTGATCGTGGTTTAGGGGCGTCGGTGAGTACAACAGCGCTTGCCCTTGTGGGACTCTTTAACATTTTCGGCACGTATTATGCGGGTGTATGGGGCGGCATGTATCGTAAACCGATTTTGCTCGCATTGATCTACGCTTTACGCGCCGTGGCAATTGGTGCATTTTTATTGCTTCCACTCACGTTGTGGAGTGCCTATGCATTTGGTGCTGTGATCGGTTTATTATGGCTTTCAACCGTGCCTCTCACCAATGGCATTGTCGCATCAATTTTTGGAGTACAAAATTTAGCAATGCTCAGCGGAATCGTGTTCTTTTTCCATCAAGTTGGTGCATTTTTAGGGAGCTGGCTCGGCGGATTGCTTTATGATCGTCTCGGATCTTATGATGCGGTCTGGCTAACCGCTATTGGATTAAGTGTGATTGCAGCTTTGTTAAATCTTCCAATTCGCGATACCGCACTCGTTAAAACAGCGCTTACCCCGCCCATCCTTGAGAAAATGTAATGAGCAAAATTCTTACAGCATTATCATCGCAGCTTTTCGTAAAATGGATGACGACAGGTGTTGGGATGATGACACTTTTAAGCGTTTTATCGCTTTACATGAACCCAAGCCTTTCATTTTTATGGCTATCCGGTTCTATGATGTGTCAATAAAAACAAACTGGACAGCATCATGATTTTTCAAACATTGAAACGATTTTTATGGGCGCGTCAGCAGCGTCACTCAGCAGTGAGACAACTTTATTTACACACCGCTCATGCCTCACGTCAGACAGGTTTTTATACAACGTTTCAAGTCCCTGACAGTGCGCAAGGGCGTCTTGAAATGCTTATGTTACACGCTGTGATCATGTTAGAGCGGCTTCAAAAACTTCCCCCCCCTGCCAATGATGTTGCTCAAGATTTTATTGATGACCTTTTCCTGCAAATTGATCATGGTTTGCGTGAGGTAGGCATTGGCGACCTCTCCGTTGGCAAGAAAATCAAGAAAATTGCGCAAGATTTTTATGGTCGCGCAGAGCATTATGCTCCAGCCCTGCGTGAGCGTGATGCGCATAGTCTCTCACTCGCTCTTGCACGCAATATTTATGATGATCCCGTTCTGGCCAAAACTGATCAGGTCAAATCATTAGCGGCACATATCCTTCTGAGCACGGACGCACTTGATCGCTGTTCGCTTGATGATCTGATGAACGTATCGAATCCTTACCCTGCACCCTAATCGTTGAGTTTATATCATGACGACTTCAAATTCGCCTACCAGCAACGTGCCCTATTCGCACACAATCCGTATAGAGCGTTTACCTGAGCGGGGCGTCAACGCATCATTGGCTTTAACACCAGAGGAATGCCAAGCCTTAACATTGTTCTGGAAAATTAAACAGGTGCATGAGGTGAGTGCCCTGATCAATGTCGCGCCCAAAGGGTCTCAAGTTCATGTTACGGGCGAAGCTAAAGCACGTGTAACATACGAGTGTGGGATTACCTTAGAGCCGTTTCAGGCTGATATCGTTGAAGAGATCAACGCGCGTTTTAGTCCACATGTTGATCCCTCAGGAGAAAATGCGGCGCATCGCACGCGTCATGACATACTCAACAATGATGCCGATATTCCCCTTGAACCACTTGAAGGCTCAACACTTGATATTGGCGCTATCATGATCGAGTTTTTAACCTTAGGACTTGATCCATACCCGCGAAAACCTGACGCTGTATTTGGCGAAGCTTCATTTGGTGCGGATACATCACCTTTTGCAGCTTTAGCAAAGTGGAAAAATCAGGATAAAATAGGTTAACACACTTTAAAGTTTTGCTAGAGAAAAGATATACCCCTCGTGAGTGAAGAGTTGGCGTTATCTTTTTATTAAGGTTGTTTTGATTCCAATTTGGTATGGGTACGCTTTTAGAACCGGATCAACGGCAGGAGCTTTTGAAACGC
>JBIKVP010000023.1:0-26565 GCA_044356745.1 Beijerinckiaceae bacterium | reverse complement strand
AGAAGGCACACCAGAACGAGACGGAGCAGAAGAAGGCTGTCCAGACCTCGCGACAATATTCTTGCCGCCAGCGTCACCAGCCTCCTTATCCTTCGACTTGATCCCACCTGACGACATCAAAAACCCATTTTTGAATATTTTGATCGCAGAAAATATTGTTAAGATATTATTGCCAATTAAAATGTGGCAAAATTCGTACTAAAAATTTTTTTTAATTAAAATATTATAATAAATAATTATATTATAATATTTAATAAATATATTGATGCATGTGCGTTTTTGATTTATCTTGGCAATTCTTGAGCGCGGACAATGATAATGTCGCTGATTTTTTCAACCGCCAATGCGCCTTCAACGGTGCGCTGAATAATAACATTACGCCGATCTGTTTCATCGCGCCTGCGTGAGACGAATTTGAGCTTCGTCATGGTGTCGAGCGCACGGGTGATGACGGGCTTGGTGACATTAAGCTTTTTTGCCAAACCACGCACAGTGTGAGGCGGAGATTCGAGGTAAATTGTGAGCAAAACAGCAGTTTGGCGCGCAGAGAGATCAAAGGCATCCGTTTGCACTAGGTCAAGCATGACCTGATGCCATAAATGCAGTGCTTGCGAGGGACGCAACTCGACAGACATACGCAACGCCTTGAATGATGTTCCGACCAACAGGATCGTTACGCATCCGTTTTAAGATGAGATTTATGTGAATGACAACAGTCTGTTATCTGTTCCGTGAGTGATAATGTGTCGCTGTTGCACAGATGTGACTCTGTTTGCTTAGAGCCTGTCCTGTATTTACAATTGATTAAGCTTTTCTCGCCACCAAGTTATGGCAGGAGCCAAACGCGGCGCGAAGCGGGACTTCGGGCAAGTTTGGGGACGCACCAGATCGACGCGTGGCGGGGAAGCCCAAAGGGAGATGGCTATTTTGCCTGTAAGTGTGTCGAAGACATTTGAAAGGGATAACCCTTCCTGCATGTCTTCTCCTGCTTCTAGACAAAATCGCCTCATCTCTTAATCAATCGTAAATACAGGGACAGGCTCTAACGCACCGCCTCAACGATACTGACATAATTGGCAACAGCAACGCCGCCCATATTAAATGCGCCAGCCAATGTTGCCCCTTTAAGTTGAAGAGCCTCAGGCGCTTTGCTGCTGACCTGCATCGCATTCATCACATGCATGGACACACCTGTCGCCCCGATGGGATGTCCTTTCGCTTTAAGCCCACCTGAGAGATTGATAGGAAGTTTGCCACCACGATGCACAAGGCCATCAAGAATGGCGCGTGCGCCTTGTCCTTGTGGTGTGAGACCAAGTGCTTCATAACTCATGAGTTCCGCAATTGTGAAGCAATCGTGTACTTCAACACACGAGAGATCATGAACCGTGATCCCTGCTTGTTCATACGCTTGCTGCCATGCGCGCGTGGGACCTTCAAAGGCCAATACATCGCGTTTTGCACGCGGGAGAATATCTTGCACATGGGAGAAAGCACGAAAACGCACCGCTTGAGGACGGTTTAGTGCTATGTCCTCATTGCATAAAATGATTGCCGCAGCGCCATCAGATACAAGTGCGCAGTCGGTGCGTTTGAGCGGCTTTGCAACATAGGGATTTTTATCGGATGGCTGCCGACAAAATTCAAAGCTGAGTTCTTTGTGCATTTGCGCCAATGGATTGCGCAGGGCGTTGAGATGGTTTTTGACAGCAATGTGTGCAAGCGCATCTGATTGATCACCAAAGCGCGAAAAATATTGTGCTGCAATGTCACCAAAAACACCGGCAAAACCCGCCGGATTTCCACCATCCTCAGGCAAATAGGATGCTTTTAAAAGGTTCGTGGCAACATCAACGGAAGACGCGCTGCTCATATGCTCAACACCAACGACAAGCACCATTCTCCCCATTTTCGCGCGTATTGATTTTATGCCTTGCGCAATCGCCGCTGATCCTGAGGCACACGCATTTTCAACGCGGGTCGTGGGCTTAAAACGTAAATCAGGATGCGCCGATAAAATGAGGCTTGCTGTAAAATCCTGTACACTAAAACTTGCATTAAAATGTCCGAGCACAACCTCATCGACATCTTTCGCCTCAATATTGGCATGAGCAAGCGCATCCTGCGTCACACGCATAACAAGGCTTTCAACACTCTCATCAGACAGTTTGCCAAAGGGTGTATGCGCCCAGCCGATAATATAAGGATATGTTGATCTGTTGATGCGATGTGATGACATGGCGAATATTCCTGCATTGCAGAAAAGGATGTAAAACCTCTTTATACCATGCCAAGCGCCTGTTTATACAGATCAAGAATGGCCTCTTGCTCCATACGCTCGTCGCGGTCTTTTTTACGCAAGCTGATGATGGTGCGTAAAACCTTGATATCAAAACCATTCGCTTTCGCTTCTGCATAAACATCTTTGATGTCGCCTGAGAGCGCGGCTTTTTCTTCTTCTAAACGCTCAATACGCTCAACAATCGCCTTGAGCTGATCGGCGGCTACAGATTGTGTTTGATCCATGATGATTGTGCCTCGCATAAAATTATGTTCAAAGAAATCATATCCACATGCTTATGTGCACGCTTTTTTATTAAGTCTCTCTTAATCATGCACATGACGTGATAAAAAAGAAGACACTCGAGATAAGTCCACCATGAGAAAAAAATATTTTTCAAACCGTATTACAAAAGCGCTCTATCAAACTGTCACGGTTTTATGTTTGACACTTTGGCCAACGTTTGCTCATGCAGAACTACGCATTTGTAACACAACATCAAGCCGGATTGGTATTGCGCTCGGGTATCGTGATGCGCAAGGGTGGATGACAGAAGGGTGGTGGAACCTCTCACCCAAGGGCTGTGAAACCCTACTTAAAGGCACACTCGCTGCACGCTTTTATTATGTTTATGGTGTTGATTATGACAAGGGCGGAGAGTGGGGCGGAAAATCATTTATGTGCACGAGGGATCGCGAATTTGCTATTCGCGGAACAGATAATTGTTTTGCACGTGGGTATGATCGGGTCGGTTTTTTTGAAGTGGATACAGGGGAGCAAAAGGGCTGGACAGTTCAATTAACAGAGCCTCGCCTTGATCAACCTCAACAACTTCCACCGTTTTCATCGACAGTACCGCGTATTCAACCTTGATTAATCTTAATAATCATTAACGGCGTTAGCCAATTTTGTAAGAAAAACTGTCAATAATTATAAAATAAATATACTCTACAAAATAACTGTAATTGTTATACGACCATTTTTATCTCGATATAACGATGAGAATGGTTATCGTTCTTTAGTTTAACGTGATTTCTCTATGAAAAATGAGGCATTTTTCTTGAAATCACTCTAGATGCGGCGTTGTGAGTAATGGCAGGCGAAGCCAACAGAGTTTTTAAAAATTACACGCAAAGAACCCAATGGGTTCCTGACAGCGTATGGCTGATTTTGCGCGGATTAGCTTTAGGCATCCTTGTCGGGATCATTGGATTACTTACCCTGCGTCCTGATGTTGGTTTGAAAATCTTCTGGGCGCTTCTCATTCCGGCTGTTCCGACATTGCTCGTGCTTGCACCCGGATTATGGCGCCAAGTGTGCCCTATGGCATTTATGAATCAAATGCCGCGTCAGCTTGGCTTTTCACTCGCAAAAACACTTCCTCAAAGCATGCAGAAACGCGCTTTTTTAATTGCGATTGTGATTTTTCTAGGCGCTATTGCTTTGCGTAAACCGCTTTTAGAGACATCACCACTTGTGCTTGCCACAGTACTTGCCGCGACATTACTCATGGCTTTTTTAGGTGGCATCATATTTAAAGGACGTAGTGGCTGGTGTGGCACATTTTGTCCTTTAGGCCCTATTCAGCGCGTCTATGGACAAGCCCCTGTTGTTGTTGTTAACAACAGTTATTGTAAGACGTGTGTCGGCTGCCAAAGCAATTGCTATGATTTTAATCCGCAAGCGACTGTTTTCAATGACATTGATCATGATGATCCCGCTTATGCAGGACAACGCCGCTTTTTTGTCGCGATGCTGCCAGGGCTGATCTTGGCCTTTTTCCTGTTGGGAAATGGATCAAATTATGGTTATGGTATCTATTGGGCTATATTGGGTGGCTCAGTTTTAATTTCAGCGGGTTTATATCAAGCGCTTTTGAGCTTTTTTGATCTTAATGCGTATCGGCTTTCGGCACTTTTTGCGGGAATAGCGCTGACAACATTTTACTTTTTTGCCGCCCCCAATGCGCTCAATGCTTTTACAGAACTGACAGGATACGTTTTCACGCCCTTGCATTTTAAGCTGAGCCAGTTTTATGGCGCAGGTTTGGGGCTTATTCTTTTGGTGATGGGTTTATGGAATCAATACAAAGTTAAGAAGGCAGAGCATTCACGCATCACGGGTCCCCTCGCCATGAACCCTGCCGCTTCACAAGCGGTCAAAGCTCAATTCAAGCCTTCGCAGATAGTCAATGTGCACGCAGATAAGCCGATTTTAATGCCGCATCACCTTGAAGAAACACCATGTGTTGTTGATGCACAAACAGGTGTAACGCACGCAGCAAAATCGGGACAGACGTTGTTAGATGTTCTGGAAGGGCAGGGGCATGATCTTAAAGCCTGTTGTCGCACAGGCATTTGTGGCGCTGATCCTGTTCTTATCAAAGAGGGCATGAATAATCTCTCTGAACCCTCGCCAGAGGAATTAGCGACGCTTCGCCGATTAGGGCTTGAAGGACATGGGCGCATGGCCTGTAGTTGCCGGCTCATCAGTGGTTCTGTAACCGTTGATCGGCGCGTTGATCAGCTTGAGACATTGGAGACAAGTGGCTCTAAGGCGGTGTCGCAAAAAATCACATTCACGCAAGGGGCAAGTATTCCTGTACCCCAAGAGCGCATGACGTTTCTGAGCCGTTACACGTCCGCTTCTCCTTATACCTACAACCCATCTGAAAATGATAAAGAGATGCCAGAACTGGGACGTGTCATTATTATTGGCAATGGAATTGCAGGAATGAGCGCAGCCGATGAGTTAAGACGGTTGCGCCCTGATGTCGAAATTATCGTGCTGAGTGATGAGCCATATCATTTCTACAACCGCATGGCTCTCAACAAAGTTTTTGAAGGTCTAACCGATACAGACAATCTTATGATGGGTAAAGTTGAGGAATATGCCCGCAAACGCATTCAAATTAAGCTTAAATCACGTGTCGAATTGATTGATCGTCGACGTAAACTCATTCGCCTCAATGGCGGACAGACGATGCTTTATGACAAACTCATTTTGGCGACCGGTGCGTCAGCCAGTGTGACACATGAGGATTTTCTGGCGCATCACAATGCCTTTGTGTTGCGCAGTGCCGATGACGCTTGCGAGATCCGCGATCATATTCTTAATTTTGGCTGTGAAGACGCGGTCGTTATTGGTGGTGGTGTCCTTGGCGTTGAAGCGGCTGAAGCGCTTGCACGTCTTGGTGCAAAAGTTACATTGATACATCGTGCTAACCGTCTCATGGATCGTCAACTTGATGAGCCATCCGCACTACGGCTTGCTTGGTATCTTGAGGATTTGGGTGTGCGTTTAATTATGAACGCGCAAATTGATCGCTTTGAAGGCTACAGACACCTTAAAGCCGTTTACTTCAGCGATGGTACGCACATTTCAGGGCATATTTTCGTTGCGTGTGTAGGCACAAAACCAAATACTTCACTTGCTCAAAAGATCGGTTTGCGTGTTCAGACTGGCGTACTGGTCAATCGCTACATGAAAACATCTGACTCTCACATTTATGCGGTTGGCGATGTTGCTGAATTAAAGGATGAAACAAGTGGCTTATGGGCTGTCGGGATGATGCAAGGGCAAGTGGCTGCGGCATCCATTACAGGTAAGCCCATGACCTATGAAGCGCCGCGTAGCTTTATGCGACTTAAAAGTGATGGCTTATCGGTTCTGACTTACGGCAATGTCATTGATATCAGCCCTCATGCTCAGGTGCTTTCATCTCCTCTTGATGCACCTGATTATTGGTGTGTCGTTTTAGAGGGTGAGCAAGTAAGAGGCGCGGTTTTCACAGGCCCTATTGATACGCCGAACCCTTTAGAGGGCTTGTTAGGGACGCATGATCAACGCTTGGCTGTCATTGCGCGCTTGCGTCAACGTACACATAGCAGTGCGCACGATACATTAGCGGCGCGCATTAATCGCGGTGTTGAAATAGAACATGGGGAAACGACTCAAGAAGAGTATTTTGATGCGCTTTCAGAGCAGCATATTGGCACGAAGCTCAACACATGGGGGGAAACACTTTGGAATAAAGCTAATCAAAGCGAAGCATCAAGTGTATCGCCAACGATACAGACATGGCCTTTGATCAGTTTACCACAAGCCAATGAAAACCCTAGAAGCACTTTTTAAAATGAATATCGCTACAAGTTGTGTATTTAGCGACGCAACATAGCCTGCCAGAAGTGCGTTGCTGTGTTGCTCCACAATCTAAGATAGGGGTTTGCAGCGGGTTCAGGTACAAGCAAATCTTTTATAAACGGATTGAGCGACAATCCTTGCGACCATAACGCCGTTAAAGGTGATGCGGCCATGAACGCAAACGGATTTGACAAAGAAGGTGTCACGGATGGCTGTGCGGCAAACGGCCACTGTGCACCTGAAAACATATTTGCAAAAAATGGATTTGCTGACGTAGGCGCAGCCAAAGGCAATAACCACGCGTGTCCTTGAGACACAGGTGCGAGCATCTTCATCCAATAAGCGCTTAAAGCGTGAGTGGTATACGTGTTAAGAGTTGTTGAAGCCCATGTCGTTGCCAACTCGCGATAAGTATCAAACGGGTTGTAACTTATACTCTTATAAAAAATGCCGATCATGTCATCATTGCTGGCGCGTTTAACAGATGTCTCATTGCGGCCTGAATTGTCATCCACGATAGATTTTAGGACATCATCTTGATCATTGTGTGTGAGCGGTCTGAACTGATCTTTGAAGAGATTTTGTGCATTTTGATAAACATGCGCATTATCCAGAAAAGATTGTGTCAAGCGTGCAAAGGCGAGTGTGTACGAATCACTTTTGCGCTCATTAACCTGTTGAGGCGAAGGATAAGACAACTGTTCTGATGCAGACCCTGCTGCATCAGAGGATGCGTTAAACTCTTGATTTTGTTGGGTATCAGACAACGGAGTGGATACTTCAGAGGACATAAAAGGGTTCATATAAAACATCTCCACACTCGCAATCATCAAAAATTTTATAAACAATAAAGAGTTTAGACACCATAAGTTGATAAACTCTCAACAAAAATCACGCATAGAGTTGATATAATGTGTGTTAAAATAAGCGTATTGACAACGTTGATCACATTCATTGCACAACGTGTGTTTATAAGACCACATTTTTTATTTTAAGCAGGATAAGCAGGGAGGACAAAGCACGTTGATCACGCCGTACAATTCCTTTGCAGAAAAGCGTTTGCGCAATGCGCGCGTGCGTCTGGGCGGATTTGTGTGCTTATTTTTCATTCTCGCGATCAATATCTTAGATGGAACAGCTGCTACCGTAATAAGTGGCGCACAAGCGGCGGAGCCTGCACCTTATGGGCAATCATCGGCCACATCAAAGCAAAAGCGGCTTTGGGATTCTGAAGCATTGCGCTCAACAGAGATTTATACAGATGAGCAAAGCCAAACAGGGGTGGGGGAGCATTCCTCGACTCAGCACGGCGCTGATTCGGCAACGCAGGGTGGTTCAACGTCAGGCGGTGTCGCGCATCAAGGCGTAACAGGGCAAAGTACCCCTTCGCCACTCAATACTCCTAGCGCGGGTATTCCAGGAGGGTTCATTGACAAGGCCGTGACGGAATTTAAAGCCATTACATACTTTGTTGTCAATCAGCCCCTTCAGGCGGTGGTGAATGAAATTGTTTATCTGGCCGGACTTCAGGCCAATCTGGAACAGTTACCCGATGTCACTGTCACGAATATGCAGTTTCAAGGCTCACTTGATGTCGTGATGGATCAACTTGCGAAACGTTTTGGATTAATTTGGAATATTGAGAACGGCGTTATTGATATCGCCCCGCTTAAATCCTTGATTACACGAGCGCTCAAAGTGGATGGTATGACGGAAGAGCGTATCGTGGAGCTTCTGGCTGCGGCTGGAATTGCGGCGCGCAAAGACGTTATCGCACTGGATGAAAGTACAGGTATTTTGCGTATTCGTGGCACGCCCCGTTTTGTAGCAAAAGCAGAAGCGGCCATTTTATTGGGTCGAACACATAATCTTGCAGGGGGTGCACCTGATGATCAGGTGCACGTGGTGCGCTTTGGGCGCACGAGCCGTGTCGTCAATCCGCAATAATTTCGCGGTTTTGCGAACGATATTCTGCGCGTAATGTATCTATGCAAATCAGTTTATCATCGCGCTTCACATGCCAGAATGTCCAACCATTGCAAGCCGGTAAACCCTGCACCAATGCACCAATTTTATGAATTGAGCCTGTTGCAGGATGAGACATTACCATGCCATCTGCGCGTACCAACGCCTCAAAACGTCCCTGAGGATCGACAAGCTTTTCGCCCGCGTGAATAAGACCGCTTTCCAGTAAAGACATGAAAGCGACACGAGGTTCAGAGCGCTTACTCGCTACTGGTATCAGTGCAGATGGATCAACGGGAGTCACTTGATCAATGCGCTTTTGTGCAGCTTCGCGATAAATCGCTTCGCGCTCAATACCAATAAAATGACGGCCTAATTTTTTAGCAACCGCTCCTGTTGTCCCAGTACCAAAAAAGGGATCAAGGATCACATCACCGGCATTGCTGGATGATAAAAGAATACGCGCGAGTAAACTTTCGGGTTTTTGCGTGGGATGAACTTTTTTACCATCCGCGCCTTTAATGCGCTCTTCACCTGTACATAACGGAAAAAGCCAATCAGAGCGCACCTGCACATCTTCATTGCCGGCTTTGAGCGCTTCATAATGAAAGGTGTAACGTTTTGCCTCAGCGCTGCGGCCTGCCCAGATCATGGTTTCATGCGCATTGGTGAACCTGCGCCCTTTGAAATTGGGCATTGGGTTTGCTTTGCGCCACACAATATCATTGAGAATCCAGAAGCCCAAATCCTGCAATATCGTGCCGACACGAAATATGTTGTGGTATGAACCAATCACCCAAAGGGTTGCATCCGGTTTCATGACACGCCGACAGGCAAGAAGCCAAGCGCGTGTAAATGCATCATAAGCTGCAAACGAATCAAACTGATCCCATGCATCATCAACGGCATCAACGCGGCTATGATCGGGACGGTGAAGTGTTTGCGCAAGCTGTAAATTATAAGGTGGATCGGCAAAAACCAGATCAACGCTTGAGGCGGGAAGCTGCTCTAAAGCGGCAATGCAATCGCCGGCGATAATGGTATTAAGCGGCAAGGATGACTGTGCCGCTGTCTCAACCTGAAACGTCTGACCTCCACGCGCAGACCGTCCGGTACGCAATACTTCTTTCCGGACGGTGGTGCTGGATGCCCTCTTGAAGGAGGAACTCATGACACAATACTCACACGCAACTCACAAAGCGTTTTGCAATCAAGCGAATAAGGATTGATCGTAAAACGCACTACACTTTTAAGTTTAGAGCGTAGGCATCCGATCGAGATATCAGCACACGCTCACAAGGCAGACTATGAATGAACGAGGTAAAAACGAGGTTTAAGCGTTGAAAAAAAACGTGTTTCGTTTTGGGGCGGCATATTTTGCCGAGCGCGTGCAAATCATAGGTTGTAACAGGATAAAGGCTTAACGAAGCGCAAAGATCGCAGACACTTTAGCGTGAAAAGTGACCCTTCATGGGCGAAAAAGTGTAGCGATGAAATGGGCAAGGCCCATGAAGTGTAATCGCGCTGCGGTGAGCGAGCGTGCCATAGCCCATATGCTGGTCAAAACCATAAACAGGATAAGCCTGTGCAAGTGCCGACATCTGCCGATCACGGATTACTTTGGCAACAATTGACGCTGCCGCAATAGAAAGATGCGTCGAATCACCCTTGATAATAGCGCGCATAGGAATATCAAGATCAGGGACATCACGCCCATCGACGATGACAAAGTCAGGGTTTTTTTCAAGGGCAGCTACCGCTTGCGCCATGGCTTTCAACGATGCCAATCGAATATTGGTGGCATCAATCTCTTGCGCGGGAAGAGAGGCAATACCGATGTGGGCAACACGTAAAATATGTTCAAAAACCTGAACACGTTGAGCACCGGAAAGTTTTTTTGAATCACAAATACCAAGAGGTAATGCTTCGTCAGGTAAATCAGGCGCAAACATGACAGCGGCAGCGACAACCGGCCCCGCTAAAGGCCCCCGTCCAACCTCATCAACACCTGCAAGCCACGTCATGCGATCTGGATGACATATCTCGCGCTCAAGCGAACGTGTGAGACCTTTAGACATTTTTAGTTTCGTGAAATCTTTCTGCTCATCATCCATACTATTCTTAACGTGGATGCTGCATCGCAGGCAAGGTGCGTGTTTTTGGCGCAGGAGGCGTTGGTGTTATCGGTGTAAGGGCTGCCAGAAATCCAGCCAAATCATCCGTCACACAGGTGATATAAGGTTCTTCAACAGCGATTTGTTCGTGCGTTTCGCGAAACGGATCAGGTGTTTGGGGTATGACAAGTACAGTTCGCATACCAAGAGCATGAGGTGTCAGCAAATTTTTGGCAATGTCCTCAAACATAGCTGACGTATTGGGATTAACGTCGTGCTTACCCATAAAAATATGATAAGCATCCTTATCTGGTTTTGGGACAAAATTTGCTGCTTCAATATCAAAAATATCTTCAAAATGGAGACGAATGCCCAGTTTTCCAGACACGTTCTCTGCATGCTGGCGCGAGCCATTTGTCATAATCAGCTTGCGACCGGGCAAACGCGCAATAGCTTCTCCTAATGTCGGCGCGGGCTCAAGTGCTGACAAATCAATTGTATGCGCAAATTCAAGAAAGGCAGCCGTGTCGATGCCTTGCTCTTCCATCAAACCCTTGAGAGTTGTGCCGTAGCGGTGATAATAATATTTTTGCAAAGCCCGCGCTGACATCGCATCAAAGCCAAACATATCAGCAAGATAAAGTGTGATGCGGTCATCCACCTGCGGCCAAATGCGAGATTGGTGCGAATACAGCGTGTTATCAAGATCAAATACCCACGTGTCCACATGAGCAAAATCACACGCCTGACAGGCAGGTGGTAGCACATACGCAAGTGGAGATGTGGGGGATTGAGCAACAAATGTTTTAGGCGGCGTCACGGCATTCATCATCATCTTCTATTTTATTACAACCGAGACGACCTATTGTATCACATAAATCTTAAAAGCTCTTATTCGATTTTCGAATAATGCGAGAAGATATTTTTACGCTTGCTCGTCACTCGCTTCTTCGATGATTTTGAGCGCTTCAGGGCGCGGCATTGAGATGATGTTATATCCAGAATCCACATAATGGATTTCACCTGTCACGCCATTGGAGAGGTTCGAGAGCAAATAGAGCCCCGCCCCGCCCACGTCTTCAATTGTGATGGAACGCTGTAAAGGCGAATGCGCCTTTTGATAATTATACATGAGGCGTGCATCGCTGATCCCTGCACCCGCCAATGTACGCACAGGCCCAGCTGAAATCGCATTCACGCGAATGCCCTTTGCACCATAATCTACCGCGAGGTAACGCACGCTTGCTTCTAAGGCCGCTTTGGCAACACCCATCACATTATAATTTGGCATCACGCGTTGTGAGCCATCATAAGTCAGCGTGAGGATGGAGCCGCCATTTTTCATGAGTGGTGCAGCGCGCCGTGCGACTTCAGTAAAGGAAAAACATGATATCACCATCGTGCGCGTAAAATTAGCACGTGTGGTGTTGGCATAATCACCCTTCAACTCATTTTTGTCTGAAAAACCAATAGCATGAACAACAAAATCAAGCTGTCCCCATGTTGTTTCAAGTGCCTTGAAAACACCGTCAACTGAAGGCCCGTCTTCCACATCACACGGGATGACGAGATCGGAGCCGACGCTTTTGGCAAGAGGTAGAACGCGCTTACCCAGTGCATCGCCTTGATATGTGAATGCAAGCTCCGCCCCATGGTCAGCGAGCGCTTTGGCAATGCCCCACGCAATCGAATGATTATTCGCAACGCCCATAATGAGGCCGCGCTTGCCTTCCATAAGGCGAGATGGCGTTTGCGCGTGCGTTGAAACTGTCATCTGAATCTCTTTATATTGTTATGCTGTGTACTTATGTGACCTTTAGATCACCCGAACCCGTTCTTCATTGCCCTTTGTAAACATCACACGGCTCGCTCGACAATGATTTAGGCGTCAAGACGTTTCATAACGAGGGTGGCATTGGTGCCGCCAAAGCCAAAAGAGTTAGAGAGCACACAGCCTATTTGCATGTTATCCAGACGCTTGCGAACAATAGGCATATCGGCAAACAATGGATCAATCTCTGTGATGTTCGCGCTTTCACAAATAAAGCCCTTATTCATCATGATAAGGGAATAAATCGCTTCCTGCACACCTGTTGCGCCCAATGAATGCCCTGTAAGGGATTTTGTTGCAGCGATGGGTGGACATTGATCCCCTGAACCAAATACTTCGCGAATGGCCTCAATCTCTTTTTCATCTCCCACTGGGGTCGATGTGGCATGCGGATTGATATAATCGACTTTTGCTTTGACCCCCTCAAGCGCCATTTGCATACAACGCACTGCACCTTCTCCTGAAGGGGCAACCATGTCATAACCATCGGATGTTGCGCCATAGCCGACAATCTCGCCATAAATCTTCGCGCCGCGTGCTTGCGCAACCTCAAGCGCTTCAAGCACGAGAACACCTGCCCCGCCTGCAATCACAAAACCATCGCGGTTTTTATCATAGGCGCGTGAGGCGATGGTGGGGGTGTCATTGTAACCTGAGGACATCGCCCCCATCGCATCGAAGAGCACGGACATCGTCCAGTCGAGATCTTCGCATCCACCCGCAAAAATACGATCCTGCTTGCCCCACTGGATGAGCTCAAAGGCATTGCCGATGCAATGGTTAGACGTCGCGCACGCAGATGAGATGGAATAGTTCACCCCTTTGATTTTAAACCATGTGGCGAGTGTCGCCGATGCTGTCGATGACATGGCTTTAGGGACAGCAAAGGGGCCGACTCGTTTTGGCCCTTTCGTTTCTGTGGTATGGGCAGCGTCAATGAGTGTGCGTGTGGAAGGCCCACCCGAACCCATGATAATCCCTGTGCGTGGGTTGGACACTTCCGCGTCTTCTAATCCTGAATCAGCGATCGCCTGATCCATTGCGATGTGGTTCCACGCAGCACCACCGCCTAAAAAGCGCATTGCCCGTCGATCAATCAGTTCATTCACGTCAATTTGCGGCATACCATGAACCTGACATCGGAAGCCAAGACGCGCATAATCATCCGCTTTAATGATTCCAGAGCGTGCTTCACGCAAAGAGGCTTCAACTTCGCTTAAATTATTTCCGATTGAGGAGACAATTCCAATGCCAGTAATGACGACGCGTCGCATGATCTTATCCTTTTAGTCTGTACTTGGGACGTCGAGCGTAGGAAGAATGAGCCTCGTACTACATTCTTTATACTACCTACCTTATTCACTCAGGCTTGAATAATCCAACACGCATGTCCTGAACCTCGTAAATGCGCTTGCCATCAGCCTCAAGCCAACCATCGGCAATACCCAACACGAGTTTAGATTTGAAAACGCGCTTGAAATCCACACCATACACAACTTTTTTCGTTGTAGGCAGTACCTGATCAGCGAATTTAACTTCGCCTACCCCCAGCGCTCGTCCGCGTCCTTCAAGTCCGAGCCAGCCCAAAAAGAATCCCGTCAATTGCCAAAGCGCATCAAGTCCCAGACACCCGGGCATCACAGGATCGCCTTGAAAGTGACATGGAAAGAACCATAAATCTGGGCGTATCGCGAATTCTGCGCGCACCATCCCCTTACCGTTGGGGCCACCCGTTTCAGAAATCTCAGCGATGCGATCAAACATCAGCATTGGCGGCAAAGGAAGCTGCGCGTTTCCTGCGCCAAATAACTCGCCGCGACCACAACGCAATAAATCTTCATATTCAAAAACAGATTGACGTTCCATTTGACCTTCCGACTATTTTAAAACAGATGCTAGGCTCAAGGTATTCCCACTCTTTGCCGCGCATCGTTAGCACATGGACTTTGACATAAAAAGCCTTCAATCGCTTCACGCACCATTTTACGTAGATGATTGAACACCGGCACATGAGGCTGCATTCTTGCTTATATCCTTTGTTGCATCCCTACAAACACTCACCTATATTCTCGGCACTATGACATATGAGCGCGTGACAATTTTTGAAGGCTGCCCGTTTCACAACTTGCGGGAGCGTTTGAAAGGTTCAGGATTACGTCCGACCCGTCAACGCATGTCGCTCGGCTGGCTGCTCTTTGCAAAAGGGGATCGCCACATCACGGCTGAAATGGTGTTTGAAGAAGCACAAAAAGCTAAAGTACCCATTTCACTTGCAACAGTTTATAATACATTGCACCAGTTTACAGAAGCTGGCTTGCTCAGACAGTTGCCGATTGAAGGCTCAAAGGCTTATTTTGATACCAATCCGTCCGATCATCATCATTTTTTTATGGAAGAGGGCGAAGTGTTGATGGATGTGCCCCTTGATGCGGTTGAACTCTCTGCGCTTCCTACACCACCTGAAGGCATGGAAATATCCCGCGTTGATGTTATAGTGCGTTTAAAGCGTGCGAGCCTTTAGAGCCTGTCTTGTTGACAAAAACCTTTGTGCAATGCACGCACCCCTTTCACTTTTTTCGATGATCTTATTTGAGGAGTTAATCCATGACATTCGCGTGTGTATTTCCAGGGCAGGGTAGTCAAGCCGTTGGCATGGGACAGGCATTGGCGCAAAATTTTAAAGTTGCTCAAACCGTCTTTGATGAGGTCAATGATGCGCTCAGTCAAAAACTCACGACCATCATGTGGGAAGGATCAAGCGAAGAACTGACGCTGACTGCAAACGCACAGCCTGCGCTCATGGCCGTAAGTTTAGCGGTTGTACGCGTTCTAGAAGCCGAATCAGGGCTCGATATCGCTCAAGCGACTTATGTCGCGGGGCACTCACTGGGCGAATATTCAGCGCTTGCCGCAGCGGGAGCTTTAAGCTTATCGGACACGGCTCGTTTATTGCGCATTCGCGGTGATGCGATGCAGGCAGCGGTTCCTGCAGGGCAGGGCGCCATGGCTGCTTTGATTGGTTTAGAGCCTGATGTCGTCGCGGATGTGTGTAAAGAGGCCGCAGAAGGCGTTATATGCTCTCCCGCCAATGATAATGGCGGCGGACAAATTGTTGTTTCAGGGCATCTTGCGGCGGTTGAACGCGCTATGACAATCGCAACCCAAAGAGGGGCAAAACGTGCGCTTTTATTGCCAGTCTCTGCACCATTTCATTGTGCATTGATGCAACCTGCTGCGGATGCCATGCGTGACGCGCTTTCACGGGTCGCAATTCATACCCCTAAAACGGCACTTGTGGCGAATGTCCTTGCCGATGCTGTGCATGATCCAGAAGACATTCGTCATCATTTGGTGGCACAGGTGACAGGCACTGTGCGCTGGCGAGAGAGCGTTGCTTTTATGGCCGCCCATGGCGTAACGCATTTTTATGAATTGGGTCATGGTAAGGTTTTAGCAGGTCTTAATAAACGTATTGCAGCCGATACGATCACACAGTCCATCGGAAATCCTGACACATTGGCAAGTTTCACACATGCTTCATGTTGAGTGAGACTTTAACCGTATTGATTTACGCTAAATCGGAAACGTTGTTTAAATTAACAGTTAAATGCGTCATGTTTGACACAGAACAACGTGCATTGAGGATAAAAAGCGTATGTCTTACGATGATCAGTCAGATGTTGATTCCTTGAACCAGAGCTACCTTGCGCCTGATGCGTCAAACAGCTTCTTTGGTTCAGATCAAAGCTCTGATTCGCTTTATCCTGCCACTTCTCATCTTGATGTGAGTCCATCACACGAAGCATCGACAGTTCCATTTAATGAGATTGTGCCAGCCCCCGTACAAAGCGTAAACATTGATTCATCGCGCGTTCACACTCAAGACTTTATGCCTTTGATGGGGGATAATCCACACAATCAATCAGCACCAACACCCACAGTGGGTATTGTTATGCAAGCTGATTACGCCCCCCAAGTGGCTGCACCACCTACCAAGAAGTCTCCTTTCCTCGGATTTGCACAAACGTCAGGCGAGCGTCCGCTTCCCGTTGATTTTATGAATTTCATGCGCCGTGCGCAAAATGGTCTTTCAAGGGAGGTCAGACCTTTTTGGGAGGCTCCAGGTCCTGTTGCAACCGATGTCATGCAGCATTTTGCGTCACGTAAAGACTGGTTGCAAGACAATGTCGATAAAGTGTTTGGAGAAATCCAACAAGCTAAAGCGCCGCAACCATCTCATGGATTAAGACACTCACTGATGCCTTCGCCCACAATTCAGCACAATGATCAACGTAAACCTGTTCTGCCATCTCATGCAGCAATTCACGCTCATAAAACGTCTAATATGTGGTCTATGCCATTACGTTGATGTAAAATAATCAATCATACGCCATTATAAAAATGGCAAACAAATCGCATATATTGCAATGCAAAAAATTTTTTTAGCGATTTAAAAATAAAGTAAATTACAAAACATGATAGCTTCGTAGACAAACTACTACAAAAGTAAAAGCAAATAAAAACTGATTTCCACCCCAATTAAGGTTAATATACTTCTATGGTACTTGGATAACATTGATCTGTATGTCGGATTAATATCCTGATCAAAGGAGTGTCACATGGGCGATCTAGGCGGTGTACGTGGTTTTGGTGGTGGTGGCCGTGGAGGTGATGCAACGGGTGGAGGCCTGTCTTTCGCGGCAGGTTCTGGTGGTTCAAGTGAAGTTTCTAAGGCATTCCAAGATGGAGGCAGTAAGCTTTCAAAAGCATTCGGCATTGAAGGTGGATTAGATAAATCGCAAGCCGATCAATTCGCATCAATGCTACAAGACATTCAAAGTAAAAATGCTGGTAAAAACGGTTTTGATGATGACGCCAATACTCTCTCAAAACAGGATGTGATGGCGCTTCTCAAAGATCAATCAAATGCGCCAAATAAAGCGGGGGAGTCTCCGCAAGCAGGCCAACCACCTGCACAAAACTCTGGAGAGCAAGCACAAGGCAAAGATAAGCTTAAAGATTATAATGGGGATGGCGAAATCAACAAGCTTGACGCTATTCTTGCTGAGCTTGCAAAAAAAGCAAATATGGAGCCTGAAGAATTTGCTCAAAAGGTTGATGCCATGGGCAATAAAGATGGCAAAGTTGATATTAAAGAAATGCTTGCCGCAGCAAAGCAAGGAGAAGGATCTGAGGGAGATCAAACCGGCAGGGGTGGCCAGCCTGATATGCGGCAGCAGTTTCTTAGTGGTGGTATGCAAGACATTAATTTTAGTATGGACAGTTCTCCTATGGATTCAATGGCAGCCTAATATCGCTTTAAAATACATATCAAAACGTTCAGCTTACGTTTTCAAGTTAAATTTAACCCTGATATGGCGTTTGTCATATCAGGGTTTTTTGTTGTGATGTATCGGGTGTTTTGGGTTTGCGCTTTGAAATGCGATGCTGTTTTAAACATTGACCGTGGATCAAAGGTGTCAAAAGCAGAGCATTGCTTGACAGCGCTTGCTAGACCTGAATCTTAAGGAGAGCACACGATTCGTTGCGTTTTGTTTAGACGTGTGCCCCATCCTGAGACATGTCGTTACTGGATAAGTGGTTTTGTTAAGAAAGCATTGGCGTTTTTTAATATCTTCTTTACCTCAATAAACGACAGTTCACAGACGTGTAAGGTTTTAAAGCATGTGATTCGTGGGTCTTTCTGACCCTCTATGTCACTGTCAGCGCAATTTGCGGCGGCATATGGCATGAAAAACATGGTTTAAACGTCCACGACAGTTTGAAATAAGGTCACGTTGCGTTCACGGCCTTTAAAACCCCGTAAAAGTGAGGCGAGGGCATTCTTAACGACTGCCTTAAGTCGCTTAAGCAGGTTCATCGACGAATTATAGTGCGGTAGTGAGCGCAAGAATGAGACAGAAAGTCCCTTGGGGATCCGACGATATTGATCCAGACGCACGCGAAGCAGCGAAAGAAGCAGCGCGTCGTGCTGGCATGTCGCTTGGTGAATGGCTCAATGCCACCATTTCAGAGCGCGCGACAAAATTTGGCGTTGATGCACGTGGGCGTGACAGTCGTGATTTAGACGATGATGGCTATGACTCGCGGGAAGCGCCGCGTCATGCTCGCGCTGCAACACGGAGTGCGTCATCATCCGCTCGGAGTGAAAGCCGCCCTACACAGCGCACAACCGTCAATGAAACGCTTGATGAAGTGGCTAATCGCCTCAATCGTCTCACGCGCCCTAAAGCATCTCTTGCAAATCAATCTACATCAACGGCAACACGTCGCGCCGCACCTACAAATCGCACGACATCGCGGACAGTGGATACTTATCCTGAAAGCTACGCACCAGAACCTTATAATGACGTTGAAGCCATTGTCTCAGCCGCGGCCGCTGAGAGTGAGCGGCGTATGCGTGAAGGGTCTGTCAAAACAGCATCTGCGCTTGATTCTGTCGTCCGTTGGATTGAGCGTGCTGATGAGCGTTGGGGCGAAGCGTCACGTCAAACAAATGAAAAAATATCGCGTTCCGAACAGCGTTGGGAAGAAACCCTCAGCAAACTTCAGGATCGCATTGAGATAACAGATCGGAATGCGGGCGAAGCCTTCCGCATGACGGCGGAAAAACTTGATAAAGCTGACCAGCGCTGGGCTGAATCAACACGTCAGACACTAGAACAGCAAGAGCGTCAGAGCGAGATTTTCAACAAAGCATTTGGGCTTATGACCCGTCGCCTTGATGAAATTGAAAAACGCCTCACCGAGGGTCAGCAGCCAGCGCTTAAGCCGGTCTGGACGGCGATGGAGCGTATCGAAAAGCAAATTTCTTCGCTTAATCGTCAAGATTTTAGCAAAACCGATGAAGGGCGTGCCCAGCTCGAACGTTTTGAAAATACCTTAATGACGTTTGAGCAGCGCTTGGCAGATATTGCGACACGGCTTGAAAAAGCGCCGCCACGTCGTACGTTGCGCACAGAGCAAGTCTCAGACGCGATTGCTGAAATCAAAGCATTTCAAGAGCAGCCACAAACGCTTGAAGAGCGCCGTCAAAAGCAGTTAATTGCACAAGCGGTTGCTGCTGCGCAAAACGCGGTGAGTGCGCAACCCGCCGCTGGCTCTGCACCTGATGACATTTTACATGGTCTCAAGTTTGACATTGCCAAGCTTGCATCACGTCTTGATACGCTCAATAGCGATCCTGCTTCACAAGATGTCAGTGTTCCGTTGATGCGTGAGCTTGCTTTGCTCCATGATCGGATGCAAGGGCTCGCATCTCGTGAGACCGTAAGTGCGCTCGAAGAGGCGGTGCGGGAGCTGGGTCTAAGACTCATCAATAGCCGCATGGAAGGTGTTTCTCAACTTGTCGTTGAGCCGATTGAGCGCGTTTATGCAGAGGTTCGCAAGCTTTCACAATCTTTGGGTGCGAATGGTGAAAGTGATCTGGCACGTGATGTTAAAGCGATCGTAAAAAGCGTGGAAGCGCTCGGCGTTGATCGGTTTGACCCTCAAGCCCTGCACGATCTGACCCATGATGTGTCAAGCCTTAAGTCGATGGTCAATCGCTACGACCAAACAACTGGCTTAAAGCAATTAACCGATCAGATATCTGGTTTAACAGATCAGATGAATGCGATTGGGCATCGTCAAATTGATGCACAAGCCTTTGCTGAATTACAAAGCACCGTCGAAGAAATTCGGGCTGGTTTACGCCAAAAGCCAGCATTGCGCAGCGCTAAAGAAACAAAAGACACGCAAGTCGGTGTTCCCGATATTATTGCAATGTTTGGTCAGCAGCTTGATGGCCTTGCTGCAAAAATTGATATGTTGGCTAATCGCACTCCAGACGATACAGCCACACAAGTTCTCACTGCACGCATTGAGCAGTTATCACAAAAAGTTGAGGCGCAGCCCCGCGCTCTCAGCTCACGGTTTGATGAGTTAACAGCTCGCCTTTCGGACCAACTTCAGGATTTTTCTGAAGCTCATATCTCGGATGATGGCGCGGCAAAGCGCATGGCTTCACACCTTGAGGCACTTTCATCACGTCTGGATCAGAATTCAGAAGCTTTAGCCTCACAACTTGAAGCGCGTCTTGAAGCGAAGCTGGAAACAAAACTTGAAGAGTTGGCAGCTCGACTTGGAAGTGGGCCGATTACGCTTGCAGCCCAACTTGACACATTAGCACAACGGCTCGATTCATCCCCCAGTGAGTTAATTGATCGTATCAACGTCCTCACATCACAAATGGCGGCCTCGCCCCAAGATATTATGGCGCGGTTGGATGAACTATCCTCACGGATTGACACGCGCAATGATACACGTCCCGATGTTCTGATTGAGCGTATTGACGCATTGTCATCGCGTTTAGAACAAACGAGCCATACCGAACATCATTCTCATGATGTCATCTCACGTTTAGATGAACTTGCCTCGCGTATTGACACACGTCCTGATGATCTCATCGCACGCATCGAACAATTATCCGCGCGACTGGATTCAGGGGCGTCCGCACCAAGCCCACAAGGTGATCCAGAACTTCACGGTCTTCTTAAAGCGCTCGTCCACAAAATTGACGACACACAAAAGCCTGATGTCGGATCAGGTGCACTTGATGCGCTTGAACATCAAATCCGCATGATCGCAGATAAGCTGGATCATGCACCTGTTGCTGCTTCCGCTATCGTTGCTCCTGATGCATTCCGGTCGCTTGAGATGTCCATGCAGGATTTGGCTCAGCGTATAGATGGATTGCGCAGTGAGACACTCGCTGCGAGCGAGTATGCGGCCGAACAAGCGGCACAGCGTGCACTTGAAGGTCACAAAACATCAAGTGCCGAGACTGATCCTGAAACAGCACGTGCCCTTTCAGTTGTGCATGATACCCTTGACAAGGTTATGGGGCGTTTATCTCAGCTTGAAACCGGACTTCACACGAAAGCTAGCTCTGTATCGTCCCCCCCGACTTTAACAGATAAATCATTTGGATTTGGCATACCAGCCTCTCGCGAAAAAGCGCCTGAAGCGCTTACACTACCTGAAGAGCCGAAAGAACCTGCCGCCTCGCAAGAACAAACGTCATCACAATACAAGTCATCTTCTGAGCATTATACCGATACCGCGCGCGATGAACTAGGTAGAGATGACAATATACAGTCGTTAGATTTAGCAGACCCCGACACGCCGCTTGATCCTGCTCACTCAAGACAGCTTTCTGCGCGTCGTCTTGTATCTGATGATACGCACGCTCGTGCCAGCATGGATGTTCATGCTGCAATTAATCGCAGTCCTGATCCTCAAGATGTAAAAGCGAGCTTCATTGCCGCTGCACGTCGTGCCGCGCAAGCTGCTGCGGCGGAAATAAATACGGAAGATTTAAAAGGGAGCAATAAACCCACGTCAGCTGTTGCAGAAAAACTCGCAGCACGCTTAGCATCGCGTCAATCCAATACCGTTAAAGTCAACAAGCTCAATCTTAATACGATGGGCGAGTCAGACATTAAACTCCCCGATGGCCAGACCCCTTCTTTTCTTGCTAAACTGAAAACAACGGTTGAGACGCGTCGTCGTCCTTTACTCCTTGGTATGGCGGCAATTCTGCTTGCATTGGTTGCAAGTCAGATCATTGGTAATAATGATCGTGAAGAAACAACACTTGCCGAGCCTCTTTACAGTCCAGATCAGACAACGGGAAAAGAAATCTTAACGGGTGGAACAGCTTCACCACAAAAAGCACCAATCACGATACCAGAGCAATCAATTCAAACGCCTCAAAATATCGATACTCCTGCTCAAAAAGACCCTGCAATAACACCTGAACCTGCTGATAAACGCTCACAAGCAACGGACACGGTCTCTCAAGTTGCTCAAGCGTTTTCTCCAACGCCCTTACAACAACAAAAACCCGATCTACATCAACAAAGGGATGCGGTCGCGGCTGTATCAGGTTCCCAACCGATTGCACAAACACCGCAAGGTGTAGTGGCTCCTGCACACAATACGCAAAGTGCTTCTTTGCAAACCGGATCAAATGATGTCACCGGAGCCTTACCAAAATCCGATCAAACACCACTCTCAAACGTATTAACCACACAGTGGCCGCGTCTGAATAATATGAAAGATATAGGTGTGTTACCAGCCAATGCAGGAAGCAATAAACTTCGCAAGGCTGTACTTGAAGGGGATTCACTTGCCGTCTATGAACTCGCGTCGCGTCTAGCAGAGGGACGTGGTGCACCGCGTGATTTTAAACTTGCTGCAAAACTTTTTGAGAAAGTAGCCAATGAAAATATTGCGCCCGCGCAATATCGCATCGGCAATATGTACGAAAAAGGTTCAGGTGTAACACGCGACATTAACCTTGCGCGGCAGTGGTATGTTAAAGCGGCGGAAAATGGCAACGCGAAAGCTATGCACAATTTAGCAGTGCTCATTGCCGAAGGTGGCGGCAGCAAACCTGATTACACATCTGCTGTAAAGTGGTTTGAAAAGGCCGCCGAGCTCGGCGTGCGTGATAGCCAGTATAATCTTGCAATCCTGATGGCACGTGGTTTAGGCACGACACAAAACTTGTCACGCTCTTATGTATGGTTTGCGGTTGCCGCCTCTCAAGGCGACAGCGACGCATTGAAAAAGCGGGATGAGGTCGGTGCGCGATTGTCACCTGCTGAACTCGCCACGGCAATCGGCGAGGTTGAGCGCTTCAAACCTCGTGTCTTAACACCACTTGCGAATGATATTAGCATTCCCGCTGGCCTTTACGATGATAAAACCACCATTAAAACACCCAAAAATGAACGGAGCTAATGAGAGTCTTAATCATTAGCATTTTAGCGATAGAGTTGGCATAGTGACACCTCTTGTTCGTTTTGAGTCTGTGTGATGCCTGATTTACAGGTTTATCTCCCTATCGCGGATATGCCCGTGAACATGTTTTTGATCGTTGCCTTGGGGGCCGCGGTCGGTTTTTTGTCAGGACTATTTGGTGTCGGAGGTGGCTTTCTCATAACACCCCTTTTGATATTGCTCAATATTCCACCCGCAGTTGCAGTTGCAACCCAAGCACCTCAAATTGCTGCTTCATCGACGACAAGTGTTTTAGCGGCATGGCGCAATCGTGCGCTCGATTGGCGATTGGGCGGTGTCTTATTTTTAGGCGGATTGATCGGGACGCTATGTGGTATTGCTTTGTTTCGTTATTTGAAAACAAAAGGGCAGCTCGATCTTGTTATTGCACTGTCTTATGTGACGCTTCTTGGTGTTGTCGGAATATTAATGCTCATTGATTGGTTTCGCACATACCGTCGCAATCATGCACCTGAGTTTATTTTAAGTCCCGCACATCAGCCTGTCTGGCTGCAACACTTGCCATTTCAGAGGCATTTTACACACTCAAATCTGACAGCAAGTTTAATACCACTTTACATAATTTCTTTTTTCATCGGGTTTGTTGGCGCAGTGATGGGAATTGGTGGCGGTTTTATTCTCATTCCAATTTTACTTTCCATTTTTCACATGCGTACAAATTGTGCCGTAGCTGCATCACAGTTTCAGATTTTACTGACAATGTTTGTCGCAACCATCATGCACGCGGTCATTAATCAGACGGTCGATATTCTACTTGCCATCATGTTGATGGTTGGTGGTGTGTTTGGTGCACAATTTGGCTCGCGTGCAGGGCGTAATCTCAATACGGAATCATTTAAGCTTCTGCTTGCGCTTTTGGTCTTGAGTGTGAGCATTCGTTTTGCCGTGGATTTAAGCGTAACGCCCAAAGAACTGTTCTCAATTGCGGAGAACAGGTGATGCGCATTCTGGTACGCATGGGGATCAAACTGAGTGTATGGGGATTGATCACATGTGCATGTTTGGTGAAGAGCACGCCAGTGTACGCTGAGCGACTTGTTGCAGCGCTTTCAAGCCGCATGGTTGAGATTACATCCACTTACACGGGTGCAGAGCTTGCGGTTTATGGTGTTGTGGAAAAAGATTCCCAGACAAGTGGTCGTGGCACTGATTATATGATCGTTATTTCAGTCCTAGGGCCAACACGTCATTTTACAGTGCGTGAGAAGGGGCGCGTTGGTCCTGCGTGGATCAATCGTGGTCAGCAAACGTTTCGTAACCGCCCCAGTTATGTGGGTGTGCTCTCATCTCATCCTCTTGACCAAATCGCCAATGAAAATTTATCGCGTCGCTTTGATTTGAACCTTGGCCTTGAATTGTCGATCTCTCGGTTCGAAGAGCGTTTACACATGCCTGACAAGCTCAAACGTTATCTTGACGCACTTATCCGTCTTGAAAAAGAGTCGGGGCGTTTTTATCAAAAAGAGAATGGTGTGCGTTTTTTAAAATTCGTTGATGATCTTGGTATCGAAACCACAACCGCATCATCTCTCTTTGACGCTAAAATTAATCTGCCTGCAACCGTGATGACAGGAACCTATACAGTTGAAATTGCGCTGTTTGCCGATGGAGCATTATTGGATCGCAAACGGACATTTTTTGATGTGCAAAAGAGCGGCTTTGAAGCGTCAATCCTTGATTATGTACGCAATCATGCTTTTTTATATGGGTTTGCCTTATGCATCATCGCATTATTTTTCGGCTGGCTTGCGAGTGTGATTTTTCGCAGAGATTAAGTTTTAGGCCACGACCTCAGACTACCTCAAACCAATGCCATAATCCCGCATCAAAACGCTCTAAATTACTCGATGAAATCATCCATTTACCGACCTGATCTGCCATAAAAGCTAAACGCAGTGTGCGCTGTTCTGGCATGTGCAGCGTGTCAAGCCAGTAAGGCTCCCAACCATCATCATAAGGATGAAGTAAACGAAACACGTGGCCATGGAGATGGATTGGCTGTGCCCAATCCGTTTTATTTGCGAGTGTGATGACGACAGGTTGTCCCTTCTTTGCAGTGAATAACGGCTTGCTATGCGCATCACCCGTAGCGCCGTTGACACGCCATGCACGCGCAACGTCAAGATTGGTAACATCCATTTTGCCATCGGGCAAAACTTTCACACCTCCTTCAATCGTAAAATCAGTACGCAGAGCATTTTGTAATTTGATTTCGGGTGGGAGAAGTGCATTAGCCGCAAGAGGTTGAATAGGGGGTAAAGCTGTTCGTTTTTTGAGAAGGCTCTCACCTTGTGTTTCAAAAGCAATAAGCGGCGTACCATTCCCGATCATTGCTGTAATAAAGCCGCGCTTTTTTTCTTCTAAAGGTAAATCAATCAGGAGATCGTAACGGCATCCAGGTGGAAATGGCAGGGTAGAACGCAGTGGCTCAAACGTATCTGTTGGCTGACCATCAATGGCTGCGACAAACACTTTGAGATCATCAAAGCGCAACCGAAGAATACGAGATACACAGCCATTCCCCAATCGCACGCGCAAACGCGTTCCGGGGGCAAATGTTTGGCGCTGAGGAATAAGTTGGCCATTCACGCTCATTACATTGCCTAAGCGTCCACCTCCCGCACCGCTTGCATTACGCTCAAAAGATTGAAGCTGATTTTGCGCATCAAGTAACCAGTCCTGAACGATCATGCATAGATCATGATCAACAACGGGCGGATTTTTTTCTTCAATAATTAAGCCCCCCGTTAATCCGCGTGCCGCGAGCGGTGTGGATTTTCCTAAAACAAACGGGCGATACAGATAAAATCCTGAATCAGGAGGCGTAAAGCGCCACACCCCTTTTGTTTCTGGCGCAATAGGGGAAGCGTTCAGCAGGTTTTGCCCATGTGGGGTCGTCGCTTGGCGAATCCCATGCCAATCAAGACCAATCGGATCAGTGGTGTTGTTGACAAGATCAACGCTGAGTGTTTGTCCATGTGATATACGTAGAACAGGCGCGGGAAATTGTTCATTCACTCCGATGACCGATGTTTTAAGGGCAGGCTCAGTGCGAATGGTCTGCTGATACGTATGCGCAATCAGCGTGTAAGAACGGGTCTCAGATTGTGCGCTCACAGAAGACAAACGCGCACTGAAAGGCGTAAGCACGCACCCCGCGCCCAACGCCAAGATATGACGGCGCGATAATGCGCTTTGTGAACAATATGTCATGGTGAGGTGCCTTTGGAAATTTTGATATACCCCTCACATTTGAAGAGTTGGTGCCTGAAGTATTTTGAAGTTATCGGATAGGCGGTCAACCCATAATCGTGCTTTTTGCGGAAAAGTGGTATTCAGGAAGCCAAGGATGGCCTTCACGA
>JBIKVP010000084.1:0-8124 GCA_044356745.1 Beijerinckiaceae bacterium | reverse complement strand
CACACAAAAACAATCCAAAACCTCCTGAAACCACCGCAAAGCCCAAGCAAAAACTTAAAACAGATGAAACTAAACTTGTAAAAATTAAACCGGACAGCAGTGCACTTGTTGCGGGTATCCACGCCTTTAATAACCACTATGCTATTACGCTGTTTCTAACACGTGGATGGCCGTGTCGAGCACGGCCATGACGGTTGAGGATGACGCTTATGGAACATTAAGCCGCAATGCCTTGAATCTGACTCAAACCACCGGCTTTGATCCCTGCATCAAGGATTTGCTCTGCGCCTTTGTTAAGAGCCGAGGAAAGCTCATCATGACCTGCAATGCTTGCAGCATGAGCGAACAGACCTGCCGTGATCAACAGTGATTGCCAGTTTGGTTCTGGCTCTGGATCAGGGATCGGAGGAAAGCGCCAACGCAGTTTCTTGAGCAATTCACGAATACGCACGTTGACGGGAACCGTGCCGCACCAATCAGCGAGTAAGCCAACTTGACGTGACATAACCTGCACGGCCTGTTTTTGATCATCTTTGCCATGATATTCAAGCGCATCGAGCTGAATCAAAATGAGATTGAGGAAAAGACCTGCAATCTCATGCACTTCAGGGCGACGACCTGAGAACGCAACCTGCTCAGAAAAATCGGCAATCGGGGGCAGGGGTTGCGGATTAAGCGCAACGATATTGCCGAATTTGCCGACATTGACGTTCGGGAGCTCTGGCCCCCAATCGGATACATTTTTGGGACGTAAATATTGGAGAAGTTCCCCCAACACACTGAGCTGTAATGTTTTAGCCATGTTTAGCCTCCTGTTAAAAACTACGAAAATGAAGAGAGTGAAGGCACATCAAAAAGAATTGCGGACTTCGTTTCGTGCTTTGCTCTCCTCATTTTCGCTTACGACTATAGCATGATTTTGTGACGCTCTTGTGCGCTGGCACACATGGCTTGGGGCTTTAAAAAAACGCACTAAAAAATCAGCTAACACATTCATAACATATTTGTTTTGTCGCATTTTTTTAACGCGAACCGGTATCCACTTCGCTCAAAAATTCTCCATATTAAGGAAATTTATCATGACACCGTTGCCCCATTCTGGCGCGCGCAATGCTTTAGCCTTGCGCGAGGTCAAGCTGCTGTCTGAGCCCATTTTGAATGTTGTTCAGGATGGCATTTTTGAAGGCTATGCCAGTCTGTTTGGTGTACCCGATTTAAGCAAAGATATTGTGATTGCAGGTGCATTTCGCGACACGATTGCTTTGCGCGGGGCAGGGGGGATCAAACTTCTCTGGCAACATAACCCCTCAGAGCCACTCGGACGCTGGCTATCTGTGATTGAGGACGGACGCGGCCTCAGAGTGCGTGGACAGCTTAATCTTGCGGTGAGTAAAGCGCGGGATATTTATGCCCTCATCAAAGATGGTGCAATTGATGGGCTTTCTATTGGCTTTCGCGCCCAAAAAACGCGCCCTGATGCACGTCATGGCTTTCGGCGTTTAGAGCGTATTGATCTGTGGGAAATCTCCATCGTGACATTCCCCATGTTGCCACAAGCGCGGGTGCTGCACGTCAAGCATGATCCACCTGCGACCCGACTGAATATCCTGCTTCGTTCGCTCACTGCCCTTCTTAATCCCTCAACAAAAGGACTGTAACCCATGTCATCCTCTCATTTGCCGCCTGAAACAAAAGCTTTTACCTCTGATGTGATTGGAGCGTTTGAAGAATTTGCACGCACGTTTGAAGCTTTTAAAGATACGAATGATCAACGTCTGCACCAGATTGAACAACGCCTCAGCAGCGATGTTGTGACGGAAGAAAAACTCGCTCGCATTGATACGGCGCTTGATGAAGCACGTTCGAAAATGGAGCGGCTCGTATTAAATGCCCGTCGTCCTAATATTGGCGAGGGCCGTTTAGAGGGTGAGCGCGGACGCGATCCTGTAAGTCAAGACCACAAAAGCGCCTTTCATCTTTATATGCGCTCGGGAGAAAGCTACGGCCTTAAGCGTCTGGAACAAAAGGCGTTATCAACGACAGTGGGAGCCGATGGTGGTTTTCTCGTGCCAGAACATATTGAGCAAGAGGTGCTGCGGCGCATGAGCACAGCATCGCCCATTCGTGCGATTTCAAGTGTGATGACCATCTCAGGTGGTGCTTATAAAAAAGCATTTTCGACCACAGGACCAACAGCGGGATGGGTGGCCGAAACAGCGGCGCGACCATTACCTTCAGGAGATAGCCCAACACTTGCCGAACTCAATTTCCCTGCCATGGAGCTTTATGCCATGCCAGCGGCAACGCAGGTTCTGCTTGATGATGCGGTGGTCAATATTGATCAGTGGATCGCTGATGAGGTTGAACAAGTGTTCGCGGAACAGGAAAGCACAGCGTTTGTGAGCGGAAACGGCACGAATAAACCCAAAGGCTTCCTGAGTTATACGACTGTCGCCAACAGTGCGTGGACGTGGGGCAATATTGGAGTCAATAAAACTGGCGCGGCGGGTGCTTTTTTTGCCTCAAACCCAACAGACAATCTGATTGATCTCATTTATGCGCTCAAAGCGGGGTATCGTCAGAACGCCCATTTTATTATGAACCGCAAAACACAAAGCGTGATCCGAAAATTTAGAGACTCAACGGGGGCGTATCTGTGGCAACCCCCGGCAGGTGCTGGACAATCCGCTTCAATCTTCTCGTTTCCGATTATTGAATCAGAAGATATGCCTGATATCGCGAATAATTCTCTCTCGGTTGCGTTTGGTGATTTTAAACGCGGGTATTTGATCGTTGATCGGGCAGGGGTGCGGGTGCTGCGTGATCCTTATTCATCAAAGCCATATGTCCTGTTTTATGTAACAAAACGTGTAGGTGGTGGCGTGCAAGACTTTGATTCAATTAAGCTTTTGCAGTTTGGAGTGTGAGGCTTTCTCTTCGCCCAGAATGACACTATTGTGGCTCATTCTTTGACAGGGATGACAGGATGGAGAATTAAGCTCTTTAACCTCATAGCGTCATGCCCGCACCCATCGGGTCAAGCCCGAGGACATGCTTGTTGCGGGTATCCACGTCTTTAGAGCCACTGCGTTTTTTTAATGTCGCTAAGGCGTGGATGGCCAGATCAAGTTGCTTCGCTGCCCTTCGGGTCTGGCCATGACGCGCGGTGGTTTAGGCGTATGAAGCAATAACCGTCATTCCAATGCTTGACCCGATGGGTGCGGGCATGACGGCGGCCGAGGTTCAAGCGCTTATTATAACTCACCGCGTGCCCGCGGGATCGCGTGTGAAGAATTGTTGATGCGTGCGTGGCGCGATGGGGCGCTGGACGGGTTGTTCATCATTGATGGTGCGCGATGCGGGTTTGCGCATCACCGTTGGGAACGCGGGGGGAGCATATAAGCTTTCGCGCGAGCTTTCATCGCTTAAGAGGGTAGGTGAGGCAACTGTCACGCCTTCGCACACTTTTGCTCCGCGTTGTGAGCCGACCCAACTGATGATGCCGACAAGCACATCGCGGTTATTATCACGCACTGTGACGGGCCCCCCTGAATCGCCCAAACATGCGCTGATCGGGCTTGAGCCAATGCGACCATCGGCTGATGCAAGCAAGCTAATGGCGCCTAAATGCCCGATGCCAACGGGAATTAAAGGCGCTTCACGTAATAATCCTGCACTGGCTGCATCGCCATAACGGGTGACACCAAAACCTGCTATCATCAAGGATGAACTCGACAAAAGCGCACGCGTGGATGACGCAATCGAAATAGGAACCATATCGGCTGGAAGAGGGGCAGCAAGGGCGATGAGCGCTAGATCAGCCCCCTTTTGTTGAAGGGGACGCTTGCCTAGAATAAATTGAGGATTACGCCAGAATTTGGCGACCGTAAAATAACGGGGGCGAAAATCAGGGCTGAGCGCCATAATTTCACGCGGCTTGCCCTTCGCCAGACAATGTGCAGCCGTTAAAACCAAATCAGGGGCAATGACAACGCCAGAGCAAATATCGCGCGATGAGGTGATGAGGCCAACGGTATAGCGCCGTGCGCCATCTGGGTCGCGCGAGTCCATGCCGCCGACAATCGCATGAGCGTTTGAAAGCGTGAGGGTGGTTGCAATAAAAGCAGTGCTTAAGGTTTGACAGATACGCATCATCAACGGCTCCCAGAACGTGAGTTCCAAGCGGCGTGCTCACCCCACTGTGAGAGTGTTGTGTCAATCCATGTTTGTTGATCCGTCAAGAGAATGCCCTGTGTGAGATTGCCGCATGTCGTCGCCCCGTGTCCTGTTGACCACGAGGTTATGGCGACAAGAAGGTGACCAAAAAATATTGCACCACCTGAATCGCCCTGACATGCTCCGCGTGGTGTGTTGTCAGCACTTTTCGCCCATATGAGAAGACTTGATGCGCCATAGGGCATAATTGTTGTCAACCCAGTGGATCGAAGCTGCCCGATGCTGTTCATGTGCTTCTCTTGGCTTTTCCCTTGGCTTGCACCAAACCCTGCCACTGTGAGCATGGAGCCAGCACTTGGAATATCGGCCGATAATGATGCAGGTGTGAATGGTGTGGGAAGAGGATGACTTAATTGAATAAGTGCGAGATCAACAGAGCGTGAACGGGTTTTAATCGCATCAGATTTAAAAGCGGGATGTTTGATTAAACGCTCAGGAATAAGCAGCTCAGGCGTGCCATCTTCTTTGCGAAAATGAATACGCACCGATTGAGTGGATGATCCCACACAATGAGCGGCAGTTAAAATAACGCGTGATGTGATTACGACGCCTGAACATACTGCGCCGCCTTCGCGAAGCACCATTAGCAGGTGAGGCGTAAACGAAGCACTACTCCCCTGCGCTCCGATAATCGCACGGGCAGGTGAAGCAAAACAGCTCATCAGAGCAAGGATAAAAGCTATAAAACGCATACCCCCTTGATGCGTGTTTTTTAGCGTTCAGACAAGGGGGATGTTGAATGCAAGAGCCTTAACCGTCATGCCCGAATTTGATTCAGCCATGACGGTTGTTGAATCAGGCTCGTTTTTTTCCAAAGCGCGAACGCGCGTCGCGCCTTGTGGCGCGGGTTAAAAACCAAAGAAAGACGTGGATGGCCGTGTTGATCCCCGTGTCAAGCACGGGGACGGCCATGACGGTTGTAGTTTCAGCACCTATGTCACCTCTCACTAAGGATCATCTCATGACCCCGCTGCTTATGACAGGCCCTGTGATTGAACCGATTTCGCTTACCGAGATGAAAACCTATTTGCGGGTCGATACAAACGATGATGACGGGTTGATCAACGCTTTTATCACTGCTGCCAGATTGCTGATTGAAGCCTCATCGCGGCGTGTGTTCATTAGCCAGACATGGCGCTTAGTGCTTGATGAATGGCCAAAAGATGGGTTTATTCGTGTTCCCGTTTCACCACTGATCCAGATTGTTGCAGCGCGTGTTTTTAATGCGAGTGGAATTGCATCAACGGTGGCGCTCAGCAGCCTTGAAGCCAATTCTCTGAGTGATCCACCGCAAATTGCGATTGTAGGCCCTGTTATGGTGACAGGGCGGGCGCGATCAGGTGTCGAAATTGATATTTCATGTGGCTATGGTTCTGCTATCGGGAATATTCCTGAGCCGCTACGTCAAGCCATTCGTTTGCTGGTTGCACGCTGGTATGACAATCGCGGGGACATCATGCATCCTCACGCGGCAACGCTTCCCCCTGATATTGCGGCGCTTGTCGCGCCTTATCGCCGCATGAGGGTGTAGCGATGCCTTATTTTGTCAATCAAAAGCATACAATCGGGGCGTTTCGCACGCGCTTAACCCTTGAAGCAATGGTTGAAATACCTGATAGCGCAGGGGGCATGAGCCAAAGTTACGCATCCGTTGCAACGCTTTGGGGCGCGATTGCCGCGCGAAATGGGTATGAATTATGGGCAGCAGACCGCATTGAGCAAAATATTTCGCATCAAATTACAATTCGTTATCGCGAGGGGATCACTGCCGCGCATCGCTTTAAGCTCCAAGCCCGCGTGTTCAACATCATCGCCCTTGCTGACCCCGATGGGCGCAAAAAATATCTCGTATGCCATGTCGAGGAGGTTGCACCATGAGTGATGGCTCTCTTTTAGCTTTACGCAAAGCCATTGTATCCTTTCTGGCTGGTGATGGCGTGCTTGCAACACTGATGGGTGGCAGTGTGCGCCTTTATGACGAGCCGCCGCGCGCGATTGAGGGTGTTTATGCTGTTTTTGGGAATGCTTCAGCATCTGATAGCTCAACCATCACGGCGGTTTTAACAGAGCAGGAATGTGACATCACCGTGTGGGGCAAAGCGGGGTTAGCTTCATCCGCACTTGCAAGCGCAGACCGTATCGCTGAATTATTGCACGATGCGCCTTTGACATTAAGCGGACTTCATCTGATTAGCCTGTTCGTCACACAAACTGAGATTAAACGCGATCGCGCAAGTGGCCTTGCCCGCGCCACCGTAACGCTTAAGGCCATGACAGAAAAAATGTAGGAGAATCTCATGACCGCACAAAAAGGCAAAGACCTGTTGCTCAAAATTGATAATGGCTCAGGTGGCTTCATGACCATAGGTGGCTTGCGTACGCGGCGACTCGCTTTCAATGCTGAAACTGTGGATATGACTCACGCTGAATCGGTAGGGCGTTGGCGCGAGCTGCTTGCTGGTGCTGGGGTGCGCCGTGCCAATGTGACGGGTAGCGGCATTTTTCGTGATGATACCTCAGACGCACGTGTGCGAACGGTATTTTTTGATGGCACCATCCTCAACTGGCAACTGATTATCCCTGATTTTGGCCAGATTGAAGGCGCTTTTCAAATCACGTCCCTTGAATATCGCGGGGATCACGACGGGGTTGTCACTTTTGAGATGACACTTGAGTCAGCGGGTGCGCTGACGTTTGCAGTGGTTTAGAGGCTTAATTCGCTGTGGGAACCAAGGCGAACAAGATTAAGCTCATCAGGAGTTGGTTTAGAATAAATCAAAATAAGATCAGGTTTTAAATGACAGTCGCGATGATCATTCCATTCACCGGTGAGCGCGTGATCAACATATTTACGCGGCAAATCAGCATCGACAAGCAGGAGATCAAGAATGTCCGTTAAAAGTTTATCAATGACTTTTCCGTGTCGACCTGCTTTGACACGTTTGTAATCTTTCTTGAAACGAGAGGTATAATTAATTGTCCGCATTCAAATCCTCAATCAGCGAAGAAAGATTTTTAGTTTTATGAATACGTTTCGCGCGTGATTCACGCATCGCATCGATTGTATCTTGATTGGGAATAAAGGGATTAAACGGCAACGCTTTATCTGCGGCAATGCGCACCATCAAGAGACGAATAGCGTCGGACATCGTTAAACCGACAGCAGCCAAAACTTGCGATGCTTCATTTTTAATGCGTTCGTCAATGCGTGCACGAATAACAGCATTATCAGCCATAACGATACTCCTTTTTTGTAGCTTATTTGAGCTACAACGTAGCACAAATAATGCATTTTGCATTGTTTAATTTTAAGCGGGACTTTTTCTATGCCTAATCGTCATCGGGGAGAGGTGGAGGCGTGTTTTAATGGCACGCGCTACACGTTGTGTTTGACGTTGGGTGCGCTGGCAGAACTTGAAGAGGCACTGAAAATGCATGATCTTCAAGCGCTTGGAGAGCGTTTTAAAAGTGGCGTTCCATCTGCACGTGATCTGATGGCTATTCTCAAAGCAGGATTACGTGGCGGAGGGCATACGCTCAGTGATGCACAGCTCAATAGCCTGCAACATGAAGAGGGCCTTTCGGGTGTGATGCACACCGTGCTTGAACTGCTTCAAGTAACCTTCGGAGACAGTAAAGCGAGTATGATTGCAGAGGGTTAGAGTTTTTTAAAATGTAGGCTTTCAGATATTTTTTCACTTTACCCTTGGAGGGCTAGGGCGATGTGATACAGTTTTCATCATTATTCAAAAGAGCAGTGGTTTCAAAGGCGTGGATACCCGCAACAAGTGCACTGCTGTCCGGTTTAATTTTTACAAGTTTAGTTTCATCTGTTTTAAGTTTTTGCTTGGGCTTTGCGGTGGTTTCAGGAGGTTTTGGATTGTTTTT
>JBIKVP010000083.1:0-8127 GCA_044356745.1 Beijerinckiaceae bacterium | reverse complement strand
GTTACGACCGTTATAGCCAGCATCGCCTGCAAGCTGATCAATCTGTGTTCTGATGACACCGAACTGTGTCGCCAAACTTGCACGGATTGTCGCATCACTGGTTTGTAGTGCCTGACGTGCGAGACCTTGGGCTTGCTCGACAAGTGCTGTTACACCCCTGATACCTTTATCAGAGGCCTCAAGTGTTTTGAGCGCCAAATTCTGGTCATCTTGAAGGCGTGACAAATCTTTGCCGCGTTGTAGAAGTCCTGCTGCTGTAAAAAAGGCTGCTGGATTATCAAGAGCTGAATTGATGCGCTTTCCTGTTGAAAGACGCTGTTGTGAGAGTGAGATGTTATTCTGCGTTGTCTGCAATGATAACAGAGAGTTACGCACCCCAAACGATAAAACTGTTGTACTTCCTGACATAGTGTAACCTTTCTGGTATGTTCTAAAGACGCATTATCGCGTCGCTCTGAAATTTCTGGTCAGAACATTCTCAGGGTACTTATAGTTTACCTAATGAAGGGTTAAGCCGATCATTTAAATGCAAGGCATTGTTTGGCTTGGTTAAATGAGTGCTAATTAAGATGGTCAGTCATCTTCAAAATTTCATCAAAACAATAACATATTGCGTGACTTGGTAGTCAAATGGCAAGATTATGCTGCTAAATAGATCATAAGATACGTGCGATTCGCGTTTTTGCATTTACATAAAGGACTATCATATGAGCACTGCCATGCCCGCTTCGCTCGATTCATTTCATTGTCGGCGCACTTTAAGTGCAGGGGGTAAGACCTATGTCTATTATTCACTTGCTGAGGCAGAAAAAAATGGCTTGAGCGGTATTTCAGCCCTGCCCTTTTCCATGAAGGTTCTATTAGAGAATTTACTTCGTCATGAAGATGGTCGCTCTGTCACGAAAACGGATATTGAGTCAGTGCGTGACTGGCTCAATAATCGTGGCAAACAGGAATGTGAGATTGCCTTTCGACCAGCGCGCGTTCTTATGCAGGATTTCACAGGCGTTCCGGCCGTTGTTGATCTGGCCGCTATGCGCGATGCCATGAAGAATCTAGGCGGTGATCCTAATAAGATTAATCCGCTTGTTCCTGTTGACCTCGTGATTGATCACTCGGTGATTGTTGACGAGTTCGGTACACCACAAGCGTTTAAACTCAACGTGGATCTGGAATATGCCCGTAATGGTGAGCGCTATCGGTTTTTAAAATGGGGTCAACAAGCGTTTGAGAACTTTTCAGTTGTTCCACCCGGCACAGGCATTTGCCATCAGGTAAACCTTGAATATCTTTCACAAACGGTGTGGACAGGTCGCCAAAAAGCTACAGAAAACGGGCAACCTGTTGAGGTGGAAGTCGCCTATCCAGATACATTAGTTGGTACCGACTCGCACACCACAATGGTCAATGGATTATCGGTGCTCGGTTGGGGTGTTGGCGGCATTGAAGCGGAAGCGGCAATGCTTGGGCAACCGCAATCTATGCTTTTACCTGAAGTAATCGGTTTTAAGCTGACTGGCACGCTCAATGAAGGTATTACGGCAACTGATCTCGTGCTGACCGTAACCCAAATTCTTCGTAAAAAAGGTGTTGTCAATAAATTCGTTGAGTTTTTTGGCCCTGGCCTGTCCTCTATGTCACTTGCTGACCGTGCCACCATCAGTAATATGGCACCAGAGTATGGCGCAACTTGTGGCTTTTTCCCTGTGGATGAAGAAACATTGCGTTATCTCACCATTTCAGGGCGCACACCTGAGCGCTTAGCGCTTGTTGAGGCTTACACAAAAGCGCAAGGACTTTTCCGTAAAGCTGATATGGCTGATCCACTGTTTACAGACACATTGGAACTTGATTTAGGCTCTGTTGAAGCCTCGCTTGCGGGACCGAAGCGTCCTGAAGGGCGCGTTGCCTTAACTGGTGTCAAAACGGGTTTTGCAAGCGTCATGGAGAGCGAATACAAAAAGCCTCATGAGCTTCAAAAGCGCATTCCTGTTGCAGGTCATAACTTTGATCTGGGACATGGTGATGTGGTCATCGCCGCCATCACATCGTGCACGAATACGTCTAACCCATCTGTGCTCATTGGCGCTGGGCTACTTGCTCGCAATGCGCGCGCGAAGGGTTTGAAAACAAAACCTTGGGTAAAAACGTCGCTTGCCCCAGGATCGCAAGTCGTAGCGGAATATCTCAAACGTGCCGGCTTACAAAAAGATCTTGATGCATTAGGCTTTAACCTTGTCGGTTTTGGCTGCACAACCTGTATTGGAAACTCTGGGCCTCTTTCACCAGCGATATCAAAAACAATTAATGACAATGGGTTGATTGCAGCCGCTGTTTTGTCTGGTAATCGCAATTTTGAAGGACGCGTCAGCCCTGATGTCCAAGCTAATTATCTGGCATCCCCCCCTTTAGTCGTGGCTTACGCGCTTGCGGGATCTGTGCAAATTGATGTGACAACCGAGCCTCTTGGCACAGGAAAAGACGGAAAGCCCGTTTTTCTTAAAGACATCTGGCCAAGCAATATTGAAATCCAAGAGTTCATTGAACAGTTTATAACCAAAGATTTGTTCAATGAGAAATACGCAGATGTCTTCAAGGGTGATGAGAATTGGCAAAAGGTTCAAGCACCTGAGGGTGAAATATACGGCTGGGATAATACTTCAACCTATGTGCAAAACCCACCTTACTTTGTTGGCATGAGTGCGACACCAAAGCCCATTATGAATATTGAAAATGCCCGAATATTAGCGCTCTTTGGCGATAAAATCACGACGGATCATATTTCGCCTGCTGGTTCGATTAAAGCCGCCAGTCCTGCTGGACGTTATCTTATGGATCATAAAGTGGCGATTGCTGATTTCAACCAGTATGGTACGCGCCGCGGAAATCATGAAGTGATGATGCGTGGTACATTTGCGAACATTCGCATTAAAAATCTCATGGTCAAAGATGAGGCTGGCAATATCAAAGAAGGTGGATTCACTATTCATCAACCGTCTAATCAAGAAATGACAATTTATGATGCGGCAATGCGGTATCATAAAGAGCAGGTTCCACTGGTCGTATTTGCAGGTGTAGAATACGGCAATGGCTCCTCGCGGGATTGGGCTGCAAAAGGAACGAATTTGCTTGGCGTTCGCGCAGTGATTTCACAAAGTTTTGAGCGTATTCATCGCTCTAATTTGGTGGGTATGGGCATTGTTCCGTTGGTTTTTGAAAACGGCGGTTCCATTATGTCGTACGGAATTACAGGACAAGAAACGGTGACAATTTTAGGTCTTTCAGAGGGACTTAAACCACGTCAAAAGCTTTTTGCCGTCCTTACTGATCCCGAAGGAACCATTACAACAATTCCACTTCTTTGTCGTATTGATACACTTGATGAACTCGAATATTTCAAAAACGGCGGTATTTTGCAATATGTGTTGCGTCAGCTCGCGGCATAAAGGCAAATGCTTATCGTTGTGAGAATCGTGAAGGATTTATGCAAATCGCCTAGATCCTTCAATCACGCTTTAAATAATAAATCCTGCATTAATCTCTAGCGCACTGTAGAGCTGTCAAACCCTCCCGATATGTTCGATAAATCAGGTTATAACCAAGTGCATTCTTAAGTCTTGAGTTACTTACGCGCTTATTCTCACTATAAAACTCACGTCCCATATCACTTAAAGGCGCAGCTTCAAAAGGGGTATCAGGTGGGATGGGAACATTCATTAAGCGCGCGGCATACGCAACAACATCTTGGGGTGGCGCAGGCTCGTCGTCGGTAACGTTATAAATCCCTGTCGTTTCTTGACTGTGTAACGCTGTATAAGCTGCGCCCGCAATGTCTTTGACATGGATGCGATTAAAAACTTGATCAGGTTTAATAATCCGTCGTGCTGTACCATTTTTGAGATTAATCAGCGCATTTTTATTTGGGCCATATATTCCGGATAGGCGCAAAATATGCACTGTTTTTTCTGTCGTGTCTGCGAAATCAAGCCACGCTTGCTCAGCCTTTAAACGTTGATGTGAGCGTATTGACATTGGATTGCACGGTGTTTCTTCGTTCACCCATGCTCCGTTGTGATTGCCATAAACGCCAACGGTAGAGAGATACCCGATCCATTTTAGATGTGATGCTTGAGCAAGAGCGTTGTAAAAAGAGCGTAAAACAGGATCGCCTTGCGCATCAGGCGGGATACTCACGAGGCAAGCGTTAGCACTTTTAATATCTCGTATTAAAACATCATCAAATCCTGTCCCATTAAAACGTCGAAGCGAAGTTTGAGAATGATGTAATCTATCGATTTTTTCTTGAGTGCGTACTGTACCCGTTATACGCACATCGCTTGCCATAAAACGATCCGCGAAAAAACGTGCCGAATAGCCCAGACCAAAGATTAAAATCTGCATGATGATTTTTATCGGTTTATGTAGGCTGCGGCTCTAATCCGGTATCGGCTTCTGGCGCGGGTTTATTGCGTCCTGCTGAAGGTACGGCGGAAGGGCGCACTGTGGGTGTCGCATCATCATCGCGTGACGGCTTGATGCCGTTATCAAGTAAATCTTTAATCTCTTCACCTGAAAGCGTCTCAAATTCAATTAGTGCCTTTGTGAGCGCTTCGAGATCGTTGCGTTTTTCTGTTAAAATACGTTTTGCTTCAATATATGCTTCATCAATCAGGCGACGCACTTCTTGATCAATAATTTGTGCTGTGGCTTCAGAAATATGATCTGATTTGCCCATGGAATAGCCCAGAAAAACCTCTTCCTGATCAGACCCATAAAGTACGGTTCCCAGTTTATCCGAAAAACCCCACTTCATAACCATTGAGCGGGCAAGGTTCGTGACCATCTTAATATCAGATGATGCGCCAGAGGAAATTTGCTCTTTGCCAAAAATCAATTCTTCTGCGGCACGCCCTCCCATTCCAACAACAAGATTGGACACCATTTTTTTGTATTTGAAAGATACGCGGTCATTATCCCCTTCAGGTAAAAACTGCACGACCCCCAGTGCCCAACCCCGTGGCACAATTGTTGCCTTATGAATAGGATCAGATGAGGGTACATTTAGTGCCGTGATAGCATGCCCCGCTTCATGATAAGCGGTATTGAGCTTATCTTCTTCGTTTTGCTTGAGTGAGCGGCGCTCTGCACCCATCATGATCTTGTCTTGCGCATCGTTGAATTCATCAAGCGTGACGATGCGTTTATTGCGACGCGCAGCAAGGAGTGCCGCTTCATTCACAAGGTTCATGAGATCAGCACCGGAAAAGCCAGAGGTACGCTTTGCGATACGCTTGAGATCAACATCAGGCGCAAGCGGAACTTTGCGCACATGAACTTTGAGAATTTTCTCGCGCCCCGTAACATCGGGATTAGAGATGGTAATGCGGCGATCAAAACGACCCGGACGCATCAAAGCAGGGTCAAGTACATCTGGACGGTTGGTGGCTGCGATAATGATAATGCTTTCATTTTGTTCAAAACCATCCATCTCCACGAGAAGCTGGTTAAGTGTTTGTTCGCGCTCATCGTTTCCGCCGCCAAGACCTGCTCCACGATGACGACCTACCGCATCAATCTCATCAATGAAGATGATACAAGGCGCATTCTTTTTTGCTTGTTCAAACATATCGCGGACACGTGATGCACCAACACCTACAAACATTTCAACGAAATCAGAACCTGAAATCGTAAAAAATGGGACTTCTGCTTCCCCCGCGACAGCGCGTGCGGTAAGCGTTTTACCTGTTCCGGGAGGGCCAATCAGAAGAACACCGCGCGGAATGCGTCCACCCAAACGTTGAAATTTTTGCGGGTCTTTGAGAAATTCAACAATTTCCTGCAAATCTTCCTTGGCTTCATCAATGCCCGCGACATCTTCAAATGTCACTTTACCGCTCGCTTCGTTCAGCATACGTGCTTTTGACTTTCCAAAACCCATTGCCTTGCCTGCACCACTTTGCATTTGTCGTGTCAGAAAAATCCATACCCCAATAAAAAGAATTAATGGAAGCCAGTTAGCGAGCAGCGAAACATACCACGGTGAATTATCAGAAGGTGGACGCGCAGTAATCTGCACGCCTTTGTCGCGTAATTTTGTCACTAAAGCAGGGTCAAATGGTGCGTAAGTGTTAAAGCGACGACCATCACTGTATGTTCCTGAAATATCATGCCCTGCAATGACCACTGTACTAATACGCCCTGCATCTGCCTCATTGAGCAGTTGAGAATAAGCGATCTCATCACTCACACCGCGTTGCGCAGGGTTAGGGCTTTGGAACATCGTCACCAGTGCGAGAACCAGCAAAAAAATCACCGCCCAAAGGGCAAAATTACGGACATTGGGGTTCATGACAATGGGTCCTTACAGAATCATACAACAAAACGCTTCTTGAAGGCGCGCGTGAGGTTTATAACAAAATATTTATGCAGCGTATAACTAATCATAAAAACGCTTAAAACTCCTTTGCAATTCTTATGACCATCACATTCGTCATCAAACACTGCAGGTGCATGATGATGAAGTACACAGATTTGCATCATTTTATATCTTAATTCCTATTTAAGGCACTGAAAGACTCTTGCCAAGATGAGCGCGTCTTTTAAATTGATATTCAGTTTATTTGCTCTTCAAGGAAAGGCGCGCTTTTTTGGGGAGCTGCCTAACTCCTCATCATCAAAAAAATTACCTCGTGCCATGTATGATGAAGAGTTCAAGGTCATTCATTCGGAGGCGAGATTACAGCTCTTTTACTCATAGAAGAACTTCCCTCCAACGTGCCAATTTTGCAGTGTAGCTCATGCGCGCATGGGCAGGGCTTGGTGAGGGAACCCGTGCATATTGAAGATTCTTTGTGAGCATGGGGAGCACTCTCTTATTATATATCTTCTCAGCCGTTAAACTGTCGAACACGACGCGCCGGATTGTCGGGTGACGCTGAAAGAATGCTTCAAAATCGTTCACCACTTCATTTTTGATATCTGCATCCATACTGCCTTGTCGTTGACAGGCTTGAACTACATCCCAAACCGCTATGCCGTGCTCTTTAAGGATCCTTAAACGCTCCTCATAGGGAAGTGAAGGGTTTGCTCCGTAAATATCGCCCATAAACTTCCAGAACTGATTTTGGGGGTGAGCATAATATTGTTGGAACTTCAAAGACTTCAAACCCGGCATCGTGCCTAAGATCAGCGTGTGAGGTTTTTCGGGAAGGATCGGTGGAAAGGCAACGATCTGCATGATTATCAGTTTCCGTGTCATCGTTTCCTGAAAAATAGGGTCATATTCCCCGTTATGGAACACATTATCGTATAGTTGGTTGCAATTATAATCTTTATTATTGGCGAGCTTCATTAGGCTCTGAGGTAAATCCAGAAGCGAGCGCATCTTTAAAAAAACACCATTGACCGTTATGTCTTATTGGTCTCCTCTTTTCTGACGCGAATGGACGCGTTCTTTTGGTACACTGGGTCGTTGAGGGAGCCGGTCATGCTTGGTTAGGTGGAAGTACTGCGGGTTCCTACACGGATCCCTTAGAGCCTGATGCATCCATGGAAATGATCCGCTTCTTCAAAAACCATTCTCTTGCTTGATCATTTGACTTTTAATATTCATGCGCAAAATTGCGAATATTTAAGAGCAATTTAGCGTCATAGCAGGTTTTGACGTGGGAATAGAGTTAGATTTTCCTCACCATGGTGGTTAGGTATATGTAAAAATTTAGCATGATACATGGAACGTAATTCATGGTAGGTTGTTTCTTCTAAGCCTCCTTTGAATAGGCGGAACGATTTTTCAGCCGAGTGATGACTCGCTTCGCGAGTCTTCGGCTCTTGAGAGCCATTTTATGCCAAAGATACCAGTCGTGCATTTTGAAGCCGCAAGCACGCTCGCTGTGGTGGTATCGTCTCATGAGCCATTACTTTTTTTAACTGAAGACCAGAAGATTATTGCTGCAAGCGCGTCTTTTTGCAGAACATTTGAGATCAATCCTGCGACCATTTGTGGTATACCCCTCACATTTGAAGAGTTGGTGTCTGAAGTATTTTGAAGTTATCGGATAGGCGGTCAACCCATAATCGTGCTTTTTGCGGAAAAGTGGTATTCAGGAAGCCAAGGATGGCCTTCAC
>JBIKVP010000082.1:0-8193 GCA_044356745.1 Beijerinckiaceae bacterium | reverse complement strand
TCGTGAAGGCCATCCTTGGCTTCCTGAATACCACTTTTCCGCAAAAAGCACGATTATGGGTTGACCGCCTATCCGATAACTTCAAAATACTTCAGACACCAACTCTTCAAATGTGAGGGGTATAATTCACAAAGAGGGATCAGAAGCTTACGTTGATTGTGTTCGTAAAGAAATAGATATTGCTATCAAAAATTTGCAATAAATGCTTTTAAACGGATCATTTCATCCTGGACGTTAGCGAAAAGTTGTATAACGTCTACTGCTTTCGTATGAATTCTTCGCTTACGTTCAGGATGACAAAGTCTTTAAACATATATCATACCTTTTTGCTTAAAATGCGTTGAGAAGGGATCACGCATTGCTCACACCATCGCAAGCCGTTGATGAATTAAATGCACTGCACACAAAAGCGGTGGCGGCGTTGCGGGCAGCGTTGGAGCGTTATGTTCAAACACGTATTGCGCCAACACAGCATGAGCGCCTAACGTTTCGCTATCCTGAACTGCGGGTGCTTTATCATCCTGCTAAAGTGCCACACAGCATGTCGCGCGCGATAGCGCGTGCTTACGCCAAGTTTCAGGTTCCCGGACTTTACGCTACAACGATCACTCAGCCCGAAGCTTTTCGCACTTATCTTGAAGAACAGCTCAATTATCTCGTCAATGATTTTGGCGCGACACTTCAAGTCGCTCAAAGTGCTCAGGATATCCCTTATCCGTATGTGCTCGAAAAGGGCGATGAATTAGGACAAGCGGGCGTGACATCCGCTGAGCTGGCACAATATTTTCCAACACCACTCCTCTCCATGGTGGGCGATGAAATTGCCGACGGTTTATGGAATGTGCCTGAGGGTGAACCAAGGCCTCTGGCACTGTTCGATGCTGTCCGCACGGATTATTCGCTTAAACGGCTTATTCATTACACGGGGACAGATTGGCGCGATTTTCAACCGTGGATTTTGCTCACAAACTATCATCGCTATGTCGATCAATTTGTGCATTGGGGCGTGCAGCAACTCGGGGAGGGCAGTCCTTATGACAGCGTTGTCCTACCAGGAGGCACGCGCATCACATATCCTCAAGAAAGCGAAGCAGTTATGGCGCATGTTGCAGCCACAAACTGGTCTCGTTTTCAAATGCCGGCGTATCACCTCACACGAAAAGATGGGCAGGGTATCACCGTGATTAATATTGGTGTGGGGCCATCCAATGCCAAAAATATCACGGATCATCTTGCTGTGCTGCGCCCGCACTGTTGGCTGATGATCGGGCATTGTGGAGGCTTACGCCAGTCGCAGCGTATTGGCGATTATGTGCTTGCTCATGCTTATTTACGCCAAGACGGTATTCTTGATTCGCTTGTGCCCCCGCATGTGCCAATCCCTGCTTTGGCAGAAATTCAGGTCGCACTTCAGGAGGCCGCAGCTCTTATTACGGGTGGACGCGGTGAAGCGCTAAAATCGCGCCTTCGCACCGGAACGGTCGTCACTAATGATGACCGCAATTGGGAACTACGATGGACGCAAGAGCGGCGCATCATCAACCTTTCACGCGCTATTGGTGTCGATATGGAATCAGGTACGATTGCAGCCCAAGGCTATCGGTTGCGTGTCCCTTACGGAACACTTCTTTGTGTCTCTGATAAACCGCTTCACGGTGAAATTAAATTGCCAGGCGCAGCCAATGCGTTTTATGAGCGTGCGGTGGGAGAACATTTACTGATTGCACTCAAAGCGATTGAATTGCTGCGTGGACAGCGCGGCTCACTCCATTCACGCAAGCTCCGAAGCTTTGATGAGCCACCGTTTCGGTAAGTTGTCTCACAAAAACCGAGCCACATGATAGGGCGCGGGATCAGCAAAAGGGGTTTCGCCAGACATCATCTCTGAGAGCAAGCGCCCTGTCACGGCACTCAACGTGAGGCCATGATGACCATGTCCGAATGCTGTCCACAGTCCTTGATGATGAGGAACAGAACCGATAATCGGAAGCATATCAGGTGTGCAGGGGCGCGAGCCCATCCACGGTGATGCTTCAATCGCTTCACCAAGCGGAAACAGGGAGCGGGCAATCGGCTCAACTTTTTTAAGTTGCACTGGAGTTGGCGGCGCTTCATGACGTGCAAATTCCGCCCCAGTCGTCAAGCGAATGCCCTGTTGCATTGGCGCGAGCAAATAACCGCGCTCCGAATCAAAAACCGTATGATTAAGCGTTACGCCATCCATAGCCTTGTAATGACGGCTATACCCCCGTTTAACAGCAAGTGGGAGATTAAAACCAAGTTTGCGCATGAGCAGATAGCTCCAAGGCCCCAAACAAACGACTGCTTGCTGTGCTTCATGTACCCCATCGCTACCATGAACGCGCCAACCCGAACCAGAGTGATCAAGTGTTAAGCCATCAGCTTTTATCAATGAGCCTCCAAGACGCATAAATTCCGCAAGATAAGCTTGTGTAAGTTTGAGGGGATCAGTGACAGAACACGGATCGCGCCAATGAATTGCACCAATCAAAGATTTATCAAGGTGAGGCTCTTTGCGCTGAAGGTCACCCGCTGTAAGTGTTTCAAAATGAACTCCAAAAGCACGATGCCAGTGTAGGGCTTCGCGTACACGCAAATCCATCTCACGCGGTGTACGAAATAATCGAATCCACCCTTGCTCACGGATAAGGTCTCGGCACTGCGCGGAATCCGCAAGGGCTTGATGTTCGCTCACACTGTGCATGATTAATGGCGCATACATATTTGCGATCCGCGCATGAGATGACGCGCGTGAGTTCCATGCATAACGCACCAAAAACGGGGCAATATGGGGCAGAGCACTCAGATGGTAGTTGGCTTCGGGAGTTAGATTAAAGGCATATTTGAGTAGCAGCCACGGCTTAAGCGGAAAAGCGTAAGGAAATACACCCTCACGCTGAATAAGACCCGCATTCCCATAAGATGTTTCACGCCCAACTTGCCCCCGTTCGATGAGGCGAACGTCAAAGCCGCGTTTTTGCAAGTGTAGCGCAACACTGACACCAACAATTCCCGCACCTAAAACCAAAACGCTTGAAGCCATACCGTTATCCAGTGGATTATCATGTCCACATTTTTCATGAGCTTATCAAATATACGTTTGAAGCGCCAGATCAGGTCATTTCTGTGCACTTTATAAAGTGATTTTATGATTAATGCGAAAAATCAGCACCGTTCTTTATAACGGAATAATTTAGATTGACATATCCATTAAAAAGAACATTATAGACTCAATAAAGAACAAATAAGATTTGCAATGTTCAATTAACACTCAAGCAATGCAAATGAGGACATTTATTATGGCTACGCCGGTTATTAATCCTGTAAAAGAAACAGGTGGTTCAAAAAATAATACTAAGATTGAATCTCAAAATTCAAAAGCGTTTAAAAGGATCGTTGATAATGATCATGATTTTAGACCAAGGTCTGATCAGGCACAGCGTGAACCATTAAAGCCTCTGGCCTCAACGCAAGCTCAAACAAGAAATTCAACACCTTCAGTTGATTCTCTTGACTCAATGGAGGGAGGTGGCCAGTCTCCTGTCGGAATTGTGAGTTCAAATCGTGCAAATGTAAGCGCAAGAACAGGGCCTTTAAACGAGGTTTCTCCAAATGCATCCGCAATGGCCGAAAGAGCCGATGATGAAGCAAGGAAATGGCTATCGCTTGATTCATTAAATGGCGCTGCTACGAATATAAACCATAGCGATACATCTGCAAGTTCAAGAGGTTCGTCCGCATCTCCATCAATTCCTGTCTCAAACGTTAATCCAGAACCCGATGGCTTTACACTTGGCATGGGTGGCAAGCTCAGCTTTGGTGTTATTGTAACGGATCGTGAGCTTGCAAGGCAGGCGGTGAATGCCTCTTGGGTTCCTAATCTTATAAAAAAGCCCTTAAAATATTTATTGAGAACAGACGAGGAGATAAACCCTCATAAAAGTGGTACACAATGGCGTGGCAGTAATTGGACGATTCAAACATCACCAACTACTTTAATTGATCAGGGCACTTCGGGTTTATTGAAAAGCAGTTATATAGGTCATGCCTTTAATTTTTCTGTTTTAACCCGCCTTACAAAATCTCCAGCAGGGCCTGCATTTTTAGAAGGTTTAAAAGGAGTAGGGCTTGGCTTTCTTGCTGGTGCACTCAAAGAGCGTGCAGAGCCCGATTATAAAAAAGGTAAAGTATGGGAGACACAAAGACGTGAATTAGAAGAAACAACACGTATTAATAACGCATTTGGCTGGGGTCCCAATGGCCCTCAAATTTTCACCTCTTTAACCAGTAGAAATTTGGTTGCTGAATATTTCCCAGCGCTGAAAACTGTCCCCATTCTCAAGAATGCCTATTTAACGGCTGCGATAGGAAATCCTTGGGGAGCGAGAAACCCTAATGCGATTGATGCAGAAAGTGGCGGTGCTGGCATAACTTTCGGCATTTTGGTAGCGGTTGATGCGAAAAAAGATATCGAACCATATGTTAGACTAAGTTTTAATGCGGATTATGTTACGACAGCAAATGGGAAACAGCTTTTACAAATTGGTAAAGGTGATGAGGCAAGATATGTCAGTTTACCAGAAAAATACGGAAATTATCTTCAAGGCTTTATCAATCTTGCCGACACTGGGCCTGTTGCAATTAATACGCCGCCTGAAGACAAGATCGTTCCCCTTGAAGATTACATGACCGAACTTGCACAGGAGTATGAAACGCTCAAAGCGAGTAATCCACAGATAGCTCAAGCGGAAAGCTCTTTGCGAGAGGCCAGTGTAACAACAAGCACGATAAGCTCTCAGCTTGATAACCCACTGTTAAATATAGCAACAGCACACGCATTTGCGCATCTGAGTAAAGAGTTAAGTGCGACTGGAGCCCGATTATTACCCAAAATTCCAAATATTAAAACAGCTGCTGCTCCAGCTTTGTCAGGATTGCAATCACAATTTGGAAGGCTTTTCCCCGCAGGGCAATCTATCGCATTTCAAGGTGGGGGCGCTGTTTCCTTTGCAGATGAAGGCGCCGCATTAGCTGGCAAGCCACTTCAACTTCTCGCAAGGCACGCAGCAGGATTTACGGATAATGTGGTAAAAGTAGGTGCGGGATTAAGTCAAGCCGCCGCACCTGTTGCAAAAGCCGCGGCTCCCGTAGCAAAAACTTTTGCTCCACTGGCTACAGCTGCTTCATGGCTTGGCAAAGGCGCGAATTTATTGACAGTGGCTCAAATAGGATGGGAGATCACTGAAAGTGGAATTGCCGCACGAAACCTTGCTGCATATGATGATAAAAATGCACACAATTATTTTCCACAAGACGCGGTTCGCGCTTATATCGTTAGATCAGAAAATAATCTTGGTCCACAATACAAAGGAAAAGAGTTAGTAGGGAAAGAGTTCAGTGTCGAAAATCAGCAAGATTCAATTGATTTTTCAGCAGCACAAATACGTGACAAAATAGAAGCTGATGTTGCATCTGGAAAAACAGATCCTCACAAACTCTGGCGAGAATGGAACGACGTTTTAGCATCGACCCCGATTGAATTAGGACTCTCATCTCAACATGCGGATGCTTTCAAATTACTGGCTGCAACTATTTTGGGTCGAGAAGGCACGATAGATTATTATGAGAAAAAAGTTTATGGCAATAATCCTAATAGCGTTGCCGTACCTCACTTAAAAAATGTTTACACACCTACACTCAGAGATATTGATTTGGAAAATCAATATAGTCCTGAAACATTACGTGCTGCGGGTATTGTTAAACAAGCTGTTTTTACACCACATGAAGATCCATCTTGGCATAACATTGGATTTAAAACAGGTGAAAATGGAGAGGTGCTGGTTGTGAACACAGGTCGCGATGTAAACGGCGCAACCGTCATTAAAACGCAGACCAGTCTTTACACGCTTCCTTATGAGGTTACCCAAAAAGGACGCGACGCCGTGCGGGATTACATCGCTGAGCTATATGATCGTGGCGAGATCAGCGGTGTTTATAGTTGGAACTCATCTGAAAATGTGCAAAAAAAGCGCAGCAAAGCTGGAAGCTAATAGGGTGGATTTTGTTTTTAAATTGCAAAACCGTTGCTGACACGTTCTGACAATGCTAGCACACCTAAATGCAAACAAAAACGAGCCGCCCCCTTATCATTGCCCCATCAATTTTATCGGCAGACTTTGCCCGTTTTGGTGATGAAGTTCGCGCCATAGATGAGGCTGGTGCCGATTGGATTCATGTCGATGTCATGGATGGGCATTTTGTACCCAATCTCACATTTGGACCTCAAGTCGTTAAAGCCATTCGTCCGCATACATCCAAAATTATAGATGTGCATCTTATGATTGCCCCAGCCGATCCTTATTTAGAGGCATTTGCTCACGCGGGGGCGGATGTCATTACAGTGCATGTGGAGGCTGGGGCGCACTTGCATCGTTCACTTCAAGCTATTCGCGCATTAGGTAAGCGGGTAGGGGTGGCGCTCAATCCTGCAACGCCTGAGATTGCTGTGAGCGAGGTTCTTGATCTTGTTGATCTGATTTGCGTTATGAGCGTAAATCCGGGATTTGGTGGCCAAGCGTTCATCCCTTCAACTGTGCGTAAAATTGCGGCATTGAAATCAATGATTGGCGATAGACCGATTGATCTTGAAGTTGATGGCGGTATCACGCCTCAAACGGCGCCTCTTGTAATTAAAGCAGGCGCAAACGTACTCGTTGCCGGATCAGCGGTATTTAAAGATGGTGCTGATCATTATGCAGCGCATATTTCTTCAATTCGCCAGGCTCAATGAATATCTAAGTCGTTTTAAGTACCAACAATCAACTTAAAAGGCGTTGTCGTGACAGCCCGTATTCATCATCCATTGCTCTTCCCAAATGGTTTTAAGCGCGCCTTGATTATGGGAATTGTCAATGTTACCCCCGATTCGTTTTCAGATGGCGGATTATGCGAGCATGTCGATCAAGCCGTTGCACATGCGATGGCACTCATCGCTGAGGGTGCTGATATTCTTGACATTGGTGGGGAGTCAACGCGTCCCGGACACGCGCCTGTGTCGCAAGAAGAAGAGCAAAGGCGCGTTTTACCAGTGATTAAAGAATTGGCGCGTTTAACGAGTATCCCCATTTCAATTGATACATATAAAGCAGACACTGCTCAAAAAGCATTGCAAGCGGGGGCGTGTATTGTCAATGATATCTGGGGGTTACAACGTGATCCCGATATGGCAATGGTTGCGGCTCATGTAGGAGCATCCATCATTGTGATGCACAATCGCCAAGATATTGATGAAACGATTGATATTATTGAAGACATCATACGCTTTTTTGATCGCTCAATAACGATTGCAATTAACACTGGTATTGCGAGAGAAAATATTATTCTTGATCCGGGGATTGGCTTTGGCAAAACAAGCGATCAAAGTTTCAAAGCGCTACAATGTATTAAAAGTTATAAACAGTTTGGTTTGCCAATACTAATTGGAGCATCGCGCAAATCTTTAATAGGGCGTTTTTTTAAACAACCAACCACGCCGCATGATCGCATCTTCGGGACAATTGGTGCACACTTATATGCGGTAAGCCAAGGCGTTCACTTTGTCCGCGTTCATGATGTAAAAGCACATCATGATGCTTTCAAAGTTTTTGAAAGTTTTAATGCAGTATCTTATTAGTCAAATATCCAATAAAGAGCAATAATTTGCAATTGAACTCCAAGTGATAATAATGCTAAAGTGCGCATGACATATCTTTTCAAATTATGATGATGTATTAAATGATAAATTGCGTTATAAAATGGGTATATTTTAAGATCTATTGACCTTCAATACGTAAACCATTTTTATCAGCGCGAATCTCTAAGCTAGGTTGTCGATTTTTTTCATTAATGTAAGCTGCTGTTGCAACAATAGCAACAACGACAGCTATTGCAAATAAAACAAGAAAAATTGGTTTTTGCACAGGCATAGTTGCTCCTTAAGCGTGGCTTACATCACAAAAACAAATGACAATCATAAAAGTTCCGATCATGCGAGCCTATTTAAAGGTTTACCCCTCACATTTGAAGAGTTGGTGTCTGAAGTATTTTGAAGTTATCGGATAGGCGGTCAACCCATAATCGTGCTTTTTGCGGAAAAGTGGTATTCAGGAAGCCAAGGATGGCCTTCACGAAGTC
>JBIKVP010000081.1:0-8421 GCA_044356745.1 Beijerinckiaceae bacterium | reverse complement strand
TCGGTGCGGTGGCGTTTCAAAAGCTCCTGCCGTTGATCCGGTTCTAAAAGCGTACCCATACCAAATTGGAATCAAAACAACCTTAATAAAAAGATAACGCCAACTCTTCACTCACGAGGGGTATAAGAGATTGTAAGAACTCTTTTTGACGTTTACGCTGTGTTTATGAAGCTTAAGAAGAGCCTTTTAAATCATGTTTGAATCTTCTCAAATATCGACATCACAATTTTTAAATTTTGACAGTGATGAGAATGATTCAGCGCTGATTCTTGATATTGAAGGCTTTGAAGGGCCGCTTGATGTCCTTTTAGAGCTTGCACGTCGCCAAAAAGTGGATTTACGCGCTATTTCAATTCTCGCATTGGCTGAACAATATTTGCGTTTTATTGAAGCAGCGCGTGCGCTGCGGCTTGAACTTGCCGCCGACTATCTCGTCATGGCGGCATGGCTGGCTTATCTGAAATCACGACTCCTGCTTCCAGAACCGCCCACTGATGAAGATGAGTCACCCATGCCGGATGAGCTTGCCGCAGCGCTTGCTTTCAAACTCCAGCGCCTTGAAGTGATTCGCCGTGTCGGAAGAGCACTTGATGCACTTCCTCAATTAGGACGTGATACGTTCACACGAGGCCAAGTCGAGCCCGTCAACACAATGATACGCCCCGTTTGGCAAGCTAATATCTATGATCTTCTCAATGCGTATGGTGAGAATTGTCAAAAGCGCTCATCTGAGCGTGCTACGCTTCCTCAACGGCAGGTCTGGTCGCTGATTGAAGCGCGAGAAATGCTGATGAAATTAATTCCCGATCACGCCCGTGACTGGCAAACCCTTGATGTGCTTCTCACCGCATACCTGCCCCAGCAATACGCTTTAAAAGATGTCAAAGCCTCTTCTTTCAGTGCCGCGCTTGAAATGGTGAGAGAAGGGTGTTTACACATTCGCCAAGATCGCGCTTTCGCGCCACTGTGGTTGAAACAGCCTGAACACGTCACCGTGAAAGAGTAAATATGTCATGCTCGCCAAAATCTTTCGCATCACACTCTGATGTAATATCAATAATCAGACAGGATAAAGGGCATCAAACTACTATGACAGGTAACCCATCCCCTGATGATGCGCATCATGATGAGCGGAGAGGTTTTACACTTCGGCGTTTGGAAGCGATTGTGTTCGCCAGTGTAGAACCTGTGAGCGATGCTGATCTGGCATTACAAGTGCCTCATGACTTGCATCTCAATGACCTGATGACACAGTTGCAGCGCGATTATCAATCACGGGGGGTGCAGCTCGTGCATACAGCACAAGGTTGGCAGTTTCGCACCGCGCCTGATTTGACGGATCTCATCGCTATTGTGAAGGAGGAGCCGCGAAAACTCTCGAAAGTCGCACTCGAAACCCTTGCGATCATTGCCTATCATCAACCTGTCACACGTGCTGAAATTGAAGATATTCGGGGTGTATCAACGATGCGCGGCACGCTCGATACATTGCTTGAAACGGGCTGGGTACGTTTGCGTGGAAGGAGAAAAACACCGGGGCGACCCGTCACCTATGGCACAACACCTGCATTTCTGGCTCATTTTGGTTTAGAAGCACTGTCTGATTTACCTGGTCTTGAAGAACTCAAAGGCGCAGGGTTTATTGAGGGGCGTGTACCTTCACATCTTCATGTGCCCAATCCATCTGACGATCCAGCTCTAAATGCAGATGAAGATCCTCTTGAAGAGGATGAGGCGACGCTTTTTAATGTGAGCACATCATGAGCGCACCAATTGATCAGGCCAGCGTTGAAACAGCGCAACCTGCGCGTTTATGGTCTCGCCCATGGGGGCAGCGCGGCACGGCGGGTGCAGCTATTCCGGCAAGCCTCACCTTTGATAATTTGCATCTGGCTTACGATGAGACATTTGCCGTAAAGGACGTGAACTTAACCATCACAGCTGGTGAGATTATCTGTTTTCTTGGACAATCTGGTGGCGGCAAAACCAGTTTATTACGCCTTGTCGCGGGTTTAGAGCGACCAACGAAGGGGCGAATCTTACTAGATGAGCGCGAGGTGAGTTCTCCAACTACCCTTCTCGCACCGGAAAAACGCCATTTAAGCCTCATGTTTCAGGATTATGCGTTGTTTCCGCATATGGATGTGCTCAGCAATGTCTTGTTTGGTTTAAGATACCTCTCCAAACAGGAAGCGAGAGCACAAGCTTTAAACATGTTGGCAAGGGTTGGGATGGAAGCCTTTGCCAATACCTATCCACACGCCCTTTCAGGCGGCGAACAGCAACGCGTCGCCCTTGCCCGTGCGATTGCGCCGCGCCCTGGTGTATTGTTGATGGATGAGCCATTCTCCAACCTTGATCAAAGCTTGCGGGACACGGTGCGCGAAGAAACACTTGCCCTTATTCGTGAAAGTGGCGCAACTACGCTGCTTGTCACGCACGATGCTGAAGAAGCGATGCGATTAGCTGATCGTATTGTGCTCATGCGTCATGGACACATTGTTCAGGTAGGTACACCCGAGGATATTTATCGTCGTCCTATGGATGTTTATGCAGCACGTTTCTTTAGTGATCTCAATGAGGTGAACGGCATAGTTCATAAAGGACGTGTGGATTTACCCTTTGCCGTAATCCCTGCACCACATCTAGAGGAAGGCACGTCGGTGAGTGTTTGTATTCGCCCGCAAGGAATTAAACTTGCCCCTGCTGGTTTTTGTGTTCCCGCCCGTGTGATTGAACGGCGTTGCCTTGGGCCTGTTGAGTTAGTGGGATTGGCCGTGCAAGGCATGGACACACCGCTGCGAGTGAGATTACGCACTGCACTCGGGGAAACAGTCGTGATGGGGCAAGATGTTGGAATCGACATCATTCCGCAAGAGGTTCTTGTTTTCCCACTCAGAGAGGGGTAGCTTGCAAGCACATTGAAATTATTCGTGTAAGGATTTTTTTATCATGGGTTTAGGCTGGCAACATATTTTGCTTTTTCTCATCGTTGCGCTTCTTCTGTTTGGACGTGGCAAGATTTCTGAGTTGATGGGAGATTTTGCCAAAGGTATCAAGGCGTTCAAAAAAGGGCTCTCTGAGGAAGAGACGGCTTCTACAGACGCTAACCCGACACCAAAAACACTTGAACATAATGCATCTCAATCCGTAAATACCCATAAAGACACCAAGAACGCGGGTTAAGGACACACTAAAACGAGCATCACGCCATGTTTGACATTAGCTGGGGAGAAATGCTGCTCTTAGGGGGTGTTGCACTTATTGTGATTGGCCCTAAAGACTTACCCGGAGTGCTTAAAAGCGCGGGTCAAGCGACAGCTAAACTTAAGCGCATGGCTGGTGAATTTCAGGGGCAATTTCACGATGCTATCCGTGATGCGGATGTGCATAACATTTCTAAAACATTGCGTGATCCCGTTGATCATATCACGGCATCAGTGCGTCAGCTCTCTCAAAAAAATCCACTTCATGACATTGCAAAACAGGTGAACGATTCTTTCCAAGAGTCTGAAAAATATCAAGAACCAGATCAAATACCGTTTTATGACCCTCTTGAAGGGATTGATCAAAGTCTTCCGTTCGTTCACCCCGCGCCTAAAATAGTGATGCGATCGCAAACAGAGCGAGAGCGCTTATCTCATGCTAAACCAAAACCCCGCGTTACAACGCCTTCAAAATTACGAAAAGCAAAATATGCATCTATTAGACGCCAAGGAACATCAGCGTGATGGCGAAGCAATCCATCCCTGCTGTTGAAGCTAAAGCCGATGATATTGATGCATCGCGTGCGCCATTGGTTGAGCATTTAACGGAATTACGATCGCGTCTCATTAAGGCTTTTGCAGCGTTTATTGTGATGTTTTTTATTTGCTTTGCTCTCGCCAAGCCAATTTATAATGTTCTGGTATGGCCTTATGCTTCTGTCGCCAAGAACATGGGGTTAGATGCGAAGCTAATTTATACTGGGCCACTTGAATATTTTTTCACACAAATTCATGTTGCGGCGTTTGGTGCAGCCTTTTTAGCCTTTCCCGTGATAGCAACGCAGATTTATCTGTTTGTTGCACCTGGATTATATAAAAATGAACGCAATGCATTTTTGCCCTATCTGATTGCAACCCCTGTCTTTTTCCTTATTGGTGCACTGATTGTTTATTTTTTTGCTGTGCCCTTGTTGATGAAATTTTCGCTTGGGATGCAGCAAATAGAACCTAACAGTATAGCAACTATTGAGCTGTTGCCGAAAGTGAGTGATTATCTCTCACTCATTATGACCCTTATTTTTGCGTTTGGTATTTGTTTTCAGCTCCCTGTGATTTTAACCCTCCTTGGGCAGATGGGAATCGTGAGTGCTGCGTTTTTAAGTGATAAGCGTCGGTATGCGATTGTCATTGTTTTTGGATTAGCGGCGATTCTCACTCCTCCCGATGCGATCAGTATGCTCATTCTCGCTATTCCAACTTGTTTACTTTATGAAATGAGTGTGTGGGCTGTGAAAATGATTGAGAAAAAGCGTGGCATTGAAAAAGTAGAAATAATCGAATAAGCGCATTAAAAGTGTAGAAATCTTTAGAAATAGGCGCGAAGATTACAAAGTATTAAGCAATGATTCGGCTTTTTTGATTTTGCATCTTACGAAGAGGATATTCAGATGACATCGTTTCTGTTCAAGGCAGTTGGCGCTCTCACATTCATCGCCGCATCCGTTTTGCCAGCCAGTTCACATGATTATGTAGTTGGCGGTTTGCAAGTTGATCACCCTTGGACGACTCCTACACAAGCTGGGGCAAGTACTGGGGCGGGTTATGTAATTATTCGCAACAAAGGGCGTGAGCTAGATCGTTTGATGACAGCTTCATCAGATATAGCCGAGCGTGTTGAAATTCATGAAACGGCGCGTGATGGCGGCATCGTCCGCATGCGCGCTGTCATGGGCGTGGAAATCTGGCCGGGCGGCATGTTAGAGATGCGCCCTAACGGTTATCACGTCATGTTTATTGGTCTGAAACGTCAAATTCAGGCTGGGGATAAAATCAAAGGCACGCTTGAGTTTGAAAAAGCTGGTAAAGTTGATGTTGAATTTGAAGTGCAAAATGACGGATCAAAACAAGCCGCTCACACAACAAATCGGCCAGCGGAAATCATGACAGGCACGGTTAAACAATCTGGCAAAAAACACGTTCATTGATTTTCACTGTAATCTGCGGTTAAGAGTTGCAAGAATTGATAGGAGGCGTTATGCCTCCTTTTAAGTTTACAGATACGGCCAACATATGTTTTGCTGTGCAAACACTGTTTAGAGAAAAACTTCTCGGCCTTGTTGATAGATGAGTTTTAAAGTTTGGAGACGTGGCCAGCATAGGTTTTTGTTCTGCAAAAACCGTGTAGAGAAAAACCTCTCGGCCTTGTTGATAGATGAGTTTTAAAGTTTGGAGACGTGGCCAGCATAGGTTTTTGTTCTGCAAAAACCGTGTAGAGAAAAACCTCTCGGCCTTGTTGATAGATGAGTTTTAAAGTTTGGAGACGTGGCCGAGAGGCTGAAGGCACTCGTTTGCTAAATGAGCATACCCTAATCCGGTATCGAGGGTTCGAATCCCTCCGTCTCCGCCATTAACTATCGTTAAGTATCTGATATTCAACGATATTTATATTTTATAAAGCACCCTTCCCCACCCGTAACACCCCTCAAAAAACCCTTGTTAGGCGGCCACCTCTCCCGCCATTTGCGCAGAAACTCTCTCCGTTTCGCGGGAACACTTGTGTGTCGGGTTCGCGTCTCCGATTCACCTCGCCTGTGACGTAACCCACGGCGCGATATGCCAATCGATCTTGATGCTCTCAGCACAGGAGTTGTCGAAGCGGCGCTTCGGGTTGTCGATGAACGCCACACCCATTTCGCCCACGCATGGTTGATAGATAAGGGCGCCATGTCCCGCCTCGGGGATCATGAAGGCATGTGCGTTTGTTAGCTTTTCGATGGCGGCCTTCGCCCAGCTTGGCGGTGTCTGGATATCAAACAGGCTGCCAAACGAAAGCGTCGGAATGCTGGATTGCACGGGGACATGCCAGTTTTCGCGCGGTTGCGGCTTGAACTGTGCGCAAGCCTCGAAAAACCCTTTGGCAAGCTGATCGGTCAGCGCGCCGATGCGCGGGTATTTCATCGTGGCGATTGTGGCCTGATATCCCTCGAAGGAGGAACGTGGCATGTCTTCCTGGCAGGCGTACACATCAAGGAAGAACTGGTTGAAGAACGGCATGAATGATTTGAGGCTGTCGCGCCGAATGATCGTGAAGGAGCCTTGCAGTTCTTTCTCATTCATCCCAGTGATCAGGCTTGAAAGCCGTGATTTGGCCGCGCCATCGGTGTGCTTGTCGACAAAAGCCTGCAAGACCTCCTTGCTAGGCCGGGTCGTCTGCATCGCCGTGTAATCAGCCAGCACGCTTTGCGCCTTGCTTCTGTCCACGCGAAGAGCCTCGCGCAGCGCGCTCTCCAGTTCCTGATCGAACAGACCCACCAGCGGGCCGAGCGCGCGCGTGTTTTCATCCGCATCCCGAAGGGCTGCGATCGAGCGGGCCGAACTGGTTTCGGCGCGGCCGGTGATCGCGGCATTATCGAGGAGTTGCTGGATCAGCGCCTGCTGCCCGGCATCGAGCTTACCGGCAGACTTGAGCACCGCCGCATCGTCTGCTTTCGGTATGTCGAGTTTGGCGGCGCTCAGAAGCTCGACGGTCGGCATTTCCTTGCCGCGCCAGAGCTCGTAAACATAGGCTGGGATGAAACGGGTGATCGGCGCTGAATTGTATTTCCCATTGCGGCTGATGATGGGCGCTGCGACGCCTTCAACAGACATCTTCTGGCCCTGGAAGACAATTTCGCCCTTCGCAGCCTTATCGAAGGTTTCGTTGAAGATGCGACCAAGGTCGGGATAGGCGTCGTTGCATGCCTTGTCCGCCGCGCATTGATCAACCACGATCTGCACAGCCTCGTCATTCTTGAGCGCAAACGAGTTGTAGAGATTGATCCAGGACGGCGCCACGCCATCAATGATGACCGAGCGCACCCCTTGGGGGGCGACGCGCATCACTTCCAGCGCCAGTTTGGTGCCGTAGGAAATCCCGTAGAGGTTATAATCGCCATAGCCGAGCGCCTTGACCACCAGCGGCACATCAAGCGCGTTCTGCGTGGTGTTATAGACGGCGAGGGGCACTCCCTCTTTTTCCAGTTCGCTGACGCATTGCTTGGCAAGGACTGGCAAGCTTGTCGCAGGGTCGGGGCGCACAATGTCATAAGCATTGGTCGCCAGCATGTTCGCGCAGCTTGTCGAGAGACCCGAAATCCCTGCTGAACGCTGGTCGAACATCACGACATCCCGTCGATCCCGCCAGGGTCGGAAAATGCGCTCCATCAGCGGAATCTGTGCCACCGCACTGCCACCGGGCCCGCCTTGCAGATAGATGACCGGATCAGCCTCCGGGAAACGCGAGGTTGCCTTGAGAACGGCAAAAGCCAGTGACACCGTCTTGCCACTCGGTTTCGAGCGATCCTCCGCGACTTTCACACGGCCACAGAGCAGGCTTACGCCTTCGATTTCATTGGCAGGCAACGGTCGGGGGCATGGCTCGAGACTGACAACAGCGTCCGGCTTAGCTGCCGCGGCGCGCAATGGCGCAAACGGATCAACATCCGGCGTGCCGGAGAGGGCTGCGATCAGGGCTAGAATTTGCGCGTGGTCCATGTTGAAGCTCTCCCTGCCACACGATAACCGTGCCCCTCGACTGTAGTCTACCTTGGCGTTTTGTTCCAGCACCACATTGATGCTGTCTGCATCACATGCCTCGCGCTGAGCGTCAAGCGAGTTGAAGTCCTGATCAAGGGGCACTGTCAGAGGAAATTTGGCTTGCTGCTGATGGTTCATGCCGCTAGCCGTAAGGCATGAGCAACTCACCCATCTTCCGCTATTTCAAAACGTCACCTGAGATCATACGGCGCTGCACTCAAGGTTTTAGGGGTAATAAATAAACGAGAGGTCGGCCGTTGGTTGAACAATCGGGGCGAGAATTCGCATCAACCCTTTCGACGACGGGAACGAGCCATGCTCCGGTTCCGGCGAATGCGACGTCTGCAAAAATTTGCCGCGCTTCACGGCTCGATCCACAATCACTTCAATGGACAAAGAAACCTCACTTCAACAACAGTCTTCAAGGAACATCGAACCGTCGCACTTGCTGAGTGGCGTCAGATTTGTGCGGCATAAAATCTGGCTGGGGTCGAGATTTCTGACACTAATTTGTTTATACCCCTCACATTTGAAGAGTTGGTGTCTGAAGTATTTTGAAGTTATCGGATAGGCGGTCAACCCATAATCGTGCTTTTTGCGGAAAAGTGGTATTCAGGAAGCCAAGGATGGCCTTCACGAA